>JAEOTE010000065.1 GCA_016839945.1 Candidatus Heimdallarchaeota archaeon | reverse complement strand
TCGGTGATTATAAGGTTGGTGGAGACCTCCTAAAAGCTTTAGACGAAAAGATTGCTAAAATGGTTAAAATAGCAGCTGGAAGAGCTAAAGCTAACGGAAGAAAAACCGTTTCCGCAAGAGACCTTTAAAAAATCAGAGACCTCTAAGTAAAATGGAAAGTTAAAATCTTTCTTCTTTATTTTTTTTAATTATATTTCAATAACTGATTCAAAAAGTAAACTCATCTTTTTTTTGATCAGAAATGTAATGTGAAACAGATATCTCTGATATTGGAGAAAGGGATAAATAGGACCATTTTCCCAAGATTTCAACAATTATGTAATAATCAGGATCTTCTAGCCTTACACTACCATTTGTCATAATTGCAGCTAAAGAGTGAATTATCTCATCCCTAGATAATTGAGAATGTCTTCTTCGGAGGGTGATTCTCCAAGTATCGTCCTCTCCTATTTGTTCATTAAAAATTACCATGACTTCTTCCATCTCTTCAATTGAAGAGTTTGTTCTATATTGAATAGGTACAAGTTTAAGTGAGTACTGTAAAACCGAATTATCTTTCTCAATTTCAGCTTTAATCTTCTCTAATGTTAAAATTGGATTTTCAGAGAAAATTGCTATAGATAATCCAGAGATATCTATAACAGGTTTTACATCGACGTTTTCATAATCTAGTATCTCTGATAGCAAGTAGAACATTTCACTTGAGGAATTTCGTTCCAAGGTTCTTGCACTTGAAATTAGTATACCTGAAAATTCTTTCATTATCATTATAAAAGAAGAGGGGCACATTAATTTTTCTCTACTTATTTTTTAGGGATTGTCGCTTGAGTGTAATCGTGATGTGATTTTGCTTATGCTTTTTGCTATAAATACCAAGAATGATATTCCAAATAGGAAATATAAACCTCCATCAAATAGAATAAAAGCTGTAAGAGCATAGATGAATGTAACTATTCCTTTAGTAAAAGATAATCCTTCAAGGAGGTATGGAATTCTTACAATCAATGTAGCACTTATGATATACATTAAAGGAGATAAGGTTATAGATAGTAATTTTGTTCGTAGAGTAATTCCTCTATACCACTCTGGAATTTCAGGATTGAAACCATTAGGTTTTTTTTCATATTTAGAAAGAAGAATTGGGAATGTGTAGGATAATCGTTTTGGTTTATCTAGTCGTACAGTAACAAAACTATATCCCAGTTCCTCAAATTTATCCACTAATAAATATGCTTGCTCAAATTTTACTCTGATATCAAGTGTTTGTAATCTTTGTTGCCTTATTCGGATAAGATACTCACCTTCATAAGCTAAAAGATAAACACCTAATAGTTTTGAAAATGACCATTTCTTACTTCTTTTGAATTCATTAAAAATCAATTCTTGAGAAGTAAAATCAAGAATTACTTCGCCTTTGACAAACATGTAAACAAGAATAATTAGCAATGCATTCAAAATCCCGAAATAAAACCATAGACTAATACCAAAAAGATTTCCAATCAAAACATTGTTACGATAAGGAACATAATAGACTATTGCATCAATCAACAGAAGGACAAATATTGTGTATATCCTTATCCTTTCTTTCTGAACAAACCTTGATTCATCAGTTGATTGAAACATTTATTACTAGAGTTTGTGGAAAAAGTTATGAAGTTTTCCATAAAACTGTTTTTGACATTCTAAATTTGCTTTATTGCATTCTTATAAAACTAGAAGAACTTTCACCGCAAAAAACGTATGACAGAAACAAAGGTTTAAAAGATTAAGAATGTGTAAAGGGAATGAGTGATTAGCGCCTTGGGGTAAATTATGTGGATGGTTCTCCACATGATCCCTAAGCATGGAAAACCCGTCGGGCTCATAACCCGAAGATCGGTGGTTCAAGTCCACCAGGCGCTACCATTATTTTTTTCGAAATATCTATTACTTCTTTAAGTTCTCTTTTTCGATTTCCTCAATAATTTTTAATGAAAATTCAAAAGCATCTCCTAGAATATTTTCATCTATATTGTCTACTATATCATCTGTTGAATGCCATAAATCAAAAATATCCTCTTTGTTATAACAAAAAACTGTTGTTGCAATAATATTCTTTTTTGAGAAACTTCCTGCATCTGTATTGCCATAGTGAATTTTTTTAGATGGAAGCTCAAAACCGTTCTTATTTGCTATATTCTGTAAAAATCTAACTAGTTCTATATCATGTTTGATATTGTTATCTTTCTCTTTCTCAATAACGCCTAATTTTCCACTCCCCAGATTTTCAAAGTTTATGTTTATAGCTTCTTTGAGTTCTCCTAAATTATTCTTAACATAGAAAGTACTTCCTACCATTCCAGGTTCTTCTCCACCAAATGAGATTAAACGTATCTCTAGATTTTGAGGAGGATTTTCCTTCAAATATTCTCCTAGAGAAAATAATACAGCTATTGAGGACAAATTATCATTTGCTCCAACCACAGGGGTTTTTGTTACCATATTCTTTAGAAAATAAAAAGCGAATCCTAAACCACCGAGAGAAATAAGAAAAAGAATATCAGGTAGAAGGAACCATGATACTGTTAGAGTACCCAAAGAATAATCAAAAAGTCTTAAAATACCAGCAGCAGGGACAAAATAAGAAATAGCTTTCCAAATTCCAGATATTAAGAGTAGTATCATACCGCCAATTGCGCTATTCTGAATTATTGTTACTTCTTTTACTTTCTTCTCAAATAATGGCATGTAGAATGCAGAATCATGATGTGCAGAGAATATAACTAATTTCTTTTTTTCAACTGTAGGCTCAAATATAGCTATTATGTTCTTTGTTTTTGCCTTTTTTACAAACAAATTAACAAGATTGCGATCTTTAAATCTTGCTAAATAAAAAATTAGAAGCTTTATGATGGTTAGAACTGGTACCAGAGGTGCATAAAAGAAATAGCATAACGTAGATACAAAATATCCCCAAACAAGAAATTGAATCAGAAACTGAAGAGACCTACCAACAACATTGAATTCTTCTGTCATTACATTTGGTGTAAATGAGAGAAATTGTTTTTCTATATAATCTATTGTTTTATAATCAGCATCTGATCCAGCAATTCTAGGTCCGAAATTAGTACTGATATATTCTATAGGTTCAAGTAAAGATTTCACAGAATCGACTGAAAGGAGTTTTATTTAAATGTTAATAATTCTACTTCTTAAATCTGATAAAAAAAGAGAATAATTTAAAGAGAAGTTCCTAAGAAACACTCTTCTTGATTTTTTTATCTTCCCTCTCTTGTAATTTCAAACTGACCTCATATCTGAGCTCATTCAATTTCAATAGTACAAAATCAACTGCATCCATATCGATTTGTGTTAATGTTTCAGAATTCTCTTTTAAGCTTTTGAGTAAATCCTCTTTCTCTATTTCTTTCATCTTGTCACCAATTTCTTTTGTCTAGTACGCAGTTTTCAATTTACTATGGAACTTCTTCTATTTTCTTTATTAATACTTTGTAATATTAATGCAATACCGTATAAATCAAAAATAATTTATTCTTGTATTTTAGATAAGAAATAGAGAGGTACTAGAGGCTCATTTAAATTAAAAATTTATTCAAGCAATAAATGGACGGACTAATTTTAATATTCCTCACAGTACCTCTTTAAGCTATCCCTAGTTCAAACACTTATATATTGTTCTAATCTTTGGAATGAAATTAGCGTGAAAAACTAGAACTTACTTTTAGAGATTCTAGTGAATTTTTAAGATTGCACATCTTTTTGAAAGAATTGACACAAATCATCCATTCGAAGAGATGAAAGCACTAAATTGTTGTTTTACTAATTTGATGACATATTTTTGAAATTCTTCAGCTGATCCAAATTTTGCAATTTTAGCATCAGGATGAAAAACTATAGATTGGGAAACATATGTTGTCCCATGAACTAATGCCCACAAATACAAAGCAAGTTTTTCAACATCTACTCCTTTCAACAGACCAGCATCAGCTGCTTGTTTTAGAATATTAACCAAAAATTGAATTGTTTGTGGTTCAAATTCAAGCTCAGTTGGTCCTTTGCTATCAGAAGGAGGAGGAGGAAGCACGAACATCATTTGATATCTCTTTGGATTATTTTTAGCAAAAGCAAAATAATATTCTGCAATACTTTCTAAAAGTTCAACTACATTTTCTTGATGTTTAACTGCAATTTTAACTAGATCTTCTTCGAATTCCTTAAAATCATTTTTAATAATATCGAACCAAATTTCTCTTTTACTTGACCAATAGTTGTATAAGTTACTTTGTGACATCCCTAAACGATTAGCTAATGAACGCATGCTAAATCCCTTGAAACCTTCTTTTAGAAAAATCTCTCTACTGGTTTCTATAATTCGTTCTATTTGTTCAGTTTTTGCTTCCTCGGAACGAGCTCGAGTTTGTTTCATGGTTTTTAGTAATCTTATACTATTATTAAGTCTTTTTAGTGAACGTTGTTCATTTAATAAGATTTATAAACACATGAGATTTGTAAATTAACAACGTTCATTTAAGGCAAGGGGTGTCGATCATTATTACCGGCTGGCGAGACATAATGGAACATAGCAACAATGATAAAGAGCTAAACATTCTTCAAACTAAGTTTAAGTTGAAGCAAGTTAATGAGATATTTTATGAATTAACTAAAATCAAAGAAGGATTAGAGTCATATACTTGTTCAGTTAGAAATCTATTACAAGTCTTT
Source organism: Candidatus Heimdallarchaeota archaeon (assembly GCA_016839945.1). GTDB lineage: Archaea > Asgardarchaeota > Heimdallarchaeia > Heimdallarchaeales > Heimdallarchaeaceae > UBA460. The sequence continues at coordinate 31,392 of JAEOTE010000065.1, read as the reverse complement.
TCTGGTGAAATGGAATTATACTGTTCTATAAATATAAACAGAGAAGTAGAAATTCTTTCTTTTCTGCTTAATGAAGGCATTAATACTACAAATTGGATTAAAATAAACAAAATTGTTTTAGAGTTTTATGAGAAGATTTTGTCATATTATACCAGTATTTCTTTGGCACAAAACTAGTTGCTTTCTAATATGCTACCTTCTTGTAAAGATCTCCATTTTAGAAGAGTGCTATTTGATTCTTTTTCTTAATTTTCTTCTTGAGTTTCTTGTCATTTAAAAAATTGCACTGAAACCTTGAAATTGCTTCTTCAATCATTATCAGTTCAAATAAGCCAAAATTTCACTATTAACTCCTATTAGAATCATCTTCTGAATCTGCTTCCTATGAAAGCTGCAACACCCAATACTGCAGTGCCACCAAATATACCAAACCACCAGCCCCAAGTAAGTCCCCAAAATCCAGAACGACCGAAGAGTCTTATCCCAGTTCTAGGAATATAGTTGAGATCTGCAACTTCAGATGCTATAAGATCCCATAATTCTCCAGCAACTACAGGTGTAGTTAATCCTGTGAAGAATTTGTAATAACTCTCATTTCCAATTGTTACCATTGTGTAATAGTTTGTGTCTAACAACAAATTGTCATCAGGACCAAAATAATAGTCTTTGAAATAAAAGAAGCCATATGACCAAATCAAATCTAGCAGTTCAATATATTTTTCATCTTTTATCCATCCTTCATAAGTAACGGTTTCATCAGTTAGGTATAAGGAGTATAGAACCAAACCATCTGGATAAATTGTATACTTGAAATCATTGGGAAAATCAATATGATGATATTCCTGAATACCTATTTCTATCTTTGAGTTTGCATAATCAATTTGAGGTTGCTCATCTAATTGAATCTCTATTTCAATAGTATCGTTAGCTAATAGTGCATAAGTATCAGAATAAACAGAATAACTAAGATTGTGACAACTATGCAAACCATAACCTGAAACATGCCAATCCACACCAACAGCGACCAAATCTTCATGAGTATAGGTACTTAGATCTATTGATGTTTCATTGATTTTTATCCCCGCAAGATATGTATCCGAATAGTAATTCAAACTATTGTTTACATACCAATCATAATCAGGAATCAAGACTATAGGAGAATAATCTACTGGTATTGATTGATTAAGGAGGAAAAATGGTGAGTATTCAGTTCCAGATTCTGGTTCATAATTCTTTCCAGTATCCTCTTGCGGAGAGAGATGAGTTGCAAATTCTGAAGCAAAGGATGTTGAGAGTTCATTATACTTTATTGAAGCATTTGGGGTAAAAGCTGAAGATACTATTAATAAAATCATAAACCAATATTTCATCAATTCACCTTGTTCAAATTATAACTCTGAATACTAGACATGGCATATAAATATTGTTTAGATATGAATGAAATACAAAAACCCTCATTTTTTTGAGGATCGACCATTAGATTTATTTTTTCAAGCATTATTTTATCATATGAGTTTTCGTTTTGATTCATACCGAGCTCCAGTTTATGGGAGTAGAGGTATGGTAGCATCTAGTCAACCTTTAGCTTCCGAAGCAGGGATGAGAATTCTGCAACAGGGAGGAAACGCAGCTGATGTAGCAGTAGCAACTGCAGCTGCATTAAATGTTACTGAACCTTGTTCAACTGGGATTGGTGGAGATTGTTTCTGTCTATATTTCGATAATAAAACAAAAATCGTCTCAGGGATTAATGGAAGTGGTCGTGCTCCTGCAGACATAAATACGGAGAAATTAGCAGAATTAGGTATCACTAAGGAACTTCCTTCATTGAGTGTGCATACAGTCACTGTTCCAGGTGCTGCAGCTGGTTGGGTAGACACAATTGAAAAATTTGGTACAATGACTCTAGGTGAGATTCTTACGCCAGCAATTGAGCTTGCAGAAGGAGGATTCCCTGTTGCACCAATAACAGCTCTTGCATGGAATAGAGGAGTTAGACAATTAAAGTTAGGACCACATTCCAATGAAATGCTTCTAAATGGAGAGGCACCCAAAGAGGGCGAGATAATGAAAATTCCCAATTTAGCGAAGACATTCAAAGAATTAGTAGATCATGGAAAAGCTGGTTTTTATGAGGGAAGAATAGCTGAATCAATTATTAATTTAATACAATCAATGGGGGGTTATATGACTCTTGATGATCTCAAGAATCATTACAACACATTTGATAAACCCATTTCTGTTAATTATCGAGGAATTGATGTCTATGAAATTCCACCCAATGGTCAAGGAATAACCGCATTGATTGCATTGAATATTCTTGAAGAATTTGATATTGAAAATATGGAACATTCTTCTGCAAATCACCTTCACACAATGATTGAAACTATGAGAATAGCTTTTGCAGACACTCGTTGGTATGTGGCAGATCCAGATGTAGTTCATGTTCCAATTGAAGAATTGATTTCAAAAAAATATGCAACTAAACGCAGAAAACTAATTGATCCAACAAAAGCTACAATAGATGTGCAAAAAGGTTCTCCTACATCGAGCTCTGGCACAGTTTATTTCTCAGTCGCAGATGGCGAAGGTAATGCCTGTAGTTTTATTAATTCAAACTATATGGGATTTGGAACAGGGTTAATACCAGAAGGATGTGGTTTTACTCTTCAGAATAGAGGGGCAAACTTTTCGCTAGATCTTGATCATCCTAATTGCTTAGCACCTAATAAAAGACCGTATCATACAATCATACCAGGTATAGCAACAAAAAATAAAGAGCTTTATGCTAGTTTTGGAGTAATGGGTGGTTTTAATCAACCTCAAGGACATATGCAAGTTTTGCTGAATATGATTGATTTTGATATGAATCCCCAAGAAGCATTGAATAGACCTCGATTCTGTATTCTTGATGGGACAAGCGGAGGTGATGTGGCTTTGGAAGAAGGAATAGAAGATTCAGTTATGAAAGCCTTGAGTCAAATGGGGCACACAATAATTCCTACATCTGGTCTAGCAAGATCTAGATTTGGTCGAGGTCAGATTATTACTCGAAATCCTGAAAATGGTGTTCTTTGTGGAGGAACAAGTCCTCGAGCTGATGGGGTAGTAATAGGATGGTAATTCTCTGCGAACCAGAATCTAATTCGAAAAAACTAATGATTTAACAACTACAGGAACAACTTGTCCTCCTGCTTTAGGTACATCTATATCTATGAAGTCTCCTTCTTCAACAATTATTTCATCTATAGATATGATATTCTTGGTTGCATCGGTTTCTCTTTTCATTACATTTCCTACTGAATTACCCACATCTCTATCAAAAACCATTATGATTGGTTTTTCTTTTTTAATTGTGTTGGGTATTGCGCCGACCACTCCTTTAGCAAACGTTGTTAATCCCGCATAAGAACCACCAATTGCTCCTTTGAATGAAAGAGCAACAATAGCTTCGCCTTCATCAATGTCAAAAAGACTAAAACTTTTGATTATTGCTCGCTTAATGTTTTCTTCTGTTATTTCTCTATTGTTGATTTTTGGTTCTAGAACAGGGATGTTATAGATAGGCAACACATCTTCATCAGAGATATGAGTTGTTACTCCTGAAACTTGGAGAGTGTATTGACCTGCACCAATTACAGTTGCACGTATTAATTCCTTGGGCTCTTGTATTATGAGTTTCTTTTTATTTATTATTCTTCTAATTTCTTCGCCAAGATGTTTACCTAAATCACCATATTCTTGTTTAGTTTTGTTGTAAATATATTCAGCGACTCCTCCCGAAAAGATATATTCATCTATTGCTTCTTTGTGGTCTATTTCATTTGTCATCAAGAGTTTTTTTGCAATTTCTGAAACAATTTTCTGATCTAAGACTTCAAATAAGCTTTCCGCTAGGATTTTTGCAATTTCCTTTTTTTGATTCTCTGTGATTTCTAATCCATATTGGAAATTTATTCCTAACTTTTCTTCTAAATATCTGATTGGATATTCGATTCTTACAATTTTGTTATTTTTATCAAAAGCTAACAACCTTCCTCCAACATTAACACAAGCAGCTTCAATTATTTCTCCATTTTCTATAATTGCTATATTTGAAGTGCCACCACCAATATCAATATTGATTACTTTTTTTTGTGATTTTTTTGAATATTGAACGGCTCCAGAACCCATCGCTGCAATAACTGATTCAAAATTCGGTCCTGCTGCTGCACAAACAAATTTACCTGCCTTATGAGCTAATGATTTAACCAATTCTTCTGCATTTTCTTTTTTTGCACTTTCACCTGTTATAATAACTGCACCAGTGTCGATATCATCAATTGACATCTTAGCTAGTATATATTCCTCCTTAAGAAATTCTACGAGTTTTAAGTAATCTATATTCTGACCGTCTATCAAAGGAGTTAAGATAATCTGACCCTTATACAATATTTCTCTCTCTGTAACCTCAAATTTTACTCCTCTAGGAGTATAGATTTTTTCTAATTTGAGTTTAGAAAAGATCAGGTGTGATGTTGTTGTACCAACGTCTATTCCGCAGCTGGTCAAAGCTAAAGTGTATTCTTCGTTACTACTCATATTTTGAGCCTCAATACGTTAAAACCTTCAAATACCACACACTTAAAGCATTTTGGTTGAAGTATTTTTTAAATATACGAAACTTATTTGGACAGAAAAGATTTAAAATGCTTATTGTAAAATAAATCGTGTTATTATTATGAGCACCGATAATGTAAAATCTGAAGAAAAATCTTTAAGCTCTACAGAATTAGGCCCAAGAACCTTTTTTGGTGTTTGGAGAGATTGGATTTTAGCAGCTCTAAAATACATTTGGAAAAGGTTTCACTCTCCGATGGGTATTTACCTATTTGCAACTTGGTTGATAAGTGTAACAATAATGGGCATTACAAATACTTTGAGAGGAGAAAGTTTTCTAGAAGGTCCATATTACTGGGTTTCAGTATTTCTTACATTTGGATTAAATTCGGGACAAGATCCAAGCTCACGTATAATAGCTAAACCAGTATTAGTATGGTTTTTCGCCCCAATGGTGGTTTTAATATTAGGTTTTTGTTTGTTCATGCTAGGAGATAGTGGTTACTTCAGAAATGGTTATGATTTAGTTGCAGAACAGAATTTTGCTCAAAATCACAGATTTTACAGTTTGGAAAACATTTGGGGATCTAACTTACCTTTAAATAAATCAGGCGAATTAGCGTTTCCAAATAATCCTAAATATACGTTAGCATATTTTTTGATCGTTATAATGCCTATTGTTCTAGGGGCTGTTGTTGCAGGAACTTACAATTTCATAGTATTTAAAATAGTTCAAAAAAGACCCAAATTCCTTCCAAAAACAAGAACATTCTTAGTCATTATGTTTTTGGCAAGTTTAGTTGTTGGAGTTTCAGTAGCTCTAATGACAGGCAACATATCACTGGATTTCAGAGAATTCTTCTATTCACTTTTCGTAGATAGAAGATCCAACACTTTTCTAGTTTATGGTTTCGAATTTCAAGAGTGTTGTGGTGAACAAGGACAATACCATCCGATAGGTGTTAGTTTTACAGCTTGGTTATTGTATATGATTCCGTTTCTTCTAGTTTATGGTATTTTCCTTTTAATTGGAAATCTGGACACTATATGGAGAAATAAAGACTATTTCTATCGTAAAATCACTGGTGCTATAGACGCACGTAGAACTCCAGATATGGATTTCGATGAAAAGGCTTAGACTCATAAATAAAGAAGTTTGAACGAAAGATTAAGAGGTCTTTCGATTTTTCCTATTAGCCACAGTCATTGTGATTCTATCAAAAACAGTAAACTTCATAGATGTTTATACTTAACTTCTTATCGAAATTGCATTTTGCATGAAAAGGAGAAAACAGAGATTATGACTAACGCAGAGCTCTCTACTTCGCGACATACGGTAGATGAAAATAATAATTTACCACTACTAGTAGCAGAAGATATAATAAAAATATACAAAACAGGTAAAATTGAAACTCAAGCATTGAGAGGAGTTTCTTTCAAGGTTTATCCTAAAGAGAAATTATTTCTAATTGGACCCAGTGGTTCAGGTAAAACAACTTTAGTAAGCATAATTTCTGGAATAACAAAACCCACTTCTGGGAAAGTTTTTTGGAAATATCTTACAAAAGACATTACACGATCATCCTTAGAAGAGATTATAAAAGCAAGAAGAAGATTTGCAGGTGTGATTTTTCAGGATAGCAAATTGTTGCTTCATTTAACAGTCAAAGAAAATATTGAACTAGCTGGATATTACGCGAAAATCAAACCTAGCGTAGTTAAAGAACAAACAGAATTTCTACTAAGATTTTTAGGTATTTGGGAGAAAAGAAATAAAAAAGAAAACACACTCTCAGGTGGGGAAAAAAAGAGAGCTGCAATTGCTACAACACTTATCACAAATCCCAAAATCTTAATTGGAGATGAACCAACAGGAGATTTGGATGCTCTAACTTCAGAAAATATACTTGATCTTTTTGACAGGATTAATGAGGAATTGGGTATTGCAATTTGTATAGTCACTCATTCTCAACAAGTTGCTTCCAGAGCAGATAGAATTTTGGAATTAAGAGATGGAATAATTGTAGGGCAACATAGTAGTGAAATTCAACTTCGTAAGTTGGAAAAGAGTCGATTGTTGGAAATAGACAGACAAAATCGATTAGCCATTCCTACCAATATAATTCAAAATCTAAACAATCCCAAACATTTTTCAATAATTGCACAAAAAGGAAAAATAATCTTAGAACCCATATTTGAACCAAGCAGTTTTAAGAACAATAATCAAATAATAACCTGTTCAATGTGTGGTAATATGGTAACTGATGATTCAAAATTCTGTAATTACTGCGGTTCTGCTATTACAGCTCGAAGTGAAAAGAATGAGTGAAAAAAAGAAGAAATGGCAAAGTAAAGAAGTCGAAGATATAGAAGTCGAAAAGAAAGAGACAGAAGAAAAAGAAGAAAAGGGAGACAGAGTTAAAATAAATTGGCCCAGAATTGCATTTCTTGGATTTATTACTGCATTCGTTTTTTCTATTATCGACTTAATAATAATATTGATATTTCTTTATGGCTTCGACAATGAATTAATTTTTATTTTGGATTTTATGCAATATATTATTTATGGTGAGGTAGCTTTGGTAATTATTATCGGTGCATGTCTTGGTAATATTGGTCAATCAGCGTTTATATCAGGTATTAAACAAAAAATATTTGGATCAGATCCTATAAGTAAAGAAAGCTTTAAGGAAGCAACTTTCAACTCTTTCACGTATTATTTTGGGGGAGGTTTCCTAGTTCTTCTTGCATTGATATTATGGCAAGTTATGAAATTAATGGTCAATGTCTCATAAAATAATCTAACCATTAGATAAGAGGTTCTACTAGAGTGTTTTTTTTATTCCAACAATTGGAATGAAAAGTTGTAAATGGCGTAAAAAGGGTTCTTATTCTTAATCGGAATTGACAAAAAAATGAAATTATTCTATTAGAATGAAAATTCTCTAATAATCCAATTATTAAAATAAAAACCCAAAAAATATATATAGATGGAAATCAAGATTTCACTAGTTCCACCTATAAGAAATGTTTTTGGTGGAATATAAAAAGGTGAATAAAAATATGAATAAAAAAGCATTGTTAGGCATAAGCCTAATTGTTTTATTTGGTTTTTCCATGGTTGCTGGTAATGTACTAGCACAAGACGTTACAATTCAAACAGCCTTTTCGATTAACATACTATCGCCAAACACAAGTCCAGCCCGTAACCAATGGTCATTACTAATGGAGCAATTGCTACCAAAAGCAGGTATTGGAATATCATTCCATGAATCTACAGGATGGGGTAATATAGGTCCAAGAACATGGGCACATCCATTATTGGATTATAATTATATTCCAGTATATGAAGATGGAGGATACGACCTTCTCTTTGTCGGATGGTCATGGGATTTGGATCTAGATCTCACTGGTCTTTTTGACACATTGAGTATCCATCCAGCAGGTGACAACCATTATCAATATTCCAATCCAGTATACGATGATATGCTAGATGATTATCTTGCTGAATTAGATCCAGTTGCAAGAATTGAACTAGCATTTGACATACAAGAAATTATTTTCGACGATCTTCCTGCAATTGCCATCATTTATCCACAATCACTCTTTGGATACAAAGTTGGTCTTACTGGAATAGATGATATGTTATTTGCTAGCGGTAATCAACGTCCATGGCTCTGGGATGACCCTGATGATAATATCATCAAATACTGTATCCCAGCAGATCTTAGAGAATACAACATTTATGAAGGAGCCTCATTTTACGACTTTCAATGGATGCAAATGATCCATGCACAACTAGTTCAAAGAGAACAAGTTACACGTGAATGGGGAGCTGTTATCGCTAAGAACTGGACAATTGATGGACCCATCGTAGGTGCAACTCACCCAATTAACATAACTGTTAATCTTGACCCAGATGCTAAATTCAATGATGGTGAACCTGTACTTCCAGAAGATATTAAATACACAATGGAATTATTTATGTCTCCAGTAATGGCTTCAAGCGAATATGGTAATCTAGTTAGATTCCTTGGAACTAATGATTCTATAGAAATAACCATTCCTGGTGCTGGTGGTCAATTGGTTTACCGTTTAGTTACTATGTATAACTTCCCATTAAGTCTTCTAGCTTATTATATTCTTGACAAACATAAAGGCGACGGTACTGGTGTAGAAGAATTAATTGCAACCCATGGTTATGACATCTTTGGATTACCCCCAGGAGACCCAACTATTGGTTTCAACCTAGTCAAATCTCCTGGTGCATTTATGTTAAGCAGTTTTGATTCAGTAAGCAGCACAGTTCACATGGTACCAAACCCATACTGGGATGATACCATTATTTCTGGTGGTGTTCAACCCTTCCTAACTGATCTTTACATAACCCATGTAATGGGTAAGGATAACGCTATTTCAGAATTGAAACTAGGAAACTATGACATCATGGATGCACAATACTACCCAGTCTTATCAGACTTTGAAGGTGAGACTTTAATTGAAGGTGTATTAATTGGAGATCCATCTCATCAAGAAATGTCAATCAACATGAAACACCCAATCTTAGGTACTGGTGAATTAACACCTCTAGGAACCCCTGAAGCTGCTAAATTCATCCGTAAAGCTATTAGTCACTCATGCCCACGTCAAACCATCGTTGATGAAATTCTTGAAGGTCTTGGCTCTGCCGCAACCTGTCCATTCCCAAATGTTCTAGTAGGATTTAATGATGAATTAGTTCCATATGCATTTGATCTTGATTTAGCTATTGATTATGTTGAAGCTGCAGGTTTCACAGTACGTGTAACTGCAACAGAAACAGGAATAGCTGGATTAATATTCCTATCATTCCTTGGACTAGCATCTATACTAGCATTCAGAAGATTCAGAAAATAAACCAAATTTTTTCCTTTTTTTTTTCTTTTTTCATTTTTCCGAACTAAAGGATAGAAGAAGAGAAAGCCCTATTTAAGAAATGCCGACAGTTTAGTTTTACAATATGGGCAACGATCATAATTTTTAATCCATTTAATGATATGATCAATATGAAATAGAGATTTACAGTTAGGACATTCAATTGCATCATCTTGAATTTGCTCAAAACAGATTAAGCACTTGGCAGTAGCATCTTTTAGTATCCTTGCAGTTTTATTAATATTATCTGCTACAATTATCAAATCTTGTTCAATTGAAGTTGGGGATTTTGGTTCTATAGCATCAATCTGTTTAGCATTTTCATTTAGATATTTGATATAATTTTCTAATACGTCTTGTTTTCCTTGAGGATCTCCAACAACAATTAGTTTTTTCTTAGCTCGAGTTAAAGCAACATTAAGTCTACGTTCATCAGCAAAACCTTTACTTCCATGAATTTGAGATTCGACTAAAGAAAGTATAATGACTTCACGATCACTTCCTTGAAAACGATCAACAGTATCAACAGTTACTGTAGGATGTACTAAGCGTCTAATTTCACTGACTTGACCTCTATAGGGGCAAATAACTCCTAATTGTTCGATATTCAATCCTAATTTAAGAAAGTTTGAGACAATTTGACCAACAATTTTAGCTTCCTCTTCGTTAATCTTTTTCTTATGTTGAAAATTACCTTTCACAGGTACAAAAATCAAAGGATAGTCTGGATCATAAATACTACTGTGTTGAATCTCATTATAATCTCCAATATAATTAGATAATTTAGATAGATTTTGTTTTCTTATTTCATCATTGAAGGAGCTTAGTTTTTTATCATAAAATTGTTTGTTTGAGTAATCTATTAGTTTTTCATTCATTCTAAATTGTTGTTGTAAGAGATGAACGTTACTAGAATTAGCTTTTGCTAATCTCTCAAAGAGAGAGAGACTCATCCCTTCTTCGGATACCTTAGAACTTTGCACTACTGGTGGAAGTTGCTTGTGATCACCAACTAGTATAAACCTATCACCTTCAATTAGAGCTGATAATACTGTTGGTTCTGTCATTTGACTTGCTTCATCAATTATAATTGTTTGAGTTCCTATTTTCTCGAATACAGGATTTGAAATTGTCGAAGTAGTAGCTACAATTATTGGAAAATCCTCTAAAATACTTTGTGTGGATTTTTCTTCGTTTCTTTCTTTATATTCACTAAGTGTATAATCTCTTATTTCTCTGAGAATAGAATGAGAAGATCCTAATCTAATGAATTTGTGATAATTGTTTCTTAATAGATATAAACAGATATTATCAACTGCTCGATTAGTAAATGCTGTTAGTAAAACTTTTTCCCCTTTTTCAGCTAGTATAATGGCTACTTTTGCAATAACGTGAGTTTTACCTGTTCCAGCAGGTCCTTGAATGAGACAATAATTTTGGGTGCCTAATATTTTCTCTATAGATTTGTTTTGAGTTTGGTTGTTTTGAATAAAATCTCCCTCAACTTCATCAATAAGAGAAGGTTTTTCTTCAACAATAATGTCTCTAAAATCCTTCTTCTTGAAAACAAGATTAAACAAACCTCTCTGTTGTCTTCGAAAACCTACATCTATTGAATACAAGTCTAACACAGACATTTTGTCTCCAATTGCTCTAGTGTCTACTTCAATTGATGTATTTGATACAGATGAAACTACACCTGTAGCTATAGGTCCGTGAAGAACCTTGCCATCACTTAAAACAACAATATCTCCTTCGCGAAGTTCTGATTTGTTATCGCAAGAGAAAAGTAATTTAGTGTTTCCATTTTCACTTTGTTCATTTTCAAGAATCATATTTTGAATCGTTTTTCCTTTTGCGACCCTTTGATCAACATTCAAATTCCATAAATCAGAGAAATTTCTTCTTGATTCATTTTTCTCTTCTCTTATCCATCTTGAAAAACGGTTGAAATATTCTCGATATGATTCTGGAAGAGCTTGCTGTTTACAGAGTTCATTATGTGGGCATTCTGAACAGTTTCGTTGTTGATTTAAACCTGCGCACACAATATAACAGAAATGCTTTATTGAACATTTCTGGCATTTTCTCCTTGCAGATTCTGGAAGTATCAGAGGAATATAACCTTGATATGAAACCATATATGCGATGTTCCTTTTGCCCATAGCATATTTTAGCATCTTCCAGTTTGGTTCTACTATTTTTCTTACAACCTTGTTAGTACCTACATAGAGGATAGAACCTTTTTCAGGATCCTTATCTGCAGTATAATCTCCTAGACCATACCGGTATAATGCAACTTGCCTTATATCTGAAGGTCGTGCGTCATTATTTTCAGAGATTTTACCTGTTTTCAATTCAAAGATGTGACCATTATTCAAAAGATCAATTCTTCCTCTTATTCCAAAATCAGGTGACAAAAATAGTGTTTCTGGAAGAGAGTCACCTGATAGGTTTTCTACAAAAGGATCAAGACATTCTGCCATTTCTCTTAATTCTTGATGCACATCTTCTTTGGAGTAACCAAAATTCTCATACTGAAGAGAAAAAATATCTAAAACTTGCGATAAATTCTCTGAAGGTTTTGTATTGTTCATGATGGCATAACTTAAACAATCGTGAATAATAGAACCTCTTACTGCAATATAAGGAGAAATAGATTCACCAATCATTTCACTCAAATAATAACTTCGGGAGCAGTATGAAACATTATTAATTGCTGTCGCATTTATAAGAATATCAGGATCCGCAACAACGATTGTGTTTGAGTCTGTTGAGAAATATGTTGAATCTTTTCCAGAGATTTTTTTTACACTATATAATTTTAGAGTTGTATATGGTTGAAGATAGTCAACTATTTCGTTCCAAGGATTCCAGAGGTTTAAGTTGTAGTTTTGTCCATCTACATCAATTAGAAGAGTTGAGCGAGGATTCTCACCATCAACTTGTGAAAGAGTTTTTAGATAAACGCAAGTTAATACTTCCATTATCTCTAAAATAAAAATTCAGTAAATAAACATGTAGGTTACTTCCGAAAGACTACTTAATTTCTGAAAATATATTGAAAATATTAACTGAGGGAAAGAAACTGAGAAAAAGAAGAAAAATAAATGAAAGTATTATTCGAAATCAATACATTCATTTGGACATTCGTCTATGCAAAGACCACAATCTGTACAGTCTTCTTTTCTTGCAACAATTGCAACATCACCCAGATCATATACATTTTCAGGACAAATGTCAACACAAGCTCCACAAGCAATACAACAATCAGCATCTATAACAGTTGGCATTTTTCTATACACCTTGTATTTTTTACGTTTACCGAGAACATCTCTTTTTAAAGTCTTCTCAACAACTATGTTTATCATATATGATTTTAGTTATAAGAAAAAAAAGAACTAAAGATAATTATTGAGATTACCTGATTTTTGTTGAATTACCTTTAGCATGATGGGATATAATAACAAAAGATGCTAGCTTTGCAAAATATGTAGATTGACTCAAAATTCCAACTACTTCTCCTGTTGCTTCATCTTGAGCAGCTATTAAAACCTCTTCTTGATCTCTCTCTACTCCAATAAATTGAGGTATATCTACTCCCTTAAGTTTCCTTATTTCTACGTTTACATCTACAGCTGTAGAAGCCGCATTATCTATCCAATCTTTGTTAATTTCTTCATCTAATGTAGTTACCAGTGTAATATTAGCTCTTTGTAAACCTTTTACAGCTTCAAGAGGTATATATTCATGTTTTGGCGAAAGGATAGTTACATTGCTTTTTGTACTGCCTATTATTCTTGCCATGTGATCCAAAACAGCATCAAGTCCTACTATTGAAGTAGTTTGGATTGGTGGAAGTTGAATTTCTTTTGATGTAGCTTCTAAATCTCTAAAATCATTTTTTAGCTTCATAGTAGCGCTAATTAGATAGTTTGCAGTATCGTTAAATTTCCTTCCTGTATCTTCGAAGTATTTTACTGATTCATCAATTTCATTGTTTAAGTTTCCAGATAGTAACTCCTTTCCTTCATCAATACCTGTTTTGGACACATTAAGAACTTCATTTGTTACTGCTATTGTTGAATCCAATGTTTGTTGCAAGTAATTATCTAATTCTTCAGATATCGTATCTTTAGTTGTTTGAATAAGATTATTTACTTCTTGATAATTTTGATTGATTTTTGCTTCACTTTCTTGTATCAAAGTTTCTGCTTTTTCTATTAAATCAGTCCATTTCTCTTTCAATCTATCTGAACCAATAGCCAATTCTTCACCTGTAGTTGTATTTAGTTGCTGCGATAGATCCTTGAAGGCTTGTAAATGTAAATTCAAGTTGTTTTCTGTATTAGCAGATAATTCATTGAATTGAGTGGCTAAACCTTCTGCAAAAGTATTTAATCTTGTTTTAGTATTCTCATTAATTGTATTAATATTCTGATTGTAATTATCCAAAGTTTCAGTATAATGAGCTTCCAATTTTTGTGTGAAAATATCTCTTTCACTAATCATATTGTTCCTTTGAGTTTGTTCATTATTTTGAAGGTCTGTATATTTAAGAGCCATAGATTCTTTAATCTGTGATATTGTATTAGAAATTGTTACATTCTTTTGTTGTAATAATTCTTCTTTCAAACTCTCTTTGATACCAGTTACTTTTTCATTCAAAGCAGATAATGCTTCTTGTACTTGAAGGGATAAATCTTCTACTTTTCTATCTAAAACTAATTCGAGAGAACTATTTAGTTCTGATAGTGAACTTGTCGCTGATTCAGAAATTCCATCTATTGCTTCTCCTGTTTTCCTTGTGGTTTCTTCCGAATAACCAAGATACTTATCTGCCTGAGTTCTATTAAATGCTCGAACATCTAATTTTGTTGTATCTGTGCTTTGTTTGAATGTTTCAACTATTCCTTCTAAATCAGTTGTCAAAGATTGTCGAAGCTCATCTACTTTAGGACCTAAAGCTTGAGCAGTAGTTTGGATTTTTTCAATAGATTGAGCTACACTTTGTTCAATTTCAGCATTAGAATTAGCAATTGATTCAATGTTTTTCTGCTTTACATTTTCTACGATGGTATTAATGGAGGTTTTAGCTTGATTGAGGTTTTCTACATTAGAGCCTAAAACCTCTTTTACAGAGGATTGTATGGACGTTTTTTGGTTGTTATTAATAGAAGACCATTTAGAAGCTAGTTCAGATGACTTTTGCGAAAGGTTTTCTTTCTTTTGCTGTGCTGAAGTCTGAAATTGTGATGAAGTTTGATTTAACTTCTGATCTATTTCTGCTTTTTTCCTACCAACAGATTCTGATAATTGTGAGGTTAATGATCCTCTAAGATTTTCAAAAGTATTCTTTTTGTTTTCAATAAAGGATTTTGTCTCACTTATGTTTTGATTGATATCTTCATTCAATTTATCGCTAGTAGTAGCTAAATATCCAAGTGGGATTTTTACGTAGAACTTATTGATGTATCCCTCAGATGCACCCACTGCGCCTTTATTGATTAAAGAATCCAATGCTGTTTTAACATTAGAATAATGTAAGTTACTGAATTGAGCTACTTCAGAAGCTGTTAGTTGTCCGCTGCCAAGGAGAAGTTGATAAATTTGTTTCTCCTCGGGTGTTAATTGTAAACGTTCTATAAATGACATTTGTTTCACCTATTAGATTTCAATTTTTTATTTTTGACTTAGTGTTATTAACTTTTCTAAAAAAGGTTTTTACTGATAGCAAGTTTGATAATCTTTTTTAACACTGTATATTATACAACATTTGTGATACTGATATGGTTGACTACGAAATAGTTTCTTGGGATCAAAGCTACCATATGACATTCTATTTATTTGAAAAAATAACAAATGATGGATTTTACCCAGAAGTTATAGTAGGGATAGCTAGAGGCGGTTGGATACCAGCTCGTCTACTAGCTGATTTTTATGGAAATAGAAGAACCGCCAATATCAAAATAGAATTTTATGACAACACTTCAAGAGCAACAGAAGAACCTATTATTACTCAAGAAATCTCAGAAAACGTGAAGGATAAAATAGTGTTGGTAGTGGATGATGTTGCTGATTCAGGAAAAAGCCTCAAAGCAGCTGTAGAACATATAAAACAGATGGGGCCAAAGGAACTAAGAACTGCTACTCTTTATTTTAAAAGACACAGTATCATAAAACCAGATTATTACATTAAGGAAACACAATCTTGGATAGTTTATCCATGGGAGTATGGAGAGTTTGTTGCCTTTGAATATAGTAAACAACGTGATAAAAAACCAGTTAATGAGATTAGCAAAGAGCTGAAAGATATAGGTATTCCTTCCCATCTAATAGAAGCATATTTCTCTCTAATTCTCAAACAAGAAGAAATAAAAAATGAGGATGAAGATGAATAAAGATAAATCAGAATTTGATGATGAATTACCGAAAGATGTAATAGATCGAGTGAATATCGGTGTTATTGCAACTTCTTTGAGTTTATATGAAGAAGGGATGAGTCTGGAGGAGTTAATGGAAGTAACTGGAATTAAAGAACAAGATGCAATAAAGAGCCTAGATTATTTGATACAAAATAGGATGGTACGAAAGAAGGTAAATTCTGACATTTATAGAGTATCAAATTTCAAGAAGATGTTACAATTCCTTCTATCTTCTGGAATGATTTTTCCTCTAAGTGAACAAATTTCTAAAACTAAAGATGAACAATAAGAAGCATTTTTATTTTTCTATAAACTTCTCAAGAGAAGCTTGAGAGCTTTTGGATTTCTTTTTAGACGTTGAGTCTTGCTTCTTTTTCACTTCTTTTTCTTTGGGTTTTGTGTAATCAAATAATGTTGATTTTTGTTTAACTTTTGCTGCACTTATCCATTCATCAGCCATTTGTATGTATGCTTCTTCTGCCAACTGTGAGATTTTATTTGTTAATTTCTTTGAATCATTCGTTAAGTAAGCTATATCTTCTTCACTATATTCTAACCACGCTGCAATACCTGCAGCCATTTTAGGATCTGTATTGAATATGATTCGAATATAGGGGAAAATCTCTTTACCGAAAAAATTCTCTGAGCAATGAAGTTTTTTTGAACTCTTTGAAGCAAGAGATTTTAATTTTGCTTTCTTACCTCTTAATCGACCCATTAACGCCCAATATCCAGGAAATCCAAATTTAGTATACTTAAATGGTGATTCTTTTACCAAACCAACTGAAGAAATAAACATAAAGAAATATTTGAGAAAAATCCAATTTTGTGTCTTATAACAATAAGAAAGATACAAATCAGCTTCCGCTATAATTTCATACATTTTTGAAAGCTCGTTACTATTGTTTGCTTGTTTATATGCGTGTTCAAAAACATACATTAGTAACTCTCGGTATTCAACATCTAAATTGTCTGTTGCTCTTCTAGCTGAATTGAAATCCTTTGCTTGAAAGATTTTGATTAAAGCATCATCCAAATTCTGTTGTTGGTTTCTTGAACTGAAGGTGATATCTGTTAAATCACTAACAAATGCTATGCTTTCTAGATCATTTATTGCTGATCGAGCATCACCTCCACAATTCTTCACAATATCAAGAAGTATTTTTTCATTAACTTTTATTTTCTCTTTCTTTAAGATATTTTGGAGTAACAAAAGAATTTCTTGTTCATTTAACCTTTTGAATTCTATTACTAACATCTTTCTCTTTGCTGATTTCAAGGCAGATGCAGAAGGATCGTTTGCTGTGCAGATTATAGGGATTCGTGCTGTATCTATGGCTCTTGCAAGAGCTTGCCCTCCTCCTCTATCTTGATTACCAAAAAGACCATCTGCTTCATCAACTAGTACTAATTTACGAACTATTGCTCCTTGAAGCACAGTTCCTTCAGTAGAAGATTTTCCTACAAGGTTTTCAACAGCTTTCTTATTTCTTTTATCACTTGCATTAACTTCAATAAATTCATAATCATATTTCTTGATTAAGTAGTAAACTACACTTGTCTTCCCCACACCAGCAGGTCCTGCTAAAAGAACAACTTTTTTTCTTTGTTGGTTCCATGTTTTCAACCAATTCTCTAATCGAGTAACTTCATCTCTGTTACCAACAAATTCGTCAAAGGTTTCTGGACGGTATTTTTCAACCCAAGGAACAGAATCATTCAAGCTTTGAACACCTATTATTGTCATTTAGAGCATTAGTATTTTAGTATAAAAACTGTATGCATTGATTACAAGGTACTATGAATTGAATGTAATGCAAATAAAGATTATTCTTCTTTGGTTTCATCTTTCTTTTTATCTTTAGTAAAAAGCATTTTACCTAAAATTCCCCCTACAATGCCTCCTACTAGCCCTATAATTGGTACAAAGATAAAAGAACCTATAACTATTGTAAATAAGAATGTAACAATAAAAAGCGTGAAACCATGTAATCCAGCTATAGAAAGATTCATTGAAGCAGTCATTGCTGCAAAAATAAAATCTAAGAATAGAAATGACAGAATTGCTGACCATGCTCCAGACCTCAATCCACCTCTTGAAGCTAATCCACCAGCAAACGCTCCGATTAGCCAGATACCTAAAACTAATGCATACAAACCTCCACTTCCAAATGAGTTTGAAATGAGCTCATCAGTTAAAGGAATAGGGTTAGGGATATTTATTGGTAAAAACATATTCACGACTAACAGCATTAGAAGTGTGACCCAGAAGTGTCCTCCAGCTCCATGGTTAGTTGCCATATCAGTATTTAAATCAATTAGGGCTTGGAAATCTATTGTTGGCCAGATAAGAAGTATTAACATTACAACAACAATAGTACATGTAATAAAACCTATTATTGATTTTATAATACGTCTGAAGAACATTTAACTCAAATAAATTTGGCTATTTTACTATTTAGACTTTTGTATTTGATTTTAGCTCAGGTTCTACGTTTTTAATAACTACTCAAAATAAAAAAAGGGAAGAGAAGAGAAGGATGAACTATCCTTATGATCTGTTTTAACAGAACCATCTCCACTTCATTTTATATGGAAAAATTCTAAAGCTAGCTAAAACTATGTCATGATCTGAACTGCACAAGCCTGTTGTTGTATCATCACCAAATAATGGGAATGGCCAATCAATACTAGAGTGAACTATCCTGATTTTACGGAATAATTTTGCAAGAGATGGAGTAATTAGTATATGATCTAAGACTTGTGAATATCCTCGATATATGTAAGTATATCTGGTTCTCTTATGGATTTTATTCATGAGATTAATGAGTCCACCATCTGTAAGTACTTGTATAGGTTCACTATACTCGAAATCGTTAAGATCTCCAAGCACTATAACGTATGCATCTTCATCTTCTACTTGAATTTCATCAACCAGTTCACTAACCCATTCAGCTTGTTCGATACGACGTGGAGTTGTATCAGCATAGTAAGGAGCATATACACTCTTTGATTTAAAGTGGTTTACAATCACCCACATATCAGTATACGCTTCTCCTTTCCAAAGAATATTCATATGGATCACTAATGGAGGTCTTGAGAAGAGCATATCATCTCCTGGTCCATATCCATCATCAAGATCAGTGGTTGTTTGTCTTATTTCAGCTGATAAGATTTCCACTCTATCCATATTGTAAAGTAAACCAATATCTATTCCTCGAGCGTCGTATCCTTCTATTAAGACAGCGCCATAGTTAGTTTCAATAGGTGCAGTAAGTGCTAATTGTTCAAGTAATTCAATTTTCTCAACTTCTTGCACTGCAATAAGATCAGGTTCTCTTAAGTAATCATGGATAGCTAATGCATGTTTAGCTAATTCATCTTCAAGATCATAGTCATCGAAGAGATTGAACATATTGTATGTAGCAACTGTTAAACCTCTAAACATTGATCCCCATCCGAGATAGTCATCCCAGAACAAATCAGGACATACAGTTGGGGGATTATCTGCAGAAGGTAAGATTTTGTATTCATCATATGTATAGTCAAGAGGACCAACCAAGTTCTTAACTAGATAACCACTCTTAACATTAACCCAACATCCACCGCCTTCATCGCCAAAGATTATCATACCTTTGTCTTCATCAGATTCAAAGACACGATGAATGCCTAAGTTAGCTACAACACCAGCAAATTCACCATAGACATTAGTACCAGATATAGCTCTTAGTTTCTCAACAGAAACTAGCATACCTTCTAATTTTTCGTAGTAAACATCAGATTCATCGTCATCAAATGGAGGATTAAGTTCAACTGGTGCAGGAAGAACATTACCTGTAGAAAGTATTTCTACACTTTGTACTCTATCAAGTTGAGTTAAACTGTAATACTCTCTAGCTCTAGCCACGATTTTAATCTCATCTCCAACATTGACATCGAAATCATATCTTTCATAAACAAAAATCCCTTCAGAAGTTGCAGGATTTCCATCTTCGATTGGGTCTTGAAGGAAGAATCCACGTTTACCTTCCCATTGGTAATCTGCTGTCACAATACCCCATGTTTCAACATAATCCCAAGCATATGGAGTATACCATGAATCTCCTTGAATTTCTGCTATAGTAACTACTGGATTATCGTATGCAAAAACTGGAGTAAAACCAAATAGTAGTACTAAGATAGCAAAAGAAGTCCATATAATAGACAATTGCTTATTGATTTTTTTCATTTTGCTTTTCACTTCTTTAAATTTAAAGATCGTCTCTTAAATCGTATCAAGGACGTTTCAATTCTAATAGGCTTGCTATTATTTTTGAACGAAGATAAGCATTCTATAGAGACGCATTAAGTAAGACTTACTATTTTAAATATATTACTCCAAACGTTGCTAAAATCGACAAAAATCCCTAAAAGCATTTTTGTCGGAAATTGTAGTTGTCTTACATCTCTCTAATTTATGGATTTTGACAATAAAAGTGTAATTAGAAGAGTACAAATGGAAGAAGAAATAATCTTCTACTCATACATGTTTGCATTACGGCGTAAAAAATGTTTTAGAATTTTTTAAAGTGGTTAAAGAAACATAATATTAAGTAGAATCTAGAATAGAATTGATAAGCACGTTAAAGATGCTTGGCATTTCTCAAATTCACTCATTTCTAAATTTATTACTTCAAATCCTGCTTCCCTTACGATCTTACTTGCATAAGAGAATTTATTTGACATAACAACGCTATTTCTAATTGCTAAGCAATTCACAGAATAGTATTCTTCTTTAGGAACAATAAGCAGTTCAAGTTCTTTTACAAGAGGATGATTAGAATATTCTTCTGTTGTAATCATAATTTTATTTCCTAGATATTTCATGTAACTTTTCAAGTGAACAATATTAGGATTGGATATAGTATCTATTTGTATATCAAGCCATTCTCTCATTTGTCTAACTCCTTCTTTATTGGTTCTTTGTGTTATTCCACAAATTAATTTGTTAGGCAAATGCACTACATCCCCACCTTCAATTGTTGCTGGTTCTTTTGCTTTTTTTGCTTTAAAATATCTCTCTAGAACCTCTTCTACATCTTCTTCTTCTCCTCTCCTACTTTCTACTGCCATTCGAGTTACAAATGCTTTATCTCCAGAAACAATAGCATTATCTTCTACGAAACAAGAATCAGGATAATCATCTTTTGCAGGTAATTTGATTAATTCTAAACCCAAGTCTTCTAAAGTTTGACAATAAATTCTATGCTGTTCTTTAGCTAGTTCTAAATTCAAGGAATGATGTAAAGGATGAGTCGAAATACATTCTTTATAACTTAAACCAGGTTCTCTAACTATAGCTCTTCTTGCTTCCATTTTAACTAAACACTGATTTAATGCTATAGTTTAAATATTTTGTTCGTGGATGAAAAAATATGGTTCTAATCGGTCAAACAATTCAAGCATACAAAGGTTTAGGTTGTGAGCATCTTATACAATTTGCCAAGACAATGGGTATTGAATCATGTGAGATTAATCCACAAGGTGTTTCACTGAAGAATGTAGATAAGATTATTAGTGCGATTGGTGATATGAAAGCAACATTTCATTTACCTGTAGAAGGTATCGATGGTTTTGATTTTGCATACCCAGAAAGAGGGAAAGATATTCAAGATATAATTAAGCTCTTGAACACTAAAGGGGAAGATATGAACATGATTCTTGCAGTGTTCCACCCAGCTGAAACTCATGGAAATCACAAAACTCTTGTTGAAAATCTTCAACAACTTGATATTAAACTGGTAGTTGAAAACATACAGTTATACTCAGATGAACAGTTTATTGATGTTTATCAACAATTTAAGGATGATTTGGGTGATCAGTTAATTGGTTGGTTGTTTGATGTTGCTCACTCTTATTTAAGAAATGGACCAAATGATTATATGAAACTTCTTGATAAATTACCTTTTGATGAATTAGAGGAAATTCACTTATCGGATTGTACTGAAAAAGAGGATTCTCATTATTCTTTCGGAGCAGGTGTTTTACCAATCAAAAGTATTCTTAACGACATTAAAAGAAGAGGTTTTAATAAGATAATAGTTAATGAAACTTATGCATATCCAAGCGTATGGAGTGCTATAAACTCGTATAAAGAGGTTGCTAAATATTTCAATAAGAGATTATATGCTAAGATTGCAACACGAATGTTCTTAATGAAACCTATAATTCAAAGAAAATTAAAAAAGGCAAATATTACATAACTTTAGTGTCAAATGCAATATTCTTATTTTCTGCTAATGAAATGAGTTCTATTGACAAATTTATCCATTTTAAGAATGAATTTATTGCAGCTCTGGCAGAAGCTGTATCGCTAGCATTTATTGTTAGAATAATACTCTTTTCTTTATTCTCTAAATTAGCTTGTGCTCTTTCATTTGGATTATAGTCAGATTCTAACAGAAGTGCATCAAAAACTAGTTTAGTTGTTTTTTGATCATCGAATGATAACTCAATTGTCATTTCAATCTTACTAATGATTTCCTTTTTCATTTTTTCTCCTCATACAAAACGTATAGCAAAATTATACCTGTCTAGTTATTATTTTCATTTTCATTCTTGGTCCTACTTGTCTATTTCGTTTGTCTAGAAACTCAATGAAAATCAAACCTTCGTCTTTATCAATATAATCAGCATAAGCAGTTACATATTCCTTTTCTTCAATTTCATCTATTTTCTTATTTGTTATTCCAAGAAATTTTTTTATCACGGATTCCTCATCTATATTATTTAATGAAGATATTAAAAATGAATAAATAGGTTTGTTTTTTCTTTTTTTGTTCTGATATTCTCTCGAAAGAGTCAACCCCCTCAGTTTAATGGCAAAAGGTATTTCTTTTATGTTATCTGATAAATCAAATATTCTTATGAAATTTGGATTTCCCTTAACTGAATTTATTATGACTACTGTACTAAAAGATTGATTTTTCATTGAGTTCAAGCTGTTTTCTATGTTTAAAGAACCCCTAACAACTCTGAAAGATTTGGGAACCACCTGAATAATATCAAAAACAAATGATCGTGTCTTCTTTGCAGGTGAACGGGAGGTAGTAAAACCAATCTTATTCATTAAAACAAAAAAACAGTACTATAATTAAAATTTAAGGATAGGGAACATTTTAAGAAAAAGAGAAATGAAGAATTCTGTTAAGCTTCTTCTTTTAATCCTTCAGCAATTCTTGTAACCCTTCTAGTAATACTGCGACCAGCACTAGTATTGGGTTCCCAAGCTCCCCCAGCAAGTTTTTCTCCACATTTTGTGCATTGCCAGATACCAAGTCCAGCCCTTTTTAAAGTTTTCATACTACAAACTGGACATTTGTAGACAGCTTTACTTTTTTGTTCTACTTGCCTTACTCTTTTTCTAATTGTGCTACCATATCGAGCACCGAAACGTCCTGTGGAACCAACTTTTTTTGTCTTTCCCATTGTTTACACCTTTTTCTACGAAATCGCTTTCATAAGCTCTTTCCTTAAGTTTTTCGATACATTCAAACTTTCTTTTATGATTTGTAAAACCTCATCAGGTTTGTATACACCATAATTGCCTTTCTGTAATGAAACTATGTGATCTTCCTCATCAAATCCTACAGTTATTCTAGCATCACTTACTCTTTCTTCTTTCAGATTTGCATCAACTACATTGTTTTTACCAATTTTGTAGGTTGTTACTGAAACAGGATAATGATTTATTTTAAGAGATTCAGTTTCCTCAAGAATTTCAACTTCTTCATCTTCTAAGATTTTAACTTTGGGGATTTTTGTTTTAGATAAGGCTGCCATGGCTCCCAATGTTGCGGCGTCAAATAAATTGCCATCATGATTGAGAATATAGAAATCTATGAATAATATCCAGACAGATTTTCTTGGGATAATACAGAGTTTGGATAAATCGATGCAATGAGACTCTCGAATTGCCCTATCAGTTACTCTAGCTAATTCAATTGCAGCTTCAGAGGGAGGACCACTTTCAAAGAACGGAGATGCCATAGGAGAAAGCTCAGCACTTGTAGTAATTACACCACTATCAGGAGTGTCAGGAAACGGAGAACCAAGAGTTGCTTTTATACCAACAATGATTTTAGAGTTTCCAATACTGACGATAGCTGAACCTTCTGCTTTTTGAACTAAATCTGTTTCGATTTTTATTTCTCTATGCTGATTAAATTCTCTACCATCAGTTCTCTTTTTCTGATCTAACAGAGCAAGGATGTAGTCCTTTTCAATTTCACTTATTACGTAATTGTCTGCCATTTTATTCATCCTCCTTTTCTTCTTTCTCCTTCACTTTGGGAGCTTCTTTAACCTCTTCTTTAGGAGGTTCTTTCACTTCTTTCTTGGGAGCTTCTTTAACCTCTTCTTTAGGAGGTTCTTTCACTTCTTTCTTGGGAGCTTCTTTAACCTCTTCTTTAGGAACTTCTTTCACTTCTTTCTTGGGAGCTTCTTTAACCTCTTCTTTAGGAACTTCTTTCACTTCTTTCTTGGAAGGTTTTATTTCATCTGCTACTTCGTTTCTTATTGCAGAATATTTCTCTTTTAATGCTAGTTTCTGGATTTCATAAATTTCCTTAGCACCTTTAATTCCTAGATGTAAAGCTTCCTCGAATTGTTCTAGAGTAAAAACACCATCTAATTGGATTAATGATACTTCATCTAATATTGGAGAATACCCTAGAGGTAGGTCACCAGAACCTTTCTGATCTTCAATATCAAAAAGATCAAGAACCACTTTATCATTCGCTAAACCAACAGCAACGGAAGAAATTAAACCTTTCATTGGAATACCAGCATCTGCAAGTGCTACTGATGCAGCAGTTAAACCTGCACATCTTGTTCCACCGTCTGCTTGTAAAACTTGTAAATAAACATCAATTGTGGTTCGAGGGTATTTTTCAGTTAATATTACTGATGTAAGTGCATTACTTAGAATCATTGATATTTCCTTCTCTCTTCTAGAGGGAGCAGGACTTTTTCTATCATTTACTGAAAATGTTGACATCCTATAAAAACATTGGATTAAAGCTCTATTTGGGAGAGCTCTATGTTTTGGATGTAATTCTCTTGGTCCATAAACTGCAGCCAAAATAATATTCTTTCCCATACGTATTTCTGCAGAACCATCAGCGTTTTTTAAGACACCAATTTTAATTTCTATGGGACGTAATTCATCGAGTTTACGTCCATCTAATCGTTTTCCTTTTTCATCTATTAATTGTGTAGTTCCATCTCCAGCCATTATTCATCACCTAATGTTGTCTGTTGATTGTCTGATAACATTGCCCTAATTCTATCTGTCAATCCCTGAGTATGTGCTTCCAGTTCTATTTTCTTAATTGATTCAATTGCTTTGAGCTCATCATCTATTTTCTTTCCTTGAACCCAAATACGTCCATTTTGACCAGTAATTATTTGTGTTCTTGTTAATCGTTTCACCATATTTATCATTGTACCTTTTTTACCGATTACTCGAGGAATGTGAGCTGCTTCAATTTCAATGATTCTCCCACCACGTAGTTTTCCTAGACCTCTTTCATTAGTAATTATTGTTGGATCCTTTGTTCTATCAAAACTGATTATTTTGGTTAAAATAATATCTCCAATGTCGAATATCTTACGTGCATCATCTTTTACGGGATCAAATCGTTTCTCAGTAGCATTATTTCCACTTAAAATAGCAAAATAAGGGGAGCCTATGTCTACTATCCAGCTGGTTAATCCAACTTCAATTATTTTTCCGATTGCTAAATCCCCTGGACGAGGAAAATATTTTCCTTTTAAAGATTTGACTTGTATAAAATCACCTTTATCTTGAAAAAGACCGATTAGTGTCGAATAGTAAGAATTTCCTCTTTTTACTACTCCATCACCACATCTAAATTCCCCTTCAGCCAATAAATCACCAGGGATAACTATTTCGTGATTTTCAACTTTAATTTCAGACATAAATTTTCACTGTTTTATATTTCATTCTGATAATCGTTCTAATACTTTAACCTGTGCTTTGCCTTTAGTTCTAGATGTCAATTGATCTAAGAAATCTGCTTGAGTTCCCGATGGAATTTGGATTAAAACAGCTAAACTACCATCAGTTAACCATTCTTCTTGCATTACGTTTCCAGATGATATAATGTATCCTCGGAGAGGACCAGTAAAACTTGGGGGTATCTTAACTGCAAGTTTAACAGATTCTAGTCTTATAGGCATGATAGGTTTAAGAAGATCGATTATTTCCAAAGCTTGATTTTTCGCTTCTTCTTTATATGATATGTTTACACCCAGATCTAATATTGCTTTTTCAATTCTATCCTTGGGAATGGGTGCATTTTCTCTTGGATTTATACAATGAATGTGAATAAAATCAACGATTTCCTCCCTCTTTTCTTTTAATATTTCATTTCTTTGATCAGCTGTTAATTGAAGTTTACCTTCTTCAAGTATTCTTACAGCTATTTCTCTGTCAGTCATATTTTCAAAAACAGCTTCTAAATCATCTTTCGTTGCTTTTGAACCCCTTGATATGTTTTCATAAACATCATACACTTCGAAAATATCATCTATTTCTACTTCATCTCCCTGCAAATATAGCCACGCAGGTTCAGGGTTAACTAACATCTCAAAACGCCTCCCATGTTTTTCATATCGAACAATAGACTTTCCACGTAAATCAATTCGTCTATCTATTGTTACACCTCTGAAATCTTTGCTCATTTCATTCACACTCGAGCATCAAAGTAATGTCGTTTAATTTTTGAACAAGTTATATGCCAGATTTATAAGAGTTTTCAAGATTGAGAATAATCATAAATAATAGAAAATCCGTATATTATTCAACCAAGGTTACGTTTATGAAGAACATACTAATAACAGGATTACCACGAACGGGCAAAACAACATTGATTTTAGATATTGTTAAAAGGATGAAAAAAGAGGTTATGGGATTCGTTACAAAAGAAATACGTGTAAATAACATAAGGGAGGGGTTTTCTATTGAAACGTTTTCAGGATTAAATAAGATATTAGCTTCGAAGAAATATAATAAAAGCAAATTTAGAGTTGCTAGTTATGGTGTGTATATAGAAAATGTAGATTTAGTAGTTGAAGAACTTACTGTAAAATCAGTAAAACAAAAACATGATTTCATCATAATCGATGAAATTGGCAAGATGGAGCTTTTTTCATCGAATTTCAAAACATTCGTGCTAAAAAGTTTAGATACAAAAAAGGTCCTAGGAACTATTATGTTACGGGATAACGAATTCACAAGAAACATAAAAAATAGAGAAGACACACTAGTGTTTAACCTAACAAAAGAGAATAGAGAAAGTGTAAAAAAGGGGATAGTGGAGTTGGTAAAACAATATGCCTGAAGGACCCGAAGTAGAATGTACAAGGCTTTCATTGCAGGCTATTTTTAATAAAAAGATAAAACAAATACAATTTACTAATTTATCTCAAAAATATAAAAAATACCGTTTTAAACAAAAAGAACTAGATATTTTTGAAGACAAAAAAATCAAAACTATTGAGAGAAAAGGAAAATTCTTGATGTGGATTTTCAATTTCGAGAAAGTTATATTAAACCATTTAGGAATGTCTGGCAAATGGATTTTCGTGGAAGAAAATGAAGAAAACCCATCTCATGCTAAAGTTATAATTAAGTTTCATGAATTGAAACAAAAAGTGGTTTTTGATGATGTCAGAAATTTTGGTCAATTTAGAGTTTTTGAATCATATGAAACTATTCTAAGACATGATCCGATTAGAAAAATAGGTATAGATGGTCTTGCTTTACCTTTTCCTATTGATACTTTCTTAACAGAACTAAAGAGATCAAATTACATTAACAGGGAGATAGGAGATATTTTGTTAGATCAGAAGCTTGTAGCTGGAATTGGTAATATTTATCGATCAGAAGCTCTTTTTCAAGCTAAAATTAATCCTACAAAATTAGTTGAAAACCTAAGTCCCAACGAAAGGAAAAAACTAGGACATGCAATTTCAGACACTCTACATAGAGCTTTAGAGAGTCAAGGTAGTTCTTTCAACATTCAACCTTTTCAAACACCATTTAGAGAGGAGGGTTCTGCTCAACAATGGCACAAGGTTTATGGGAAACAAGATCAACTATGTCAGGTATGTGAAACTGAGATAGTAGCTATTAAGAATAAAGGAAGAAGAATCTTTTTCTGTCCAAAATGCCAAAAATAAACAAAAAAGTAGTATGCAAAAAAGATAAAATGATTGAATTTATATTACTTTTATGAGCACTGAAAACCTTCTTTTAGAAATCGTTAGAGAATTGTCAGGAGAACGTGCAAAACGTTTAACTGGTATCTTATCTCAATATCATAGAATTCAAGCAAGCAAAGAGTTTCTTACATCTGTTGAAGTTATCAATGAAGAATTGAAAAAAATAGGGGATAAAGATTCAGAAATTCATGAATATATTGCTGATGGGACTAAAAGGTACTATGAATGGAATGCCCCATTATCTTGGGATATTAAGGACGGAGAACTAATTTTACTTGAACCTTCACAGAAAATTTTATGCCAATATTCTGAAGTTCCGGAGAGTATTTGTACACACTCAAAATCAGTTGATATAGAAACTGAAGTTATTCATATAGGAAAGGGGAAATTGGAAGATATTAAGGGAAAAAATCTTGATGGAAAAATAGTTTTAACCTCAGGAAAGCCACGTGAAATTTTTGAAAGATTAGCGGAATTCAATGTTGCAGGAATAATAGCTTATCCATCAGAACAGAGAGCCCAAGGATATTTACAAATGATTCAATATGTAGGTTTGTGGCCCAATGCAGAGAATCTAAAGAAATCAACTTTCGGTTTTTCAATATCTAGAAAACAAGCTCTAGAATTACTCAATTTCATGAAAGATGGAAAAAAAGTAATGGTTCATGGAAAAATAGATGCGGATATTTATGAAGGAAAAATGCATGTCTTATCTACTAAAATTCAAGGTACAAAGAAATCCTCTGAAGAGATTATCTTAATAGCTCATATATGTCATCCAGCTCCTTCAGCTAATGACAATGCATCTGGAAGTGCTCTTTTATTTGAAGTATATAGAACCATAAAAATACTCATTGAGAAGAAAAAGATACTTCCACCTGAGCGTACAATTAGATTCCTTTGGGTTCCTGAATTTCATGGTACTATCCCTTGGATAATGGAAAGAATGAAAGAAGAAACATTCAAACCTTTATTCTGTATCAACTTAGATATGTGTGGCGAGCATCCTGCTCTTGTTGGACACCCATTCACTTTTAGTCAATCCAGTATTTCAACACCTTCGTACCTTAATGATATTATATCTATGGTTATTGATAATGTAAAGGATAACAATCAAGCTATAGAACAAGGAGGGTGGCAATTTGCTTGGAACTATAGGATAAATCCATTCTCAGGAGGATCTGACCATATTTTGTTTAATGATGATCCTGTAAGAATCCCCTCAGTGATGTTTGGACATCCTGACACCTTCCATCATACCAATTTAGACACAATAGAGAAAGTAGATCCAACTACAATGAAAAGAGTGGGAGTTACAACAACAATGACAACTATTACTGCAGCATACGAAAATCAGTATTCTACACAGATTCTTAATGATTACATCATGGGATATCATAAAAGAAAAGGAAAACTAATACAGATGATTAAGAAAGAGAAAGACATTCAAGAAAAATTAGAAACAGAAAATAAAGTAATAAAAAACATGCTAATACACAATTCCATAAAATGTTTTATTCAATTTGAGAATCAAATATTGGATTCAATAATTAATACGTTCCAAGAATTAGACAACAAAACACTGAAAATACTTGAAAACGATGTAACGTCAACTAAAGAAACTTTAGAATCGATACTTCCACCTATTGAAAAACAGGAATTAAGTGAAAAAACCAAGGAGATATTAGATAAGATACCAAGAAGAAAGTTGAGAGGGCCACTCAACACACAAGATATCTTCAAATTAATGAGTGAGGATAAGAAATTCGAAGAAGATCTACAATTTTCTGAAGAGAAACTTGGAAGGATGAAGAATTTTGTTAAAGCGTCAATGCAAAGCTATAGTGGAAATATCCTTGAGTTGTTTAATCTAATCAACAATGAAAAAACAATATATGACATAATATCATATATGAGCTTAGTTAATTGGAAGATTCCCGATTGGAAAAGCATATTTGATTTTCTTGATTTTGCGGAAAAAATTGATTTAATTTATTTCTGACATCAGTAGTAGCATCATAATAAAATTCTTTTTTTCTCTTCTTTTACTTCATAAGGATAGAAAACTTTTGTTTACCATTACTAGCCTTTAGCAATTATTTTATATGCATAAAAATAATAGTTGAATGTAGATTTAAGATGTCAAAGAAAGATGAAGTCAAATCTTTAGTTAACTCCATAAATATGGTTAGGAATATGGTTGAAAGCATAGTAGCAGCTGTTCAAGACCGATTCAAAGATTATGATAATGTTGTAGTAACCTTAAAAGAACGATTAGAAAGATTAGAAACACAGACATCAGGAGGAGATGTTACAGGTGTTGCATCTCCTGACATGAGTGCATTTTCATCAAAAATAGATCAATTAGTAAAAAGAATTGATAGTCTAAATGAGAGACTTCTTTTAATTGAAGCAACAAAAAGCGTTCATGGAGAAGCTATTGCTGCTCCAACAGATGTTGAAGCAATAAAAGATATAGCAGAAAAGGAAATGAAAGTAGAACCAACCACAGTATTAGAAGCCCCTCCAACCCCAGCTCCAATACCAGAAGCAGAACTAAAATTGCCTGTAGAACCTACTCCAGAACCAGTTCCAGTTGAAGAACCAGTAGAATCTGTACCTATTGAACCAGATGTAAAACTACTTCCAGAAGCTAAAACTGAAATTCCAACCCCTCCTGTAGCTCCAACTGCATCACCAACTGAAATTCCAACAGCACCTCCAGCAGCAACACCAGCTACACAAGTTTCAGAAACTGTTGAGAGAGAAGTTAGTCCAATTTCAAAGGAAGTTTCAGGAACAATACCTATGCCACCTAAACAAGCAGAACCTCCAACTCCACAACAAGTTCAACCAATCGCTCCAAAAGAAGAAATTGATCCTTCAGCTCCTGAAGAAGGAAAATCAGCAGAATTATTTGGTGAAGCAGTAAGTGGTGATAAAGCGGAATTGCTAAAAGCACTAAAGAAACTTGAAGATTTATAAAAAGTAGCTTACAGTAACTTTCAAATATAGTTTACAAAGATTTGCTTAATGGCCATTGTAATTCCACCTATAGTTATTTACTTAATCGCTTTTTTTGTTCCATTATTTCTTACATTTCTAGGATTACCTTTTCACATAAAATATATGCTTAAGAAAGAAATTTATGGAGTTGATGCTCATA
>JAEOTE010000064.1 GCA_016839945.1 Candidatus Heimdallarchaeota archaeon | reverse complement strand
TGCACAGTGGTGAAAAAACACCAAGATGTATCTAATCTTCTTTTTATAAGAAAAGTCTGTTGCAAAGATTCTGCAAAGATTTCAATTAGTAATCTTGTATTAACGTTTGTTGTTCTCATACATTACAAAGAAGTTATTCATAGAAATAAAAAAGAAAAAGAGTGGATTAAGACTCCTCTCAAACTACTTCAGCTACTGTTTCTTTTCTTCCTATAAAGAACAATTGATAATACTGATAATAGAGTAATTGTAGTAGAAAGTACTGTTTCAGAAAACTCTGGAATAAAGCAGTCACAATTTTCATCATATGTTAGGACCCAGAAATCTTCCAACCCAACAGTTGCACCACTAGGCCAACCACCATAGAGATAAGACTTGTTTATGTTGTTATGGTAAGTCAAAAATCCAACACGCGGAGAAGGTTTATTCACACATACTGTTGAATTCCATGTAAGTGTTTGCGAATCAAATATCCAAAGATCATCTAAGAATACATCTGGAGACCAGTTTGATACACCTCCAAATAGGAGGGTTTTACGAGAATTAGAATCATAAACCATATTAGTATAGACTCTTTTTGAAGGTCTATAACTAGGAGTTATTTCAGTCCAAGATTTAGATCCAAGATCATATGTCCACATGTCATCTTGAAAATCCCAAGAAGGTAAAACCAAATTAGTAGATCCTCCAAAAAGAAGAGTTTTATTAAGTACAGGATCGAAGGACCAAAGATAACCAATCCGTGTTCCAGGAGAAGGTCCTGAAGAGGGCGTTACCTTAGTCCAATTATTCAATGCAAAATCATATGCCCAAACATCAGTATAGTAAGTCATTGGAGCTGACCATCGACTAACTCCTCCATAGAGTAGCATCTTCTCTGCATTAGAATCATAACTTAAAAAAGCGTTCGTTACTCTAGGTGGAGAAACTGGAGGATTCATGTTAGTCCAAAGGTTTGTGTTGAAAGAGTATGCCCATGTTTCGTTTTGTCCTAGCAAGTCTGGATCAACTATTTGAGGATAATGTCCTCCAAATAGAATTACTACATCATTCTTTTCATCATAACATTGATAATAACCATATTGAACAAAGTCAGGCATAGTCGGACTGGAATACTCAGTAAAACTATTTGCAGTTGCATTGTAAGCATATACTTTCTTATTTGGACCGTTAATAAACAGAATAACATCTGATTCTGAATCATAAATAGGCTTGTAAAGATAGGGATTTACATCAGGAGTTTCAGGAGGTGAATCAGCATCAGTTATTTCTTTCCAATTGTAACATGCAGGTAGAGCTTGTGTTGCTGTAGGTAAGAAACCAAGGATTAACATTAGAAGTGTAATTACTGTTATTACTTTTATTTTTTTCATTTTTTTCACCATAAAATCCTTTAAATAAATTCTAAAGGTTTATGTGGGTTGAAAACCGTCATAATATATAAAGACATTGAATGCGGTAAAAAATGTCGGTGTTTTATGGACTTGATTTCTAAAATCTCACAAGAGAATCAAGAATTTCAAAAAGAATAGAGATATTCTACACTTTAAGGCAATTTATATCGCATCAAATACACTTATTAATATGTAGGTTACATATCAACATAAGAAGTTCAACTAACTTCTTGTGAAATAATAATTGTGGTTATTAGATGAAAAAAGGACCATCAGATCAAATTACTAAAATTGAAAAGAAGCAGATTCGTTCTAGAGCTGAAAGATTTGTTATTGATATTCTAAAAATTCCAACGATGGATGGTTTACAAGTTTATCAAGAAGTCATAAAGGAGCTTTACGATAACAAAGCAAGGATAAGATTCTGTTTGAAGTGTGGAGAAATTAATTCAACAGAGAAAATATCGAAGAAAGACCATGAATGTACTAGAGCATTTGATGCCTTAGCTTTTCCATATTTAATAACCACTAGCTGGTTGAGGATGAGAACATTCTTTTTAGGAGAAAGATACACAGAGATTCTGCAAAAACTAGGATTTGAACCACTAATTATAGAAAAAATACCTGTTACTACATCTAGTCAAGTAGAAGTAAGTGAAGAAGAGATTCCTGAAGAATTTGCTGAAATTCCTGATGAAGCATAATCTTAAACAGTAAAGAAAGCGAAATCATTATTAGTTCTATTTTATAAGTTAACTGTAATCTTTAGTGATAAGAATGATTTTATCTCTTGATCCATCCAAACAGAAAATCGAAAAATATATCATGAAGGGAAAGTTTAGGAAAGCATTAATTGAAATAGAGACCATTTTAGCTTCAGACGAATTGACAAAGAAAGAGAGAATAAAACACTTGTTTTTAAAAATAAATACTTTAATTTGTCTGGGGCATTATTCTGACTTGGAAGAGATATTCAAGATTGAGTGGGAGTATATATCCAAAAATGGAACAGAAATTCAACAAATAGATTTTCTTTTATTAAAAGCTGAATTTGTTTGGATTTCTATGGATATTCTTGAAAATAATTTAACTATATTCACAGAAATAGAAAGAATCATAGAGAATTCTATCGAAAAAGATTCATTACCATTTGTTCAAAGAAAAATTCTATTTCTAGCTGCTAAAGGTTCTTTCATGGTTGAGCTTGAAGTAAATACTGCTCCTAACAAACAACTTGTAGAAGAAGCAATACGATTAAGTAAAGAAATCAATTATGAATATGGATTAATTTTTTCCAAAGGGAAGTATACTCTAATTTTACAAAGAGATTTTAAATATGCTGAAAGTATTAAAATGTTAAAAGAATTATTATATTATTACAAGAAAACAGGAAATAAATTTTGGAAACTACGTATTATAAGTAGTATTGGTCACTCTTATCGTAATGAAAAGAAATACAAGTTAAGTTATAAATATTTTAGAAAAACTAACAGAATTTCTAAGAAAATAGGAGCAAAAGGTCTTCTAGCTTCGAGTCATAAATTTATTGCTGAAGTAAAGATTCTACAATATTCAGATCTTAACGAAGGCATTAAGCATTTCGAAATCTGTTATCAAATATCACAAGAAATAGGATTAAAATATTATATTCTACTTATGCATCAGAATCTCGGAACTGTTTATGGATTTAAAATGGAACACTCCAAATCTATTCCTTATTATGAAAAGGGATTTGAACTTGCTCAAGAAATGGAACATGATAGAATGGCTTACACATTTGTTAGAGATTTAGGTTTTACTAATATAAGTTTAGGTGAATTAACTAAAGCTCTTAAAAATCTTGAAATGGCTTTTGATTATTTTTTCGAAAAGAATTATTCATGGCTAGCAGCTACTGCAAAATCAGGACTTTCAAGTATTTATACTATTAAAGGAGATTTAGAAAAAGCCTTGGAGTATATAAGTTCAGCAACTCAATATTATGAAAAAGCAAATGATCCTTTCCTGTTATCTGAAGCACTTCGATATAAAGGTGAGATCTATCAAAAAAGAGAAAAATATAACCTAGCTCTAGAAAACTATGAGAAGAGTATAGAAGTAGCTAATTTACTTAATTACCGGAATCGACTAGCAGAAGCGTATTTTTGTCTAGTTGGTATGTATTTGGAAACAAAAGATATCGAGAATGCTCAAAGATATATCAAATTATTAGAAAAGATGTCAGAGGATAAAAAGGAGATTCATGTAGAATCTAGAACACTTCTCTCAAAAGCACTTCTATTAAAATCAAGTTTAGATATCGAAACTAAATTGAATTCGAGGAATTTATTTGAAGAAGTAATAAAGATAAAAGACTTAGAATTTGATCTTAAAGTCCTAGCAATTCTAAATCTCTGTGAACTATTACTACTTGAACTAAAAGCTTCAGAAGATACTATATTATTGACTAGGTTGCGTGATCTTTCAGAAGATTTGCATAAGAAAGCTATACTAGAAAATGCTCATTCAATTATCGCTCAAACTCTATGGATACAATCGCAGATAGAACTCATAGATTTAAATGTGACAAAAGCGCGAATCTTGATGAATAGAGCTCAATCACTAGCTGAAGAAAAAGGAATAGAAAAATTAGCTATGAAAATCTCGAATGTTCATGATGCTCTCTTGAATCAACTAGATTTGTGGGAAAGCATGACATCTGAATTAACAACTATTGCCGAGAAATTAGAGATGACACATATAGAAACTATACTTGAAGAGATGATTAAAGGTAAAGGAGTAATTCTTGAAGATCCTGTAACAATAGAGGAGAAACCAATTCTTTTATTAATTTCCTCCAAAACTGGCTCTATTCTCTATTCTGAACAATTTGAAACAAAATTGGAAAAGAAGATTATAGATCAGATTCTGCCTAAAATAATGAGTAAGAGTAAAGAGAGGATAGTTTCAGAAACTACTGATCGTGCAGTATTTGAAGAGTATAATTATCTGCATAAGAATATCGAGGATATTTCTTTCTATTATCTGTTTATTGGTAAATCATATGAAGGAATAAAGAAACTTGAGAGATTTTCGGAACAGTTAGTAAAAACTAGAGAGATATGGGATGCTTTAGTTTCAGCAAGTTTAGCAGAACAATCTTTAGATTCATCTCAACGTATTCTTATTAATAGATATGTAGATAGAGTCTTTCAAGAAGCTTAAAAAGAAAAAAGAAAGATTTAGATGATATGTTTTCTCCTTCTTCTGATTAGAAGAATCACTGGACTCATAAGAACGATTAATATTAAGGAATTTATGTAAGTAGTTTCTAGTATACCACTATATGCTACATCCCAAATGTATTCGAGCATTTCAACATAAATTGGACCATCTTCAAGTTGGAATTGATTAAGAAAATAGATTACACCTACACCTTCTTTGAAAAACATTTGAGCAGTCCCCCCAGGAGGAGAACCTCCAGAATGTCCTTGTGAACCATTATAATGATACCAACCAAATCCATAATAATCCATATAATCTAATTCTGTAATTTTAACATGTTTTTCATGCATTAAGTTAATTGAGGTTTCATTGAGAATTTGAGAACCTTTGTAAGTACCATTATTTATATGCATAATAGCTAATCTTTCTAAATCTGAAATAGTTGTGTGTAGCCCCCCACATCCTCTGCCATCGAAGTTATAATAACCTGCTGGCATAGTTATGTTAAACATATTAGCACTATACAAGTTAATTAATCGTGATTGATCATAATCATGATAATCTAGTTTTGTATCTATCATTCCAAGTGGTTCTAAAATATTATCTGATAGGTATTCTGCATAATTTACTCCACTTGTTAACTCTGCAATATAAGCTAATAAATCATAACCAATATTACTATACGTGAAATTTGTACCTGCTTGATAAAAGAAACGAGAAATATGAAATTCTGAACCATTTACATTAAGAAAATTATATAGAATTTGTGAGATAGAGAGATTGTATGAACACCGTATATATCCAAGATAATTGTATGGATCTATAATACCAGATTGATGACTAAGCAAGTGTTTAATCTTTATTTGAACTTCTGGATAGTCAGGATGTCTTACAATGAAAGGGAGATAATCGTTGATAGGATCTTCAATACTCAGTAGTCTTTGTTCTTGTAGCTTGAGAATTGCAGTTGCAGTAAAGGTTTTAGTGATACTACCAATTTTATATATTTTGTCTAACTCTGGTTGCTCACCATAACCATGGGAATAGAAAGGTTCATCCCCATTGATAACAGAAAGAACACAAGATTTAGTACAAGTTTGATTCATATAATTTTCAATTTTAGCATGAAAATCAGTATTAAAAATACTTTTAGGATTTAGAGCAAAAGCTTGGGAAGGTACAAAAATCATCAACAGCATAAAAAGAAGAGTTAAAGCTAAAGTAGATTTATTATTAAATGAAAGATTCTTTTTTTTCATTTTATATCACCATTAAAGCTCTTAAAGACTTTAACAAAATAACTAACAATTCACAATAAATATAGAATTGCACGAAAATGAAACAAAACAATTAAACAACAATAAAACAGCAAAAGGATTTTAGAGTTTTGATTTCTGAGCTTGAGTATAAACAATCACTAGAGTTACTAAAATCACTTCAAGATGATTTTGGAAGAAGATTATTGAAGAGAAAATCTTTGTAGTTACATAAGTGAAAACACATTGTAATGATAGAAAAGAGTTAGAGTCAGAAAAACAAGTTAAGGAGTCTTGATGAAAATCATTCATTTGGAGATCAAAGGAAACACTAACTGAGCCCAAAGGATTTTCAGAAAGAGGGTAAGGATCTTCAGCATTAGCACTTCCATCAATAGAATAATTCCCAACACCAGAATAATCATTATAATAGTTTCCTTCTAAAGTTGATTCCTCAAACCAAATATTATTTGTTCCATTATCACATGCTTGACTAGAA
The DNA here is from genome assembly GCA_016839945.1 of Candidatus Heimdallarchaeota archaeon. Taxonomy (GTDB): domain Archaea; phylum Asgardarchaeota; class Heimdallarchaeia; order Heimdallarchaeales; family Heimdallarchaeaceae; genus UBA460. The sequence goes on along the minus strand of JAEOTE010000064.1, from coordinate 3,274 downwards.
CCTCCTAAATTATTATCTATGAAACTATTATGATGAATTGTGTTATAATAAGAGCGAGAGCCTATGTAGATACCATATTCACCATTTTCCTGCAAAAGGTTTTGATAAGCAAGACAATAATCAGCGTCAAAATATTCACCATCCCAAGCATAACAACCTATTTCAATACCGTTTTCAGTATTATTTCTACAAGTATTATTGATAAGAGTGGAATTATCATAATAATACCTACTATAAACACCTATCCCCCTTAAGTTATTACTACAAGTATTACCTATTAAAGTGCTACCGACAACTCTTATACCATAACGATAATTATTATTACAAGTATTATTGATAAGTATTGATTCCCCAAATGCCGGTGAAATAAATGAACCAGTATTAATGCCATTGTAAAAGTTGTTAAAAGTGTTGTTTACAAGAATAACATTTTCAGCGCTAAGACTACAACCTGCCTCTGCTTCACTACTATAATGACTGTATTTCTTCCTGTTGCAAATATTTCCTACTAATGTCACATCTCCTCCCCAAACTTCAATACCATTACGACAAGCTTCTATGAAATTATTCATTACAATGGATTCAGAACATTGGGCTATATAGATACCAGTACCATTTTCACAAATATTACTCTTTACAACAGTTTCAGGACTATCACTTATTAAAATACAGTAACCCGTATAGTCGATAGATAAGGAAACATGATTATACTCTACAATGGTTTTGGGACTTCCGATTATCTCAAGACCTCTATTCCTAATCTCTGAACAATTATTTTTCTCTACAAGAACTTCAGGACTGTCATGTATAATAATTCCCTTATAGCTTTCAGAAAAAGAATTATTCCTTACAATACTTCGTGTACTGTTTCCTATTCCAATACTGCAACCAGATCCGTGTCCATGCTTGTTGTAATTCAAAGTATAAGAGCAATAATTGTTCTCAACAACACTTTCATAACTATTGGATACTTGGATACCATAATCATTTTTATAACATGTATTATTTGCTATCGTAGCAGTTCCTGAAGCAACAGATTCAATATAGATTCCTGTTCCTTTACTTTTAGTATTGATATAACAGTTTTTAATTATGAAATATTTGCTTGTGTCTCTTATCTGAATACCATATGGGGTTCTTGTTGTAATATTCCTATCTTTAATAACATAAGGTTCATCTATTGTTCCAGTTCCTGGAAAGTTGTATAACTTAAAATCTTCATCAGACCAAATTATAATTGGATAATCCTTTTTCTTGAAATGAATAATAGTTGGTACAATAATTATTGTAGAAATTATTAAGAAACCAACGCTTGCGAGTATAATCATATTTTTAGTGATTTTCAATGCTTAACCTCTTTTTAACTTTTAATTGGATATTATTGATGATTTGGTATATTTTTTTTCTCAACAATTTTTCAACAACTGTGCAACAACTCATTCTGATACCCTCCTTCCTGTTTCTGTCAGTCTTATGGTGTAATTCTTACCCCATTTTTCGCGCTCTATTAATCCTTGTTGTTCTAATGGTACAAGGTTTCTTGAAACTCTTGATCTTGAAAATCCTGTTTTAAGACATATGTCTTTTTGTAGCATTTTTCCTTCATTTTCATAAATTAGTTTTAGTATTTCTTTTTGTGATTCTGAAAGAAAAATCTCTCCAAGATTTTTCATTATTCTCCTTTCTTTTCTTCGCATAAACCAGATAGATCCCCCTACTCCTACTGCTATACCGCCTGCTGGTCCCAGTATAAATACCCAAACAGGTGGATTTTGAAATGGTTTATCAAAATATATGAAACAGAATTGGTTTTCAAAGGGTTCTAGATTGTAAAAGAACCAAGAAATATACACTCTTGGTGGATCAAGTATTGCAGTAACATTATCAACTGGAAAGAACGAAGTAAAATCCTTTTCAACATGTATTGTACTTTTATATGGAAGTCTTAACGAGATGGTATGAATTTGAGTATAATAACTAATAGATGACCAAAATTGAAAATAATAGAATTTCTTAAAGGAAATTCTTGGAAGATTGTTTAAATCATAAGTAAGAGTGAATAGTTCCGTGTCATTAGGTAGAAATTCGGAGTGAAGATTCAAAGTTATTAGATGAGATGCATTTGATATTGAATTAATATCTGAATTTAAGTTCCCAGAAGTTACTATATTATCAGTTGACTGATTTATCCATAATTCTATAGAAGATACAGAAGAGTTCTGTACATTTTCTATTCTATATCTTTCCAAGACTTTTACTTCTTCTACACTTAGAATATCAATTTCTATCTCGTGCTTAAGAACTCTTAGATTTTGTTGAATTGAATTACAATGGTTTTTTCCTAGTGTGTCTGATATTTTACAAGAACATATTTGTTGCGGAGATATTGCTAACAATAAAACCATTGAGAAAATGAGAAAATATAAGGATAATCTTCTTAATTGCACCAAAATAACAATACTTTCTTCCTTTAAAAAAACGTTTTCCCTATATTTTTTCACAATAATTAATTATTTCTTTATTCTTATTGTAATCTTGCTTGAAATTAAAGAACAACAAAAACGCAACAAAAATATCGAAAAAAGAAAAAAATAGAAAAATTAGACATTCTTTCTTCTTCTTAGAATAGATTCTTTCGATTTCTTTCTTAAATAAACTGTGATCAGTAATAATGGAAGAAGTGTTAGAAAAGCCATATTCGTCTTGTTTGTTCGATCTGAAGGATATCCCTCATTTATAGAGAAATCAAGTAGATTATATGGACTCTCCATCCAAGTATTAGGTGCATTAGGTGTTCCTTCTCGAACTAAGCTAGTAATGATATAAGCTTCAATAATATTCTCTCCTTCGCAAAGCAGTTGAGCTGTTGCACCATCACCTGTGAGAATCAGCTGTGTTACATTCCACCCATTCTCATCATGAATAATAGTTACAACACCTAAAGATCTTGTAGGAACGGGGGTTTCTAAACTAGCAGTAAAAGTATCAGGAACTTCATCTAATTCTTTGATTTCGATGTTGTAATATCGATGTTTAATATCAGAAATAGAATAAGGATACTGATTTATTGTTGTTAATGTGTTTATTGAGTATGCAGCATTTTGAAAGCCATATAAGTCGTTGTAAATTCCTAATTCATCTATTGTACAGGCAGTAATGAAATCTAGAAATACCTCATTAAAACTAATATTATACCCATGATTTAAAAGAACATGTTCAAGTGCTGAACAACCATCAAGATGATCTATCGGAACTAAATCTCTAATGATTTGTA
>JAEOTE010000063.1 GCA_016839945.1 Candidatus Heimdallarchaeota archaeon | reverse complement strand
TAGCCACCTAAGTTGAGTTCTGCATTGATAAATAGTTGAAAATTATTGTTAAAGGCATTTCATAGGAATCAACTTCAAAATTAGATGTTTCATAGATTAGAAGTTCTCGATCTAAAAGAGCTGAAAAAATCATTCTTTCAGCAACTTCTTTTCCTAAATAAGCCCCAATCTCTTTCATATCAGATTTGTTGATGAAAACTAAAACTGGGATATCTCTACTTACTCTTTGTTCTTCCATACGAACCATATCTAAATAATGGATTATTTTTTCAACAGAGGAAATATTTGTTCCATCTGCCATGATTATAACTAGATGTGCACCTTTAATGGCTATATCTTGCATGAAAGAAAATCTTACTTGTCCAGCAGCGTCTGCGAAAAGAACCTTGTAGGCCTCATCAATATTTTCAAAATCTAATTTGTCTTTGTCCCTAAATTGTACTACTTCAAGTTTATTAAAATTAGTTAATGCTAGAATTGTGCTAAGAATATTCATCGAAACTGTTGTAGTACTTCCCAAGAAGTGTTTCTCATTTAATGGTGAAAAATCTAGATTCGAATTTACTTCAGTAAAGATGTTCCTTGCGACATCATTTTTTTCAAAATCACCAAAAATTGAAGCAAGAAAAGTAGTTTTACCAGAGCCAGTGGTCCCTAATATAGTTATTTTTTTCAGAACTAATGGCTCTAATAAAGTCATATTACCCCTATTACCCTTCAACCAATTATGACAACATTCTCGGTTTTTTATTTAAGAAATCTGATAGATTAATCCGCGAAAGAAGGAAAAAGAGCAAAAATCACGAGTATGCTTGCATTGCTAGATAGTTAAAGATAATCGTGAGAGGAAGTTCATAACAATAAGCATTTAGATTTGATGTTTCATAGAAAAGTATCTCTCTATCTATGACTGAAGAAAAAACGATTCTTTCCGCAACTTCCTTTCCTAAATATATTCCCTTATCTCTAAGATCCGATTTATTAATAAAAATAATGACCGGGATTCTTCTAATATACTTCTGTTCTTCTAGTGTAACCATTTGAAGATAGTGAACTATTTTTTCCATGGAAGAGATATTTGTACCATCTGCCATGATTATGACTAGATGGGCACCTTTTATCGCAATATCTTGCATGAAAGAAAACCTATCTTGTCCTGCAGGATCGTTAAAAATACACTGAAATGCTTGATCAATTGATTCGAAATCTATTGATTCTCTATCTTCAAATTTCTTCAATATAACTTTATTAAATCGCGTAAGAACTAAAACTGAGTTTACTACATTCAACGATATTGTTGTTGTGCTTTGAGTAAAGTTATTATATTTCAAAGGAGTGAAATCCAAATTATTTCCAATTTCTTTGAAAACTTGCCTTGCCACATCGTTTTTTTCTATATTTCCAAAAAGAGCTTCTAGAAATGTTGTTTTCCCTGAACCAGTTGTTCCAAGAATAGTGATTTTTTTTCGAGCAACGGGTTCAAGCATAGTCATTATTTAAATCGTACTTTGACTTAATACATAAATTTTTTTTTAGTTTTTTTTTGAAATTCTCAAAATTTCACTGTATAAAATAAGAATATATAAGCTATGAGGGAAAATAGATTGATTGTCTTGCATCTCTAAGATGAGGTCTTTTACTAATAACACCTTTTTCGTTGAGAATGTTTAAGGCATTTCTTACGGTTCTATTTGGTAGTCCTGTACTTTCTATAAGCTCTTTTTGAGTCATTTCTCCCTCAGTCAACAGAAGTTTGAATATGTATTTAGCAGAAGGCGGTACTCCTTCCAGATGTCTTAAATCTAATTCAACTAAACGATGACGTAGTTTTGCAAGGATATTTTTCCTAGATTGAAATCTAACTATTTGAACTTTTGATACAGATTTCTTAACACTCACATCTTCCTCAATTGGTACTCTAATTTGTCCATCAATAACTGCATCAATAGGACTTCTTGATCTAAGATTTGTAATCTTTATATCACTATTAATTGGAACCACTAGAGGGATGTGATCTTTGTTTAGTGGATTAACTGGCACAATCAGTAAGATATCTGGATTACCAAAAGCAATTGGACCACCTGAGGATAGTGCATAACCAGTACTTCCAAGAGCTGTGGATATAATTAGTCCATCAGCTCGTCCTCGATAGAGTACATTATTATCTATTACTAATGTATAATTCATTAATAGAGCAGAATTTTTTGGAAAGATTGCTATCTCATTCAATGCGGGGAGAGGAATTCTACTCCTTCTATCCTGAATTTCAATACGTTCATAGCTATCTTCTAGATATTTTTGTGATAAAACTAATTGAAGAGTTTCTCGAATATTAGATGGTGTAATTTCTGTAAAGAAACTGATTCTATCTGATGACGCTGATATTACAGGAATAGAACTTCTTGTTAGAAAAATTGATCTAAGGAATGTTCCTGTATCTCCTACAGCAAAAATACAGTCCACTTTATTTGAAGAAAAACTTCTCACTTGCCTTTCCCAGTTGTTTTCGTCTAATAATTTATCTTGAACTTCAGAAATTTTTGTTTCTGGAGAAAGTTCCATTATCGTCTCTTTAATTTTCTGTGCAAATTCCAATGCATTTTTTTCATTATTCAGATAGAGAGTTAATTTCATTTGAACATTCTCGATATTTAGCACAAATACGATGGATATGGCTTATTTATACTTATCCTAAAAGAAGAAAAATGAGGATAATTTCTAAAAATAGAGAGAAAAAAAAATCAATCAGAATACATATTGATAATACGTATTTTCGTCTGTAAGTTGAAAAGAAGTTGAAGAGAGAGGTTTTGAAGAAATAAAGAGGCAATATTTGCTTCATTTTCAATCTATAAAAAACAGCGAAACATTCTTTCAAAGGTTGTAGAGGCTTTCTTTCTATTTTTCGTTTCAAATATTTCCTTAATCGAATATTCTTTAAATATAATCATACAAAAAGCAACCGGATTGTAATGGTTATAGTAGAAGAGACACCGAAAATTCCAACTCAAGATCAAGAGAAGTTAACAGAGGAAATTGAAAGACTTTATACAAATTTAAGTATTCTTGGTTGGAATATAGAAGCATGTGAAGCAATTGCTCCTTACACATTAAGAATTAATACACTTAAGAAGGAGAAAGGTATCAAAATTCTTGCTCATTCATATCAGACTGCTGACATTATTTTTGGAGTTGCTGATATTGTTGGTGATTCTTTAGCATTAGCCAAAAGAGCTACAGAAATCGAAGAAGACACCATACTTTTATGCGGTGTTGATTTCATGGCTGAAACAGTTAAAATTCTTAATCCCGAAAAGAATGTTTTTGTTCCATCAAAAGGGAGAGATTGTACATTAGCTGATTCCATAACTGGAGAAGATGTTAGGAAATTAAAAGAGAAACACCCAGGAGCTCCTGTTGTTTGTTATGTAAATACTACTGCTGAAGTAAAAGCTGAATCTGATATATGTTGCACATCAGCAAATGCACAGAAAATTATTGAGAGTTTAGAATCTGATACAGTCATATATCTCCCAGATGAGAATATGGGGAAAAATTTAGCAGAGATAACTGGGAAAAATATTATAACATGGAGGGGATACTGCAGAACTCATCACGCATTAACAACAAACAGGTTGGAAAAACTCTTAAAAGATCCAAACGTTAAAACTTTTGCTCATTTAGAATGTAGACCAGAAATCATTCAATCTGTGGATCTTCATGGTGGAACAGGGGATATGAACAAACTTGCTGCTGAATCTTCTAATGGAGATAAAATTCTTTTTCTTACAGAGCAAGGTTTCATTGATAGAATGAAAATTGAGTATCCAGACTTGAAGTTTTCTGACAGTCATATGATTTGTGTAAGCATGAAAAGAAATGACATTTTCTCAGTGTATAAAATAGTTGAAAATCTTACACTAGAAAACAAAATTGAACTTGATGAAGAGATTAGGAAGAAAGCATACAAAGCTGTAAAGAGAATGCTAAAATACTAGAGTAATAGGTTTTGTTCTAATGATCAATGAAGTTCGAATTGAAGAAGACGTTAAGAGATGGATAGCTGAAGATATTAGTTTTTGGGACATAACAACTAGTCTTATACCTAAATCCAAAGCTGAAGCTAAGATTTTTTCAAAACAAGAAGGAATTATAGCTGGTCTTCGCATTGCAGAAAAAATTTTTGAAATGATGGGAGCTGATTTTAAACCATTAGTGGAAGAAGGGGAAAGAGTCGCAAAAAAAGCACAAATCGCATCAATAAAGGGAGATATTCATGCTTTACTACAAGCTGAACGACTCGCGCTTAATATCTTAGGAAGACTATCTGGTATCGCAACACACACAGCTATGATGATAGAAGTTGCAAAAGAAACAAATCCTGAAATTCGAATTTGTGGAACAAGAAAAACAGTTCCAGGATTATCGATTTATGATAAATATGCAATTGTTGTGGGTGGTGGAGATACGCATAGGTTCAATCTATCTGATATGATATTATTGAAAGAAAATCATCTTCAGAAGTTTAGATCTATATCAGATGCAATCTCTGTAGCTAAATCAAAAACAAGTTTTAGTAAGAAAATTGAAGTCGAAGTGCAAAATGAAGAGCAAGCTATTGAAGCTGTAACAGCAGGTGTAGATATTGTCATGTTTGATAATTTCTCTCCAATACAAGTTAAGCATACAATTTCAAAAATCAAGAAGTTAGAACTAAATGTATTAGTTGAATTAAGTGGTAATATAAATTTAGATAACATTAATCATTATTCAATTGAAGGAGTTAATCTTATTTCATCAGGAGCATTAACACATTCAGTCAAAAATTTCGATTTAACAATGCTCACAGAATAAAGAAAACCTGTTTTCAAATAAATCCAAAAGGTTAAGAACTGAATATTTTTCTCTGAAATTATATGTCTGATTCAGAAGAAAAGGACGATATGCAAAAATCGGAAGAAACAAGAGCTAAAATCAATAAAATTGGCAAAATAATGTTTTATACAACTCTTGTAATAGTTTGGTCAGTTACAGCTGCATTAGGTATAAGAGACGTTTGGAGAGATGTAGGGATATTAGAAACACCTTGGATTATATTTGGTCTTGTTTTATCAGTCATATTAATTATATTGATTATTATTCCATTATATAGAAGTCTAAGAGTGGATGTACGTAGTTATAAAGAAAGAAAAGAAAAAAATGAACAACAATGATATTGTTTATTCAGGGGATATCATTAGATTTTCTTCCCCATAACTCATAAAGAAAAATCTTAACTTGTGATTCTGATTAATGTCTTCTATTATCCATCTCAAATTATTAAAAATAATCTCATTTTGTAGAATCAAACAATTTTCTAAAAGATAGATGAACCACTGTTTTTGCATCTCTTTTGGTAGTTCTTCTTTTTGGATTTCATACAAATTCTTGTGACCCATTTGTTTTGGATTTCCTTTAATAAGAGGAAAAGATGCGCATCTAGTTTTCAATCGATATTCATCATTAGTGCAACCATTTTTAGGATCTAGATACTCACAATTAAAACAACATTTTCCACATTCTTTACAATGAGAATAATTCAGAAATAGATTTTTCATTCTTGGTTCTTACTCTTTCTGTTGCTTAGCTTTGAATTCTTCGTATTGTTCCTTCATGTCTTCAACATCTTGAGATAATATCTCTCCATATTGTTTTAAAACTTCCAAAATCTCTTCAGGATTATCACTATGAAAGTGGACTTTAATCATCCCTCTCATTCCTGTGATTGCAAGACTATCTCCAACACAATCTTTCATAATATGTACTTTTAATTTTTCCTGGATTTCTTTCAGATTTTCTTTAGTAATCTCAGGATTTTTAATCACAGTTACTACATCGTATCTGAAATTTACAGCATCATCATGTGGTACTTTAACCATTGTATCACTTCTTATTTTAATACAAAAAGAACTACTTTTTAACTCTTACTAACTTAGGAATTTCTGATTATTTGTTTGCCTTTATTTTTCTTTTCTTAAAAATCAAAGCTAAGGGAATAAGTGTTAAAATTGCTAGATAAGCTGGAGGGGGTGGCAAAGTTGAAATAACTTCTACTTGAACATTTGAATATACATCTGTACCTCTGTTATCAACTACAATATAGTAATTAATATCCATACCAGAAAAATTGTTTCTAGCAAGTCCTAACTGACCACTTATTGTTACTGGTACTCCTTGTGTTATATTACTTGTTCCTGCATAGGCTACAACTTGAGATCCAAGACCACCATTCCAATCAGTATAAGAACTTTCATCAAGAATAAATACAGAGACTGGACCTCCTTCAAAAACCTTGACTCTCATTTTTAGCATCAGGTTGTCTTTTTGAACATTAAAAATTCTGGAGTCGTAAGTATTCGAATCAACAAAAATATCCCACGAGTATTTTGCTGATTGAGTTGTAATTGGAGAAACTAATATCAAGCAGAAACTTATAACTAAAACAACATACAGTCTTGTTCTCATTGTTGTTATATTGCAAATTTGAATTAATATATTTTGTGATTCTTTTTTATAAAACATCTTAAAATTGTCCTACTTACTTATGAGTAAGAGTTACGAAATGTTTAATAGTAATAGCCTTGAAGAAAAAATAACAACTTTCAAGGGAGAAAAATGAAGAAAATATACATCATTGAAGATGAAAAAGATATTAGCAATCTTTACAAGTTGCTTTTTGAAAGAGAGGGAATGGAAGTTGAAAGCATTGTAACAAGTGGAAAAGTAGCTTTAGAGGAAATAGAAAATCTGAAAGAGAAGCTTTCTGACATAGTCTTTATCATTGATAATAGAATACCCGAAAAATCAGGTTTAGAAGTAGCTCAAAGGTTAATCGAAATTTCTCCCTCTCTCAAGAATCAAATCATAATAGCCACTGCTGATGACACAATTTCAAAGGATCAAGTCGAAGATTTGGGGATTCCACATTTTCTTAGAAAACCCTTTAGTCTTGAAGATCTACTTTCTACAATTGATACTATAGAAAATGGTTGATGAACAACCTCCCTTCTTGTTTCATTCTTTATATGAAGCTTGCAGTTGTATTATCCTTCTTTTTGTTCTGTTCAGGTAGAGAAATTTCTCCGAATCTTGATTCATAAGCTTTAATCTGTTCCTCTACAACTTTGGCTAGAATTTTTAGCTGCTGTGGAGAGAAGTTTACTTCAGATATTATTTCTTTTATTATCGATCTAGGAATGAGGGCGTTAGCTCCAATTGCGGGGTCAACTGCATATTCCGCTTTATCTTTGAAAATTATCATTTTAAAACCTGTTATTGAATGAACCATTTGAATACTTTCTGCATAGAAACTTGGAATATCTTCTTTTCTTTCTACTTTTACTGGTATATTTCTACTCATTTTAATCCCAATCATAAGTAAAGGTGATGATACAAAAACATTACTCATTGTTCAAACATTGATTTTATTTACTATGAGGAGATTGTCAATCATCAAATGTCAGAAAGATACACTGGGATTAAGTTTAGAACAAAAAAACTAGGAGAGTTGTTAGAAAATGAACAACTTGAAACATATGCTTTACAATTGAATAATGTACTTAAGTCTCTACCTGAAATTTGTCTAGAAGGTATTGCAGGAAATGTAAGTGCTAGAATCATAGATGGAATTCTAATCTCAGCAAGTGGTACAAGTCTAAAAAATCTTGGAGTGTTAGATGATTATAGTAAAGTTATATCTAAATTTAATGATAGAGTTGTGGAATATTATGGTAAGAAAATTCCCAGCTCAGAAACTAAAATGCATCAATTAATCTATACAGAAAGAGAAGACGTTCAGTATATTTTTCATATCCATGTTCCAAACTTAGAAAAACTACAACTTATGAATAGATACCCAATAACTAAACGATTCTTTCCATATGGAACTATTAATCTAGCAAGGGAAGCAGTCAATGCATTAAGTAGTAATGATACTGTTATTCTTCGAAATCATGGAGTTGTAGTAGTTGGAAAAAATATAGACATAACTATTAGAATACTTAAACAGATTATTAAGCGATAGATAAAATTGAATAACAAACTTTTTTAGTTTCAGTTAAATTTCAATACAATGGCTTTAGCATTAGGGATTGTTTTGTCTTTTGTTGCAGCAATTGCTTGGGGTTCAGCTATGGTAATTTTTAAGGTTGGAGTGAAAAAAGTCGAACCCATAATTGCAACATACATGAAAGGCGTTATTGCTGTTCCGTTGCTAATTCTTTTAGGATGGGGATTGTATGGAGTGGATTCCTTAGTCAGAATTTTTTACTACCCAAGCTGGATTTGGCTTATAATAGCTGTAATTTCCATTACGTTAGGAGATTTTTTCTCTTTGATTGCACTTACAAAAATTAATGTGTCAATCGCTCAACCAGTTTCTGCAGCTTATCCTTTCTTTACTACTATTATGTTACTTATTGCTAATGTAGAAATCATTACTTGGAATATAATTGTAGGTACAATTCTAATCTCGATAGGAGTAATGATTATATCATATTTCTCCTCAAAAGCTTACAACAAAAATAGTGAAGAAATAAAAGAAAAAAATGAAAAAGAAAATATGGAAGAAAAGAAGAAAAGAAGTCCTATGTTTATGGGTATTTTATTTTCTATATTAGCAGCTATTTTTTGGGCAGGAACAGTATTCTCTGCTAGGATGATTTTGGAAGATGTGGAAGTCGAAGTTGTTTCAATGATGGGTATTAGAAATGGGTTAATGGTTATAACAGTTCTAATATTTGTTTTTTTCCGAGCAATAATTCAAAAAGAAAGAAAGATTTCTGAACTAAGTCCTTTTACAAAAGAAGGATCTTTCCTTGCGATAGGAGGAGCAATAGCTTGGTGTTGTGGTGGCGTCTCCTTTTTTACAGCTGTAAAGATGATTGGAGCAGGGATAAGCACACCTCTTTCATCAATTTCCCCAATTATTGTTGTATTTCTTGGAGTCATTTTTTTGAAAGAGAAAATTAACTATAAACAAATGATTGGAGTTTTAATAATAATTGCAGGATCGATTCTATTATCCTTGAATTAAATATCAAAAATGTGTCTTGCCATATATATAAGGTTTAAATAATATTTTTAACAATATAAAGACATGGCAAAAGCAAGAGTTTGGACAACAGTCCCTGGAATTCTTGGATTGCTATTCATGGCAGCTGCTGCTGTTGGTGGAATCTTAGAAGGCATATACTTATGGTTACCTATGTATCAACTTTCAAGTGAAGTTATTGCACTTGTAATGACAATACTAGTATTTGCTGGAGCTGGTTTTGCAGTACTAAATATCATTATTTCAATATTCGGTATACCCAAAGCATTATGGATTGTATTTGCTTTCCTAGCTTTCGGTTGTATTCTTGCACCAGCTTTGTTGATAATAATCGGATTAGAAGGATATTTCGTTTATATTGACATGGGATGGTATGCACTAATCCCAATGGACTTTATTGGATTCTGGCTAGGAGCAGGAGGTTCATTATTAGCATTCCTCATTGGTTTCTTCATTCCTAAAGATTTATGAAATCAAAAAGAAGTTCAAACACATCTTATAGATGTGTCTTTTTTTTCTATAACAATTATGATATTCTATAAATTACATTATGCAATATAATTATAGTAAAAAAAAAAGGATGAGTTTTAAGACTCTCATTCATCCCTAAGTATTGTTTTGACAAGTTGTAGAATTACAATTACAACTACTATGTATGCTAAAATAGCAAATGGACCTAACCAGCCACCTTGGCTATCGAAGAATCCGTATACCCATAGTAAATCAATTGACATATCTAAAATTAGCCAAACACCAAGTAATCCAAAAACGACTTGTAGGATATCCCAAATTTTACCCATGTTTTCACCTTTTGTTTTATTATATTCTTTTGAGGTTTTCAGTAATAAAAACCTTTGCAAATACAGCATTCAATGTTTGATATAAAAAGATTGTTCAATAAAAATAAACATAAAAAGATAGAAAATATACTTTTTTTGATTCTCTATTTAAATTGAACTTATTCATTATCAAAAAAAATAACTTGATTACAGTATCTTGATAATCGATCTGTAATCTTAGCTAATTTGATTACTTGATTTTATGTCTTTTTTACTTGATTTTATTTTAGAAGGATTTAGTCTTCAACTGTGATAGCTTTAACTAGTTGAAGTATTGCAACTACGGCAAACAGGTAGCCTAAGAGAGCAAAAGGAGTCCACCAACCTGTAGTAGCTCCTTGGAAAAATGCTTGGTTCAAACCAAAATCTACTGTTAGATCTAAAGTAACTAAACCGGCAAATAAAATAAAAACAAACTGTAAAATAGACATTATTCTATATCCTGCCATAGTTAAGTAAATTCATAATGAGATATAAAAATATTTGCCATTTTTCTTAACTAATAAAAAACTAAAATTCTTGAAGGTAACTCAATTTAGAGTTTATATTTTTTCTTAAGTTTTTCAGCTAGGGCTTCTTCTTCTAATGCGTGTTTTTCATCTTTTGTAAGTTCTTCTGGTAGCCAAGCTGGCGTTGCTTTTGTTATTTCTTCATAATAGGTACGAATTGCTCTTCTTAAAGCTCCAACTGCTAAACTGCCACAGTGTGTTTTGACTGAAGGTAGTCCACCTAGAGCTTCAGAAACATCAGCCCAAGTGAAATTCCAAGCTTCTTCTAATGTCTTCTTTTCAATCATAATTGTTAGCTGGCTTGCTGCTGCAATATTGCTTGCACATCCATAGCTTTCAAAGCTTGACTTAGTGATAATTTCACTTTTATCTTCTACTTTAAGATAAAATGCAATCATGTCTCCGCATGCAGGACTTCCTGCTGATGCAATTACAGTTGCATCCTCCATTCTTCCAAGATTTTGGGGATTCTGAAAAAGCTCCAGAACCCTTGGTGCATAAGGTAAAGGTATTCGACTTGACATTTTATTCTCCTCTATAATTCTATTCCTCCAGTAATAGAACGAATTCTTTCTATAACTTTAGGCATAGTTTCTAAAACATAGTTTATTTGTTCTTCTGTATTTAACCTATTAATTGTCATCAACATGCTGCCGTGTGCTTCTTCAGGTTTTCGTCCTATAGCAGTTAAAATGTGACTTGGCATTAATACACGACTTGTGCAAGCACTCCCACTCGATGCATAAATACCATTCATACTTGATTCTACTGTTAAAGCCTCTCCTTCACAACCTAAGAAACTGACATTAACATTATCCGGTGCACGACGTTCACCTGCAGGACCATTTATTTCTGTTCGTTCAATACTAGTGTGCAATCCATATAGCAATTTATCTCTAAGCTTTGTAGTATGATTTTTTATTTCATCAAAATTCTTAAAATGCAATTCAACAGCTTTTGCAAAACCCGCTAAGAGAGGAGAGTTTTCTACATCTGGTGCTAGGATTTCTACACTTAATTGCCCCTCATAAATGGATTTTAATTTTATCCCATCTTTTATATATAGTCCAGCAATTCCTTTTGGTCCAAGAATTCTGTTACTACTAAATGTAGCTAAATCAACTTCTGTTTTACTGAAATCTAGATCAATTCTTCCAAATGCTGAAGTTGCATCAGTATGAAAAATGATTTTCTCATCTTTATCTTTGACGATTTCTAAGGCTTCTTTCATTGGTTGTATTGTCCCTATCTCATGATTAATTGATTGTAAACTTACTAATAATGTGTCATCATCTATTTTCTCTTGCAGGATGTCTAAATTGATAGTTCCATCATTAGAAACTGGTAATATATCCACTTTGTATCCTTGATCAAATAATGATTTAGCTGCATGAATTACACTCAAGTGCTCAACTTCGGAGACTATTATTTTTTTCCTTCCTTTATACATCTTGGTTAAGCCTTTAATCGCTAGATTGTTTGATTCAGTAAAACTATGTGTAATTGCAATAGATTGTGGGTCAACATTGAGAGGTTGTGATATTTGTCTCTTTGTTCTCTCATAAAAATCGAGGGTCGACCAACCTATTCTATGAGTTATAGCTGGATTTCCATAGTCCTTTTCTAAGTAATATGGAATCATTGCATCAAATACTTCCTTATCAACAACTGATCCATTAATCCAATCTAAATATACCTCTCTTTCTGGAACTCCGTGTTGTTTTAACAAATCTTGAATGTGAGACATTTTTTTACCTCAGTAATTTACTTAATAGTGTTTCAATATGATCGACATGTGTTAACATTAGCTTTCCAGTTTTATGGAAGGATATGTTTGTTTGCCCAAACTGGTATTTTTCGATTATATTTCCTATTTTTTGTATCAGAATACTTCTTTCTTGTATCTTTTTATGCACTTCTTCTATTGTGTCCCATTTTAGCAATACGACGTAACTATTATCTTTTGTGCAGCTTTCAACAATTGAACTCACATATTTCTGATACAATTATAGTGCACCTATTTCTGTTAGTACTGAATAAAAATTACTTATTTAATCTTTGTTTCGTTCAAAATTTTTGTTGTTCTCTTTTAGCTGAGCTTGGCAAGCATTACATAAAGTAGAAGGTTTCTGCAACGCTTCAGCTAAACTATTAGAATATTGCATTACACAGAAGTCTGAACAATGCCCTAAGCCAAAAATATGAGCAGTTTCATGAATACTTTCTTTAATTTTCATTTCTATGCTATCTAATCGATGAAAAGAAACAATAGCACCATAATATTTTGAGCCTAAACCAAATACAAAGTTCCTATTTGGAACGAATAAATCATTTTGTAAAATATATAAAAAGAAATTTAATTTTTGTTCATCTATCAAAATATTTAGCAATTTTTGACCATCATACTGATCTCTTGATGAATTGTATGCAGATAAACTGATGTTGTATTCCTCAATATTGTTTATTTCTACGCTGAAAGAGTGCTTTAACGCATTTATTACTTCATGTACTTCATCTACAAAAACGTTGGAATCATAGAGTACAAGTAAAGATGGAAACATTTTTTGCACTATCTCTATAAATTAATTCTGTACTTTTCTAATAATTCTTTTGTAATCTGATTTTGTTTAGCTATCTCACAATACATCTTAGCTAAATCTCTAACAATTCTCTTTTGAGTTTTAAAATCTTCTAATAACATTATAGATTTGTTCTTCAACAACAGATGCCCTATCTTCAACTTCTGATATATCCTTTATATCATCAAAAAATATTGTTAAAATATTCTTTAGTTTGTCTATTCCATAAACCAAATCAGAATATTCTGTTGGATAACCTAGAGCTACTATGCAAAAATCTTTTCCACGAAAACGAGGATCTTTTTGTCCCACATCACTTACAACATAAAGCCAACTTGTAACATTATATTGTTTCATCTTAGGAATTTTGACAGGTCCTGTTAGAGTAGACCCTGAATCCAACATCTCAAGCTCACCCATCCCATAAATTGTGAATAGAAGAACACCCAAGGAAAGGATTACAGTTTCTTTTACTCTCTCATATTCTGTTGGAATCTTGTTTATATAGATTGGTTCTGTTCCAGATTCACCAAAACGGTAGAATGCCACAAAAATCTTGTCAAGATCATATTTTGGTTCTGCTTTTGTAACCTTGTCAATTACACTTGGAATTTGATTGAAAAATCTCCCTCTTTTTACTATATAATCTGAAGCTCCCATTTTCATAGCATTAACAGCTACTTCTTCAGAACCTTGCCCTGTTATTATTATGACAGGAATTTCAGTCATCTGTCGGATTTCTTCTAAGATTTCTAATCCAGTGGAGTTTACTAATAAATAATCCAATAAAATAACATCAATATCGTATTTTGTATCAAAAAGAGTTTGGAGTGTTTCTTCTTTTGTTCTTGTTATAAAAACCTCAGCTTCAGGGTAGGATTTGAGAATATTAATTTTGATAAGGAAGGCTATATCAGTATCATCTTCACATAACAATATTCTCATTGGATTTGCCATTTAGAATACTCCAAGATTATATATTTCATTAAGTTTATATTATCTTTGCCATAAAGGAAAAATCTATTCTATGAGTCCATCTTCTTTTAATGATTCTAAGATTTCGGAAATTTCAGATTGCAGTTGATCTATTTTCTCATCTTTATCTTTCTTTGCTTTCCTTTCCTTTAATCTTTCTTCAATTATCTCTTTCAATTCACTTCTATCTATCTCTGGAATCTTATCTTCAGTACGTCCTAAGGATTCTAAATCATCTAACCCAAGCTCTTGTAGAAGCTTAGTTTCTTCTAGTTCTGTATCTGCTATTGGAACAGAAGTAAATTGATCAATTTTAGTTTGTGACGCAGCAGCTATCTCAGCTTTTTCCTTTTCAGGGCAGGAGTGACCTTCATTTATTGGATATCGTGTACCACAATATGGGCAAACATTTTCATGTAGTTCTTGGACATGAACTCCAAGAGTACGTTGATCATGTGTTTTAAATCCACAGTGAGGACAATTCAATAGAGGTACATATGAATCATTTGCAACGAAATCATCAAAATTAGCATAAAGATACCATAGTAGGGAAATCCGAACAGATTTAGATGTAGTCCATCCAGTTTTTTTCTTTATCATATTCAAACATTCATTGCTTATTTCATCTTTGATACGAAATGATAATTTGGAATCTTTTTTTGATTTTGATTCCTCTTCGAATTTTCGCATTAGAAGAATTTCTAGTTTGATATAGTCATTAAGCTCTTGCATTATTTCCAAACGGTTTTGTGTTTTCCCCAAACGTGACGCTAAGTCTCCTAATGTCATTGTTATTAATTGACTAGCTCCACCAAATTTCTGAGATTCTTCCATTACACCATCTTTAAATCTTGATGGTAGATTTATAGTATAAACATTAGATGTTCTGCTAGAATTACTTTTAGGTGTAATTTTAATCACCAATTTTTTACGTTGTATTATTTCTGTATTATATATTTATGTCTTTTCCTTTATTAATAAAAAATTTCTGAGAATTTATTTGAAATTATTTTCTGCTCCTAAACGAAATTCATATTAGGTATTGTTTTAAGCTATCTTTGAGAGTTAGTGATGACCATGCACTACTTTAAGTAGACTCATGCGAAAAAAATAGGGTCTGAAACTCTCATTATTTCTTTTCTAAATAAAAATCAACAGATAACATCCACATTTATAGGAATTCCTGTTTCAACGCTTCTAGAAACAATACAATAGTTCTTGAAAATTTCTATACATCTATCATGGTCAGTTTTTTCATCATCTAAAAATTTTGGAAATATCTCTACATTTATCTCAGAAATTCTCCAGAATCCTTTTTCATTCCTTTGCCTTTTTAGAGTTACTTTCGATTTTATATCTATAAGTGGAATGCGTTTCTTCTCTAAACAGAAAATCAATGAAGCTGAAAGGCAATTACCAACTGCAGCACCTAATAGCATGGATGCATTTGGACCAGTTTCTTCCCCACCAGGAACTTCCTTAGGTTCATCTAAATTTAGAGAGGGTATAGTATCTTTTCCAAAATCCACTTCAAACTTATATTTCTCTTTTCTTTTCAGATTTATTTCGTATGTAAATGTTTGATTTTCAGACATGAAGGATTCTCAACAAACACCTTTCTTAAATCTTTTTTAAAAATGAATAATGTAAAGATCTATCCAGAGATAAGAATATCATCTAGAACTTCTTCAAGATCAGGTCTATCTGGAGGTTCTTCTGATTTTTCAATCTCCCCATCAGTTATTGTACCTGATAAATCTAAATCAGCTCTTCTTCTTGTTGGTGAAGCAATTACCATTGTTCCACTGAGATTTTCTATTTTCTCATTTATTTCAACAACAAGGTCTACTAATTTAGAAATCTGCTCATTACTAAAACCTGCAACTTTATTCAAATCAACTCTAGCTTGTTGTTCAATACTTTTCGTTTCATCTGCTGCTATTTCGATACCATTTGAAAGCAACTCTTGAGTTGTACTGCTAGTCACTAATGATTTAGCAATTTTTTCTGCAATTTCTTCACTTGGAAAGAGTTCTGCAAGTTCTGCAATTTTTTCTTGTTGTGATTGTTGATTCAAGCCTTCTATCTTTTCAGTTAAATCGTCTTTTTCGCTAATCAAATCCTCAAACTCATCCTCAAGAGTAGAATATTTATCTTTGAGTAATTTGTTTTCTTGATTTAGAAGTTTAATGAGTTTTATAAGTTTAGGAAGACTTCTTCCTAGTTCATTTGCATTGTTCTGCATTTCTCTATAGCGTTCCAGAGAAACTACTTTGACACCGTTGCTATTTTGTGTTTTAATCTCATTTTCGAGAATCTCTACTCGATTCTTAAATTCTTTATTTTGAGTAAGTAATCTCTCAACAAGTAATTTGACTTTTCCTAGTGATTCAAGTAAAGATTTATTCCTGTCAAGAAGTTCTTTGATATAAACCTCTTGTAACTCCTGATCCTCACTAATTTGTACCAAGGAATCTAATTCTTCGTCATACGATTCTTTGATTTTTTTGAGTATTTTTTCCTCAGGAGTTAACTCGGATGATCTCATTTGATTTTCACAACAATGTTAAATTAGTGTTGACTATCTAGTTAAAAAAAATTTGCTTATATTTCTTTTTTATCAATTAAAAAGCTAAGAAAAAGCAACTTCCGACAAAAATCTTTTTACCTTAAAATATTGAAAAAAGGAGAGAAAAAGAGAAAATCTTATTGCTCCAATTTTTTATATGGAGCTCTTTCTCCAGCAAGATATTCTTTGTGAACACTCACATATTTTCTTATTATCAGATATCCAATAATAAAGAACAGTAATAATGGAGCTAAAGCGATTGCATATTGATTTGAAATACTTAAACCGAGTAATGCTCCAAGTCCAAGAAATCCAAGAAACATCAATGGACTGATAATTGCACTAACTCTTCCAGCTATTTGTTTGAAACCCTGATATTGGGTAACTCTATCAGGAGGTGCAACTTCAAAGACAAATTGCCTTCCTATAAGCCATAATCCTCCGAAACCTATTCCAATAAAGAATGAAACAGGGAAAAGAATTTGCCATGGGACAATATGAGTATTATTAACCTCAATACATGCAAGAATTGCTATTGTAACTGCTATGAACCAAGCAACAATGTTTATTACAAAATTCTTTTTTGGACCCCATTTATCTAATAGTAATCCTACGAGAATAGCACCAACCATACATAATAGCCCACCAGCTCCAATGATATAGAGAGCTTGTGTAGGAGTTGTTCCTGCTCCATCTACCATCACTAACTGCATGTAAAGAATAGTTGTATTTGCAGCATCTGTTACAAAAAACCAACCTAGTATGAAGAATAATGCATTTTTGTTTTTAGCAGCAAAAATCTCTTTAAATGTTGTTTTATAATTTTTCAATGCAATGCCCAGATTTTCGCTGAAACCATTTTCATTTGGATTGATTTTTTCTTTGCTAAACAAGAATGGTATGGAAAACAGGATAATCACACCTACTACTATTGGTATTAAATAAAAGAGACCTGTGTATTCTACAGTTTCTGCTCCTGAAAAAACTTTCTCAGGTTCACTGTATGAAGACCATATTCCAAAATCCTCACCATATGCTAGCATTCCAAGAAAAATACCAGCGAATGTTCCAATAAAGCTTAAAGATCCTGATATACCTGAAGTTTTTCCTCTTTCTTCTGTTTTTGAAATAAAAGGAATCATTGAATCATAAGACATTCGTCCTGTTTGATAACCAAAATTAGCAATCACGAACATTATACATAGCCACCAGAAGTTTCTCCAGACCATAAATCCTAATGTCGTTAAACACATTATGCCAGCTGAAATTAGAACAGCAGGTTTTCTTCTTCCTATAGTATCACTTAGTGCACCGATTACTGGTCCTAAAACTGCAACTAATAGGTTAGAAACGGCCATAAAAGTACTCATCAAAGCAAATGCAGTCCAATAGTTTAGAATTCCACCTTCAAAAGCTAAAAGCAAAACTAAAGGTTGAAAGACAATACTAAGAATTCCTTGACTAAAAAGCGTGTCTGCAGCATCATAGCTACTCCAAAGAAGAACATTTCTCATACTTGTGTCCTTAGCTTCAATTACAGTAATATCACCTGAATTACTCATAATAATCTATCTCATGAAATTTTGACTTATTTATAAAACTTCATCTGGAATTTATCAAACAGGTATTTAAAAGAAACAATATCGACATAATTAATAATATAATTTTAAAATTTCTTAAGAAAAGGCTTGTTTTGAGTAAAATCTAAATATATCTATTTATCTTTCACTTTGAATCCCATGAAAATGTTTAATCTTGAGAGTAAAAAAGGAGAGAAAGTTTTCGGTTATGTTGACATGTTTGAATATCCTCATGGTACAAAAGAAAAACTTCCAATTGTTCTGATAGAAGGAAATGAAGATGGTGCAAATTTTCTTCTAAGTGGTAATATACATGGTGATGAAGTTCATGGTTTAGTGACACTTCAGGAAGTAATCAAGGAACTTGATCCTGCTACAATGAAAGGAACTGTTGTAATCATCCCAACATTAAATCCAGCAGGACTTCTTACTTTAACAAGATCTCCCTTTTATGACAGGGCAGATCCAAACAGATTATGGCCTGATCCTAAACCGAAAAAAGAACCCAAATTGAAATATGATGACCCTTATGATGAAAATCTAGATCCCAAAAAGCACCCGAGTATACAAGAATCTTTCTACAAGAAATTCGCAGAATATTTTGATCAATTTGATTATTTTATTGATCTACATTGTCATTCTGTAAGATCATTTCCTTATTCATATATAGACAGAGTTTACTATGATGAAGAGAAAGAAGGAGAGAAGGAGAAAGCACAACAGCTTTTCGATCAAGCACATGAGATGGTAAAAGCATTTGGTTTTACTATTGTTTTTGAAGATCCTCCTAAACATTATTTTAGACAAGATCTACACAGATCAACAACTGGAAGTTTTCTAAATAAGAATAGAAAACCCAGTTTCACCGTAGAATTAGGCTCCTCCAATTTAGTAGATTTGGATATTATAAAAGCTGCTAAAATTGCTGTTCTAAATGTTTTGAAATGGTCAAAAATAATAGATGGTGAAACAGAAGCAATAAAATCTATACCAGTATTAAAAGAGAAATTATGGAGAGAAATTCTGATAAGAACAAAAGAATCTGGGTTCTATATACCAGTTGTAAAGCATGGAGAAATTGTTCAAAAGGGTGAAGCTATAGCTGTGGTTCATGATATTTTTGGTGAAGTTAAAGAAACAATTCTTGCCCCAGATTTTGGGACTATAATGGCATTCTATGATGACATAAGATGTTATCCGAATAGTGAAATAGCTTCATTCCTCGTAGAAAATACAGTTGATGTAATTTGCCCTTGGGAGTATGAAGAAAAAGATGAGAAAAAAGAAAAAAAGAGCTAGCTTGAACTTAATCTTCTTCCAAATCTAATATCTCAACTTTCATCTCTGGTAGCTTTGCTTTAAATTCATCAACAAATGATAGTTCACCGATTCCTCTTCCTATATGCATTGGAATTGTAATATCAGCTTTGATTTCCTTGGCAGCTTCAACAGCTTCAGGAACATCCATGACATAGGTACCTGAAATAGGAATTAGGGCAATTGTTGGTTTAAGATTTTCCATTTCTGGAATTTTATCAGTATCACCTGCATGGTAGATTCTAGTTCCATCGATGTTCAGAATAGGACCTATATGACCTGATGATTTTGGATGAAAAGGAGTTTTTGTTTCAGGATCTCGAAATCTATGGATATTGTATGCTGGAACAGCTGTTATCTTTATTTCTTCAACGTCAAGATGTTCTCCAGGATTCAACTCCAAGACTTCTCTTTTTTTCTCGATTTGATCAGTCAGTATACTTTGAGTAATTTTCGGTCCAATTAGGATTGTATTTTCACTGGAAACTTCATTTATAGCTTCAGAATTACAGTGATCGAAATGTTCATGACTAGAAATAATAATATCAGCTTTAGGTAATCCAGATTTAGCTAATTTATATGGATCGATATAAATATTCATACCTTTTGCTTCTATCAAGAAAGCATCATGTCCTAACCAATGAATCTTCACATTTTCATATTCAAACATTTTTATCGAAAAAAAATATGATAACCAGATTAAAAATCTTATCAAAAATGTTTGTTTTTAATTTTATTTGAGAAATAATGAAAATAATAGATTACATTAAAAGATAGAATAAGAAAAAATGAAAGTTGGATGTTATCAATAAACTCTTTTTCCATCAACGAAAACAAACACTTCTTCTGGAATTAAGTAGCCAGTAACATTGTCACCTACATTCATCTTTGCATATTTTTCAGCATCTTCTAAAACATCTACTAGCATAATTGTACCATCTTTCAGAGTTCCAGTCATTTTAACTTCTGTACCTAAATATTCAATTGTATTGATTTGATATTCAATAGGGCACTCTGTTTTAGAATCTAAGAGTATATTTTCAGGTCTAATAACTAGACTTACACTAGTACCTGTAGGGATATCCTCTTTAATTATATATTTAATAGTCTCTCCACTTTCTAATATAGCTTCATTCTTACCTACAACTTTACCTGTCAGAGTACTCGAAGATCCAATAAATTGTGCAACAAAGAGAGTTTGAGGATCTGAAAAAACTTCTGTAGGGGTGCCATATTGTTGAATTATCCCTTCATGAAGAACTGCTATTCTATCACTTATTGCAAGAGCTTCTTCTTGATCATGTGTCACATACACGGTTGTCATACCTATTTTCTTTATAATAGAGCGGATTTCTGTTCGAATTTCTCTTCTTAGTTTAGCATCTAAATTAGAGAGAGGTTCATCACAGAGAAGTACATCAGGTTCAACAACAATTGCTCTACATAACGCTATTCTTTGTTGTTGCCCTCCTGATAATTGTGTAGGTAATTTGTCTGCTTGATCTTCAAGATGAACTAGTTTTAGTACATCAAACACTTTCTTCCTTCTGTAATCATATTTCTTATCAATAGCAGCTTTCTTTTCCACATAAGTAGTGGGTGGTTCTTTAGATTCAGTAGATTTTTTAAATCTAGCAAAAAATGTTCCTATTTTATAAGGAATTTTCTTTATCCAGTAATATGGCTTTGTCATCCAAAAAATCTTACTATACCAAGGTGCTTCTAGGGTTGCTTGCTCTTCACTTTCTCTTAATTTTAATCCATATTCGACATTTTTAAAGATTGTAAGATGAGGCCATAAAGCATAATTTTGAAAGATCATCGCTGTGTTTCTGTTTTGAGGAGGAAGAACTGTAATATCCTTATCACCCAGAAACACGTTACCTTCAAAAGGTTCTACAAAACCTGCTAGAGCTCTTAAAACGGTGGTTTTACCGCACCCAGAAGGTCCTAGAAGAGTAGTTATAGTTCCATGAGGTATTTCTAAATCAAATCCTTGAACCACAATAAAATCATCATATGCACAACCAATATTTTGATATTTAACTGAAACCATTGTTCTCAACTTTATAGGCTTGTGATTTGTTTATAATCTTAAATATAAAAATTTTTGCTGTAATTAAGATTTTTGCATAAATAATTGAATTTTCATTGAATTGATAGAGTAAAAAATAAAAAGGAATGGGTTTTATCAAGCGTAGAGTAAAAGGTGTTAGTATGACAAAGAGACATCCTACAAAATTTTTGAAAGAAGAATATAAACAAATACAGAAGGAAGGTAGAGAGTGGGTACATAGAAAATTAGAGACTCCCTCTGAAACCAAAGTAAAGGTAGATGGGGAAGATCTACTAATGCTATGTTCAAACAATTATCTAAATTTAGCGAATCACCTTCATTTAAAGAAAAAAGCAATAGAGGCAGTAGAAAAATACGGTGCAGGTTCAGGATCAGTTCGCGCAATTGCAGGAAACATGGCAATTCATGAGGAATGGGAACAAAAGCATGCTGATTTCAAGGAACAAGAAGCATCTATTGTTTGGATGAGTGGTTTTATTGCTAATGAAGGAGCAATTCCTCCCCTAGTAAGAAGAGATGATTTCATAATTTCAGATCAACTAAACCATGGTTCTATTATTGATGGAGTTCGTCTAACAAAAACTGTTAGAACAATATATGATCACGTAGACATGGGGAGTCTTGAAGATAGATTAAGAGAAGCAGATGCTGCTGATAAAAATAGAGAGAAAAGAATTCTTGTAATCACAGATGGTGTTTTCAGTATGGATGGGGATATGGCACCTCTAGATGAAATCCAGAAACTAAGTGAAGAATATGGAGCTATGATTTTTGTTGACGATGCTCATGGTGATGGAGTTTTAGGTCGAAATAAGAAAGGCAAAGGTATTGTTGATCACTTCGGACTTCAAGGCAAGGTACAAGTTGAGATGAACACTTATAGTAAGGCTATGGGTGTTGTTGGTGGAGCTATTGTAGGTTCTAAACATTTAATCAACTTCCTCCGAAACACTGGTCGATCTTACTTACTTTCAGGGAGTCAACCACCAGCAGTTGCAGGAGCAGCAATTGGAGCTTTGGAATTGTTAGATCCAGATTCTGAACACTTCATACCTGTTGTTGAAAAACTTCTAGATAATTGTAACTACTTCAAGAATGAAATAGTCAATATTGGTTTCAATCATGAAATTACAGCTGCTTCAGCTAAATGTCCAACTGCCATTGTTCCTATAATCTGTGGTGAAAATGAAGTAGCAAAGAAAATGAGTGACAGACTTAAAGACGAAGGAATCTTTGCATTACCTATTACTTTTCCAATGGTTCCAAGAGGAACAGCCCGAATACGTGTAATGATGAATGCAGGTCTTACTAAAGACGACCTTGATTTAGCTTTGGGAACATTTGAGAAATTAGGTAAGGAATTAGAAATATTCTAAATCTCTTCTTTTTTTATTATTTTTTTATGAATTTGAAGAAGGGTCTGTAATGGAAAGTGACAAAGAGAAGTTTTTCTCCTCTAAGAGAGGTAAAAGATTCGCAAAATTCGCATTAATTGGTACTGTAGGTTGGGGATTGAACTTCTTGTTACTATTTCTTCTTGATATGTTGCTAGACCAAACGGTTGTAAAATATATAAACTTGAAATTTTGGATTTTTACTATAAATCAAGGAGTGATAGCATCTCTCATATCCATGGTTGTAGTTGTTGTTTTTACATTCATCATGAACAAAATCTGGACATTCAAAGGGGAGGAATTTCACTCTAATACATTCTATCAGTTTTTCCAATTTGTCATCATAGGTGTTGTGGGATATGGTATCTATAGTGGGATAATGATGGGATTACATGGAACTTTACTTTGGAACCAATATCTATCAATGACCATAGCGTTCTATGCAGGATTAATTAGTAATTTTATATGGAATGATATCTGGACATTTAATCCAAAACTCGTTAAGAAGCTTAAGTCGAAAAGAATGACAGATGAAGATTTTAAGAATCAAGAAAAGGATATTAATGAATCTCTAGAGTCTATATAATTTTTGAATATCAACTATTTAAGATTAGAAATATTCTAATTCTTTTTTATTCTTCTTTCTTTGGATTCCAACTTAAAGAAAGCATTTTGCATACTTCTTTAAAACCCATTTTTTCATAAACTCCATAACCCATTTCAGAAGACTGTAAAATTGCAATCTCATATCCTCTTTTTTTTGCATCTACTAAGGCTGTGTGTGTCAATACAGTTCCAATTCCTTTTCCTCTTGCTTCTTCAATTGTTCCCACACAATAAATTCCAGCAACTCCTGAATTATAACATACTAAAGAAACTGCTGCAGGTTTTTCTTGATAATATCCAAGAAACGCATTATAATTACTTACATCTTTATGATCAAGAAAATCTAGGAAGAAATTTTCCATAATATCTTTAGGAAAACTAAATGATTCAATTAAGATATCATTCCATATATCAAATTGCTCTTTTTTAGTGACTTTCACAATTTTCAGTTTTTCTATTTCTTTTACTTCTTTGATTTTAGATAATTCAATATACATTCCAGGCATTGGATTTTGCCTAAAATTGTATTTTGATGACAATATTTCTGCTAAATTCTCTGGTTTTGTAATTGAACCTGTCATAAGAAAGAATGGATGGTTTCTACTTTCAAAATAACTAATAATTTCTTCTATTTTTTCCTCCAACATATCAGAAGGAATCTTTGTATGATAAACCATATTTGCAATAGTAAAAGGTAGATTCCCATCTAGAAGTGAATAATTTTCTGTTTTTATGAAATTGATACTGGAACCTTCTACTTCTTTTTCTTTTATGCTGAAGAAATCATGCATGTTAAGTTCAACTGCTTGTTTGATTTGATCAAGAGAAGGATTTCTTAGAATATTGGTCATAAAAAATCTTTAACAAAACTGAGATTTAAACTTATAGTAAAAAAGATAAGCTTTCTAAGCTATCATTTTTCTTTTTTTAATTAATTTAACTATCAAGAGAGGTAACAGAATAAGTGAAATTAGACTTATTGTTGGTACAAGAATCATCCAAGCTAACCTACCTGAATTGAATCTATCAAAATAGTAAGATATTCCTACTTTGCTAACCGAAATAGGTTCATTTTCCCAAGACCAAATATATGATTTTCCACCAACAATTTTTGAAATTATACATCCATCTGTATATTCATGAGGTTGAATACCGGTTACGTAAAATTCTACTGATTCATTAAATACATCTTGGTCTTTCCATGAGTTTGCAGTACCAACAAAATAATTTACACCATTCCAATGGAAATTCGCTTGAATTGTGACTGAAAAAACATATTTTAATGTAGTAATTTGATTTGATGAAAAAGTAACATTACATAAAATGAAATGAGTTGTACTGATAGCATCAAAATAGGTTTTAAAGGGTTCTAATTCACTTCCTGATAATTTAATTATCTCGAAGTTGATTTCTAAACCATTAACATATACCTTCATTCTTGGAGAAAGTGTATTAAAGTTGATTCTAAAGGGAGCTCCAATTAAAAGTATTTTTGTATCATTTGTATTAAAGTAAGAGTAATCACCTTCGAAGTTAACATACACATTATGATTTCTCTCTGTGAAAACACTAAATTTTACAAGAGAATCCAACATTTCAATTCCCTCAGAGGAATTAAGAGGAAGATATATACCATATTCCCAATCTACAAATGCTAAAGGATTTGCATTAGTCACTTGTAAAAAACATGGGAAAATTAAAACAGAGACTACTAATATTATTTCTAGAAAACTAATATAGTATTTTGTTTTTACACACATGAAATAAATCACTAGTTTGGATTTATTATATAACAATCTCAAGAAAACTAATAAACATTTCTAGAAACAAAAATTAATGACAGTATTAATGATTTATAATTAAAAAAATCTAGGATTTAGTATTATTTTAGTTTATATACTCAATTCTTTCTAAATAAGAAAGAGCTTTTGATAATAATCAAAGGGTTTTTACCAGTATGATTGGTCAAAGCTCTAAAATTTCTTCTTTTTATACTACTGCATCTTCATTTCACTAGTTTTATAACGTTCTAAACTTTATATCTGCAAATGAAAGAGCAAGTTGCACTTTATCAGGAACTATCTACAAATTCTTGGCCATCTAAATCAATGATTACACTAAATGGATGGAAGTTAAGAATCTCTGAGGGAGTTACTAAAAGAGCGAATAGTGTTTCACCTTTGAAATATGAAGGTGAAGATTTGAGAAAGGATGTAGAAAATGTAGAAAGAATTTATAGACAAAACAACTTACCTACAATATTTCAACTTGCAGATTATTATCAGCCTTCCAACCTATTTGATTTTTTAATTGAATGTGATTATAAGGAAATAGATGAAACAATTGTTATGATTGCAAAAATTGATAAAATATTAGATATTCCAGTAAATTCTAATTTTAACTATATATCTTCTGAAACAGATTTGGATAGTTGGATTAATGACTTCAAAACCATTAGTCCTGAAGGTTCTAGTAGAATAGAAGGAATGAAGAAAATAATACAAAGATTAACAGATCCAAAACCTTGTTTTTTTACAGCTGTAGAGGAAGAACCTATAGCTGTTGGACTAACTGTTACTGAAAGAGATTTCATGGTTATATACAACATGTTTACTCATCCAGAATTTAGAAGACAAGGAATAGCTAAATCAATACTTGTAAAAATGATTGAAAAAGGGAAGAAAGACAATGTGAAAAAGATTTACCTTCAAGTTGAAGCAGATAATTTTGGAGCGATAAAACTATATTCAAAAATAGGAATGAAAGAATGCTATAGATATCGTTATTTAATAAAAAATGGTGATTAAAACTAACATTTTGATAATTATATAAGTGTTTAAACAGAGATGATTGATAGTAGAAACAAAAATTACGAAGTGAGTATTGGTGCTTATTAACATGAGAAGAATATTTTTTGTTGGACTGATTACATTACTCTTGTTACCAATGTTATGTTATTCACAACATCCATTATTTCAGGATGATAAGGAAATCAGTTCTATTCATGTTGTACAGCAACATAATACAAATTGGATCCCACATGAGAAAATCGAAATTAACTGTGATTCAAATTTTTCTGATTACAGTTTTTTGGGAAGTGGAACATCTGAAAGTCCATATATTATTTCGAATCTAAATATTTCACATTTAGGTACTGGGAGAGGAATATCAGTTAAACATACAACAAAGTTTTTTGTGATTGAAAATTGTTATATTGAAATGCAAGATGATTGTATATTCCTTCATAATGTCACAGAATTTACAGCTATTGTTAGATCTAATCACATATTCAATAGTAATAGCTTTGGGATAAGGATTGTTGATAGCTCTAATCTATCAATCTATAATAACACAATTATTAATCATTATCAATCAGGTATTTCTCTAAATGTTTGTCCTTATACTCTCATAGAAAATAATATAGTAGTAGGTACTGGTTTGGGAATAGGTGGAGCATGCATAGCAATTGAATCTTCTCCATTTACATCTTTGATTAATAATTATTGTACAGTTGGTGCTACAGATGGAATCTATATGTTAAATTCACCCAATTCTCTAATTAAAAATAACTTATGTATTAATAATAAATATAATGGGATATGGTTATATGATTATTCCAGTAATTCTTTAATTTTTAATAACACTTTGATTAGGAATATTAAGGGTATAAATGTGTGGGAAGCTTACAGCACCAAAGTATACAATAACACTTGTTTAGAAAATGATTATGGTTTGAATATATACAAATCAAATTTCATCCAAGTTAAATACAACGCATTAGATTCAAATTATAAAAATGGTATAACCTTAGGAGTTAGTTCAATTAGCTGTGAAATTGTTTTTAATAATTTCACTGAAAATTCATTATACGGTGCAACAGTAGTAGAAAGCTCTGAATATAATGTTTTTCACCACAACAATTTTATAGACAACAATATTTTGGGATCGAGTCAAGCACTTGATGATGGCAAGAATACAATGTGGTATGATGAAGATTCGAGGCAGGGCAACTATTGGTCTAACAGAGAGAAAAAAGTCTATAAAATTGATGGTATATCAAATTCTGAAGATCCATATCCTCTTAAGAAACCAGTTGATAACACCACGCTAATTAGAGAAACTAAATCACTACAGTTATGGATTATTTCTATCTCCGTTATAGTAGTAGCTAATATTTGGAGAAAGAGAAGATTGATTTTTAGAATAAAGATTCCTTAGCATCATATTAGGTTTCTTAGGAGAAAAAGACATAAGTGGATATTCTTTGGCTGGATATTTAGCCCATAGATATTTGATTTCATTATCAGTTAATTTTCTGCCTATTAGTCTTAAAAGGAACCTAACATCAGGATCGATTTCTGTGTTTTCTAGTTCAGAAGAAAGGAGTGCAGCTTTGTTAACTTCTACTTCTTTGACTTCCATAGGAATGCTTGGAATTTCATAAAAATTTGTGGAATATAAATCGTCTTCAAGTTCGAATATTAGATATCCTTTCGGTTCAACTATTTCCATGAAACTGGTTCGTCCAATAGAGCCAGGGTAAAACACTTTGTTATTTTGTAACGTTTGAGCTCTATGAATATGACCGCTAATAACAAATTTAATATTGCTTGGAAGATGATAAGTTAGGAGTGTATCAGGTCTTTTTGTAAAAACATGATTATGAGGACCAAAAGATGCACCATCAAACAATTGATGACAGAGAATTATAATTTTCCTCGATGGATTGTTTTCTGCAAATCTAGATATTTTGTTCATAACTGAAACGGGATCGTTTGAATAAGGAAAACCAATGATAGTTATGTCATTCATTTCAATGATTGAATAGGTGTTAAGGAAGTGAATATTTTTTCTAAAATAGCTTAACAATGTGTCTGGAAGATAAGAACGATCATGATTCCCAGGGATTGCTATGAAGTTGATTCCATCATCAGAAAGTCTAGCAACTAGATTGAATGCTTTAGCAATGAATTTCTTTTTTGGTTTAGATCTGTTAAAAAAATCCCCACCATGAAGAACCAAGTCTACCTTCTCTCTTCTCGCAATCTTTAACAGGTTTTCAAAAGAATTAAAGAAATGTTGAGTAATGAGGTTTTTAGCTTGAGTTGTCCTTCCATAGATATATCCAAAATGACTATCAGCAGTTGCTAGAATTCGCATTACTCATTCCATTCTTTGATCATTAGTTAGAAGTTCATTTAGAAGTTATTATATAAACAAATAAAGCTGAAACGAGGTTTTCGAATAAATTCCAATTATCTCGAACAACGCAAGTTCGAGTTTCCTCAAACATATTTTATATATATTATAAAAAGGATAATTAATATTAGATACATTTTTGGGGGTTCAAAAATGAAAAGTAAAAAAATGCTAACTTTAGGAGTTATTCTCCTTTTTGGAATAAGCATGCTAGGTATAGGAAATTTCTTTTTGACAACAGCTGATTCCATTCCAGCACCAGCTTTAAGCATGGTTGCTCCTTATAATCCAAGTTTAATTTTAGATGGATATAATTGGGATTGGAATGTAGCAGATGAAAGATTTTTCAATATTACTGAAAAAGATAATGAACTAAATTTCTTACCTGTCATAATAAACTTTGCACACAATGATACACACCTCTTCTTCTATATGTATATACCAGTAACCAAAGGTCATGTCAAAGGAGCAGATTTACACTTCTTTGGGAATGGTCATGATGATGGAATTCATATGGCTGCTATTTACGACTATTATCATGATCTTGCATATGGTGATGCTACAGGACCACAACTTGATACAGATATTGGAGGGTATGAAAATACAGATGCATATCTGAACTATACAAATACCTATGGAACTTGGTTTGAAGGTGCTAAAGAATTACGTTCTGGAGACAGTGCAGGAAAAGATATTTGGTTAAACAATGGTGATCCTATTGCTGTTGATATACAAGCATGGATTGGAATTTATCCTGACAGTGGAGAACCAAACTATAGATCTAAACCACACTACATTCGAGTAGATATAGATCATTATGCAGGAAAACCACTTGATATAGATCCTTCTGAACCAGGTCAAGGTCTAGATTGGATTGAAGGAAAAGATTTCGAAGCTCCTTACATCGAGAGTACTATTACCATTGATGGAGTAGCTGATGAAACTGCATGGACAGACGCAATGAAATATGATATAATTTTATCTTACTTTAATTGGAGTTCTGGACAATGGGATCCTACTACCACTATTGATGTTGAATTCAAAGTCTTTCATGATGGTGTGAATTTCTATTTCTTCTTGGAACTATACGATGAAGTAGAAACAGAAACTGATCTTGTTGGATATGCTATAGGTGACGGAGTTGATATGCTGAACTACACTGATGGTACAGATTTTGTAATGCTAGGAAATGATTATGGAGACGGATTTCTTCCAGGAGATTATAGTACACCAATGAGTGATGAATCAGTTGGAGGTTCTTGCAATGGTGAAGGTAATGTTACTTACTCTGATAATTATCGTAAAGTAGAATTCTGCAAACCTTTAGAATCAAATGATCCTTTAGGAAGAGATTGGAATTTTGAAGTTGGAAAATATCTATACGTACACATACTCTTAGCTCAAAATTCAGAAATAGGTGGTCCTAATTACTTCGATTTAGAAGATAAGGATGGAAAACCACGCTTTGTAGTACATCCAATCAAGCTGTTAAGCTTAGGAGAAGAACCAACAGGAAACAATAATGGTAATACTTTCACTATAGGATTCGATGTGAGTAGCTTATTGATTATTGTAGCTGTTTTATCTCCAGTAATGGCAATTGTTTATCTAAGAAGGAAAAAATAAACATCTTCCTTTTTCTTTTTCTTTTTTTAACTAACTTCTGTTTCCTTAAGATTACATATCCAAAGAGGTTTTCGCTCTATGAATAAAAAGAAACTTTCAGCAAAAGATGAATCTGTTTCATAGATATTGCTAAGTTCTCCATCTACTCCAAGAACCAACATTTTTTCTTTTATTTCTACCTTAAGAAAAGAATCTACATTCAGTACAAATGTATTTTTCTTTACTAAATTCTGCAAGAAATCGTATATATTTTGACCTTTCTTTGTGAAGTGAATTACCCATTTTTCATCATCTATAAAAGGTCCCGCTACTACATCTGCATGTTTTGTGTATCTTCTTAAGAATTTAATTGAATCACCTGAAGTTATTTCTGGTCCTTCTTTTCTAAGAGATATTCTTGGATTTACATTCATTAAACTGATAAAAATACCAAAATATTCATCACATACAAAAGGTTTAGTCCTCTCCAAGATGTAGTTATTATTATGTAATTCTGATTCAAAAGCTGATTTTATGCTCAAAGCTTTTTGCCAACACACTTCTGCTTCTTTGAATTCTCTTCTAAGAGCTAGAACTACTACTTCTTTTCCAGAGTTTACTATTTTTCTAACTAAATCCTCGAATTCAGAAACTTCACACATTTGATCTTCAAAAATATCTATTGATGGGTTATGATAGTATAAATTCGCAGCTGCTGCTATAGAATTAAATTGATCTGTAGACACACTTGCAGCAGCATTATCCTTTGGATTCAAAGGATCAGGTACATAAAGAGGATAATATCCTACTAGCATTTCTGTAGTTAATGAATCTACATCCTCAATTTTCTCTTGGTTTCTCTTTAAATCTATAATTGTTCTAGGTTTCCAATTTCGAATTGATTGAATTGCTTTCCTGAAAGAACCATAAAAGATAATTAATAATTCACAAAGATAACCATTGAATCCTACAGCTCCAATCTCACTACGATAAACACCAGTTGCTTTAACAAATTTCTTCAAGAGTAAAACTTCTTTTCTCATTTCTTCAGGCATATGGGTTAGAATATACTGAGTATGCATTGGAATTAAATCAAAAATCGATATAGTTTCCTCACCTGGAGAAATTTCAAAACCTACAAATACATTGATTAATTCTCCCCCTCCTAAGATTCTTAAATAAGGTATTTTACCTGTGTGCTTCTCTATTGTTATTGGCTGTTTTCGAATTCTATCGTTTTTTAGTCTTTTAACAAGCGCATCTAATATTTGGTGAACGTTTGCTTTATCTTCTCTCTGTAATATCAGAAGCAAATCAAAAGTTTCATCCTCTGATAGATATGTTTTTCTAGCGAATGAACCTTGAGTTTCAACCCTTCCTATGTATCCTAATGAGTTTAAATCCATCTGTATTTTTTCTCTCAAAATGGATAAAATTTCTCTTGTTTCTTCATGTTGCTCCCATTGCACTTGGATTACTTCTAGCACTTGATTTTCAATTATTTCGTGCTTTTCTTTTTCATCTGTTGTATCAGTTTCTCCCATTTAATCACCTTTTGTTACTGATTTAACTTCATGAAGAGTAGAGTATTCAGGTCCTTCTGTTTTTAGTACAGATTTTTTCAATTTTATGGATGATATTTTCTGAATTCCACTATGAGTTTCAGACATCTCTTTAATTACTTCAATTAATTCTTTTCTATTCTTCGGAGATTTGACTCTAGCTATAGTTAGATGTGGTTTGAAAGGCCTCTTATCTACTCTAAAACCTTTTTCTTTAAGTTTTAACCTTATTTCTTCTTGAATTCTTTTCAGTGAATCTGTTTCTCCTTCTAACTCACAATAAACAACTTTTATGTAATTCTCATTAGGTAAGACATTTGGTTCTTTTACTTCTAATTTTAATGTTGAAAATTCTATTGTATCTAGCACTTTTTCTACTTCTTTGACTTGATCTTCAGAAATTTCCCCTAAGAACTCAAGTGTTATGTGTAGAATGCTTGGATTAACTAACCTAAGATGAGCTCCAGAAGAGTTGATTTTTGTTTGAATTTCTATAATATTTTTTCTAATAGTTTCATCATCAAATTCAACTGAAATAAACGTTCGAACCATTATTTACTGAATTTTTTCCTATTTTATAAATTTTTATTCCGAGGAATATGCAAAATTTCACATTTAACAAGATTTTTAACTACTGCATTATTTTCCTTTTTGGGTTTGATGAATTCCAATAACATCAGAGTAATAGCAGTTACAGGTATGCCAGGTTCAGGTAAAAGTGTCTTTGCTGAACATGCTACAGAGCTAGGATATCACATTGTTGTAATGGGGGATGTTGTTAGAGCTAAAGTTGTTGAAGAAGGATTTGAACCTACTCCAGAAAGAAGTCAAAAAATGATGATAAAACTTAGAGAAGAGATGGGAGAGGAAGCTATTTCTCAACTGACATGTGAAACAATTGATAAAATGATTAAAGAAGGAAAGAAGAATATCATCATCGATGGAATTAGAAGTCAAGCAGAAGTCCTTCATTTTCAAGAACATTTAGGTAAAGATTTTGTTATGGTTGCAATTCATGTTGACCCTAGCTTAAGATATGAAAGATTGCGTTTAAGAGGGAGAAAGGATGCTCCTACAACTGAAGAAGAATTTAAGAAAAGAGATATTTCAGAACTAAAACTAGGTTTAGGAGAAACAATAGCATTTTCTAATTATATAATTACTAATAATAAAACGCTTGACGATTTTAGAATTCTTTCTCTAGATCTTCTAAATGAATTAGAGAAAGGTGATAATGAATGAATGTGAAAATCAACGTTAGAATTCCTTTCTACTCCACTGAAAACAAATCAAAATTAGTAACATGTATCAATAATTTATTAGGGTATATTCCTGAAATATCAGAAGAGGTTATCTCTGGTAAAAGATTTCTAAAAACTGAAGATTGTTCAGTTGATAAAATTCAGGATTTTTTTAATTATATTAGAGAGACTGAAATACTTGATACAGTTAGAAGCTGTGCAATATTGGATTATTCAAGTTCTGCTCTTGTTTTTAATCTACATAAACAAGCTCTGTATTCAGGAAAACTTGCAGCTGTAACAGCTGATACAACATCACCATTAGGTAATGTTGAGTTATGGATATTTGGTAGTTATCCTGAAAAAATTTTAGATTGGATAGCACCTCAAACTATTGGTGGTAAAGAACAAATTCCAAGAAAATTCAATGAGATTAATTCTCTCTAGAACTTAATTCAATTTCCAACCCATCTTCTGCCATAACACTATTTGGAAATATCTCTTGAGCAGCTCTTAAAGAATCTTCTAAATTCTTGTGGAGTTCAGAGATATGGGTTAAAACAAGTTTTTTGACATTTGCTTTCTTTGCAACAAAAGCTGCATCTAAACATGTTGAATGCTTATATTTCTTTGA
Organism: Candidatus Heimdallarchaeota archaeon; assembly: GCA_016839945.1. GTDB lineage: Archaea > Asgardarchaeota > Heimdallarchaeia > Heimdallarchaeales > Heimdallarchaeaceae > UBA460. Next base: position 14,663 of record JAEOTE010000063.1, on the reverse strand, counting down.
TCTCTCAACTTCAGAGGGAGGATAAGTCGCGTCATGGATGAGTAAATCTGCTTCAGCTGAATTGTTAATAACATTGTGATCCAAAGTCGTGTCTCCTGTTATTACAACTTTAATTTGTTTTGTTGGAGACTTATCTAGAACTTCAGAGGGATAGATGGTTTTTCCTTCAATTTCAATAGGATTTCCTTCCTGTAATTCTTTCCATAATTTCCCTCGAGGTATAGCTAATTCTTTTGCTTTATCTACATTGAATACTCCTAATGGTTTCTGTGTTACAATTTTGTACCCTAGACTCTCCTCTGAATGGTTTACTTTGAAAGATTCTACAACAAAATCACTGTTGGCAAGAACAACTCCACCATCTGTTTCAATAACTTTTATCTCAAAATCTGGATCGAATCGAAAAGCAAGTAATTGTAAAAATACAAAGGTTTTTGTCCATTGAGGACCAATTATCGTTACTGGTTTCTTAATGTTATAAAATCCTCTTGTTGCAAGAAGACCAATCAAACCCAATGTATGATCAGAATGCAAATGAGTGAATAGAATAGTTAAGTTTTTGAAACTTATTTTATGTTTAAGCATCTGTACTTGAGCTGCTTCTCCCAAATCTACTATTAGATTATGACCTCGATATTTGATAGCAACTGAGCTTTGCCTTCTATCGACTTGAGGAGGAGCTGATGAAGTACCTAGAAATGTAATTTTCATTCCATCTGACATTCAATCACTTTAATACTAGTATTCTTCTTGTTAAAGATTTATGTATCCGAGCGTCAATAACTGTTTCTACCGTAAATCCTGTGTTTAAAACAATCTCTTCAGGATTTTGTTTTGATGGACAACTAAAAACCAAATATCTTCCAGGATTTAGTATTTGTCGTACATTTCTTAGAAAATCATGTATCAGATCTGCAACCTTCAATCCTTTAGTAGAGGATTGAATTGCATATGGAGGGTCGGTAGCAATAGCTTGCACTTTCCTAAAAGTAATAGACCTAGAATCACCCTTAACTATTGAGTAAAATCCTTGTTTATATTTTCTCAGGTTTTTCTCTGCACTTAAAACAGCTTCATGATCAATGTCTGAACCAATTGAAAATGCACCTAAGAAGGCAGCTTCTAAAATAAATCCACCTCCTCCACAGAAAGGATCCAAAAAATTGTCTCCTTTTTTTACTCTCGAAAGATTAACTAAAGCTCTTGCAAAATCTGTTTTCATAGATCCTGGTCTGAATGAAGGACGTTTACTAGGTTCTCTTTCATTATATTCTTCTCTGTCCACTGACCATAAGATTAATCCAAGAAAGAAATGGTTTTCTTGTAGAAGAACTTGAAATCTATATTCAGGATTTTTCAAATTTACGGGTAAATCCAAATCTTTGAATTTAGAGTAAACAAAACTTCCTAGTTGTTTCTCGATTTCAGGTGTTGCTAGCTTAACTTTTTTTTCTCCTATCTTACTCAATCTCACGCAGAAAGATTTCTTCTCTAAAACCGATTCCATGATATATTCTTTTTTTATTTTAATTGATTCTTCTTCTATTTCGCCTTCAGCTAGTAGATCTACTAAGGAATGTAAAAATGCACACCTTTGAACAGCTTTTATTGGGAGAATATCTGCTTCAAAAATAATAAATTGAGTTCCTTTCTTTTTTATTTCATAGTTTATATTTTCTGCTTCTAAACATGCATAGAGTTCTTCAAAACCTAGTGGTAAGAATTTACCTCTAATATACGCTAGATATAAACTCATAGGAATTTTTCCTCAATAAACTTGCTAATTAGAGGACTAATATCAATTTGCTTAATGTCCTTTCTAGAGATTGTATTTGTAGAGTAAATTTCACTCACACCTTTTTGGAGCATTTCGTTGAAAACTTCAGGTTTGGATAAACTATGAATACATGCAAAAATTATACTTTTCGACTTCTTTTCTAATAATAAGTCAATAGCCTTGAAAGCAGTTGTTCCAGAAGTAATAATATCATCAACCAGGACTATGTTCTTATCTCCACATTCAAGTCCTGTATCTTCTAGTGTGACGCTGTGATTTTCAGGATTTCGATATTTCTCAAAAAAACCATATGGTGCATTTAGCTCTTTTGCTATAATTTCAACATTTTCTGTGCTTCCTTGATCAGGTCCAACAATAAACAAATCATCGATCTGAAGTTTTTTGATTTCTTGGGCAATCAGATAATCAGCTCTAAGAGAATATTTCTCAAGTTCAGGGATGAATTGATTAAACGCTTCCTCATTATGAACATTAACAGACAATAATGAATCTATGCCAGATTTGTAAAGAATCTCTAAGATAACATGATGTGATAAAACTTCTCCTTTTCTCCTTCTTCTGTCTGCTCTTGCATAACACAAATAAGGAACCACCGCATGAATTTTTTCTGCTCCAAAATCCTTTAGTGTGGAAGCCATAAGAATCAATTCAAGAAGATGTTTTTCTTGAGGAGGACTTGTAGATTGAACAATAATTATATCTTCCATTGTCACAGTATCATCAACTTTGAGATATGTTTCACCATCATAAAAATACTTGAATTCAGCATTTAATTTTGTAATTCCTAGATTCTGTGATATTTTTTCTGCTAAATCATTTGATGCTGGACCTGCTACGATTTTCATTTCTCCACATTTAAGACAATATAAGTCACCTAAATTAAAGACTTTGTATTGATTTATGCTAATATTTTTAATTCTCTCTCATAAGGTAAAATTGATAAAAAACATATGTTTATTAAAGCTAAAGCAACATATGTCTTGAATATTAGACATTCTTTGTGATGAGCATGGATTCTGAAGCTAAAAAAGCTACCAAACAGAAAGTAAAACGAGAAAAGTTACTCGATATTGCATTTAATGATACTAGCGAAATATCAGTACCTCCTCGCTTAATTGATCAAGTAATTGGTCAAGATAATTCTGTTGAAATAATTAAAAAAGCAGCTCTTCAGAGAAGACATGTATTGTTAATCGGTGAACCTGGCACTGGTAAAAGTATGTTAGGACAAGCAATGGCTGAGCTTCTTCCAAAAGAAGAACTAGTTGATGTTTTATGCATTCCTAATCCTAAATATCCTAATCAACCAAGGGTTGCAACTTTACCTGCTGGACATGGTGCTCGTAAGGTCGAAATGGATGCAGAAGTTGCACGAAAAAGTGGGAATAAGAGATTTATCATCTCTTTAGCAATTCTTCTAGCAATTATAGGTTATGCATTAATTGCTACAGCTGGTAACACAGCTATGCAACCTCAAACATTACTAATGGCTATGTTCGTTGGTTTCTTTATATTTTTCATGCTCAATCAATCTAGATCAAGAACAGAAACGCTTGTTCCAAAATTATTAGTAGATAATAGTAAGAAAGATACAGCTCCTTTTTATGATGGGACAGGGTCTCATGCAGGAGCACTTCTTGGTGATGTTCGACATGATCCCTTTCAAAGTGGAGGACTAGGAACACCACCTCATGAAAGAGTTGAAGCTGGTTTAATCCACAAATCGAACTTAGGTGTTCTTTATACAGACGAAATAGGAACCCTTGAGATGCGAACTCAACAAAAACTTCTTACAGCTATGCAAGAAGGAAAACTGCAGATTACAGGTCAATCTGAATTAAGTAGTGGAGCAATGGTTAGATCAGAACCTGTTCCATGTAATTTTGTCTTAATAGCTGCTGGAAATATCGAAACAACTCGAAATATGCATCCTGCTCTTCGTTCAAGGATTCAAGGATCAGGTTATGAGGTTTATATGAAAGACACAATGCCAGACACTCCTGAAAACCGAAGAAGATTAGCGAGATTCTGCGCACAAGAGATTGTAAAAGATCGTAAAATCCCTCATTTCACTCATGAAGCTGTAGAAGAAATTATCTATGAAGCTCAAAGAAGAGCTGATAAAAAAGATCATCTAACTTTAAGATTAAGAGAACTTGGAGGTTTAATTAGAGCAGCTGGAGATTTAGCTAAAGAAAAAGGAGAAACTATGGTTACAGCTGAAATACTCCGTCAGTCTAAAACATTAGCTCGTACTTTAGAAAATCAAATAAGTGATTCCTATGCTGAAGACAGAAAAATGTATAAAATATTTGAAATACAAGATGCAGCTGTTGGACGAGTAAATGGGTTAGCTGTCATCAATCAACGCTCAGGTATTGTTATGCCAATTGAAGCTGAAGTTGTACCAGCTTTTAGTAGGAGAGAAGGAAAAATTATAGCTACTGGTCAATTAAGAATAATAGCTAGAGAAGCTGTCCAAAATGTTTCAGCTATTGTTAAGAGATATGTTGGAAAAGATATTTCTGATTTTGACTATCACATTCAGTTTGTTGCTTCTCATGCTGGTGTTGAAGGAGATTCAGCATCGATTTCAATTGCAGTCGCGATTATTTCAGCTCTTGAAAAAGCTCCTATAAGACAAGATACTGCAATGACTGGAAGTTTAACTGTAAGGGGAATAGTAGTTCCAATTGGAGGAGCTACTGCAAAAATTGAAGCAGCAGCTGATGCAGGGATTAAAAGAGTAATTATTCCAGTACAAAATATTGATGATGTAAAGATTGAAGAAAAATACAAAGACGATGTAGAAATCATCCCAGTTCATAATTTTCATGAGGTTCTTAGAGAAGCCTTACATCCAGATTATCATTATATTGCTAACAAATATGAAGAATTAGCGACTGAATTTTCTAAACCTCAAGAGAATAATAAGAAAAAAAGTAAGAAATAGATTTAGCTAACATATCTCCAGGTGAAATTTCTAAATGACAACAGCTGGATTTTACTATTACTATTGTGGTATTACAGCTCAACCTAATGATGATGAACAATATGAGGATCATGGAGAATTTGATTTATATCTTAATCTATCACAAAAAGATTTAGCAGAAAAGGAACCAAAGAGAGAACCTAGATTAGAAACCAATTATTTTAATCCCGAATGGGTGGAAATCAATTTCCTCTTTAAAGCATCTTTTAGAGACGGAACAGAAGATATTCATCGTTATATTGATCTAGTTTCAGAAACATTAGAAGGTCAATTAAACATCTCAATATCTGATTTTAATATAGAAAATATAATTTAGAAATTTTACATGTCAAGACATAATGATATTAAGATCTCCTTGACATTTGTTGCATCGTCCTTGTAAAGAAACTCTTCTTATTTCTGTTCCTATAGGAGTTCTTGTTATTAATTCTTCACCACAATTTGGGCAGTATGTATGGTTGGTCTGATGATCTGGGACATTGCCTAAATAGACATGATACAATCCTTGTTCTTTAACAGTGGCATAAGCTTTCTCAAGCAAATTAATATTTGTGGGAAGCATATGCATAACTCTATGTGCAGGTTTTAATCTTGTTAAATGCAAAGGAACATCTACAGAAAGTTCAGTTGCTATCCATTCAGCTATTTCTTTTGCTGCAATATCATCATTACCTAGTTCTTCATGAATAACAAAAGATATTTCGATAAGTTTTCCTGAATCGTAAATAAGTTTGATTATTTTTTTTACTTGATCAAAATTCCCTCCACCACAAAGTTTGATGTATCCCTCTGTATTTGAAGCTTTGATATTAATCCTAACAGCATCAAGATAAGGTAGTAGTTCTCTCACTGGAGCTTCTTTGAAATATCCATTAGTTCGAAGAAGTACTTTTAATCCTCTTTCTCTTGCTAGCTTTGCGGTATCTCTTACCCACTCATATGAAATTAGGGGTTCTGATTCACCGAAACTTATTACTCTTGATCCAGATGCTACAGCAAACATAACAGCTTGATCAGGTGAAAATCTTTTATTCAGTTTCTTTTCAGGATCAAAATGAGCTCTCTCAGGAACTGGACAAAAACTGCAATCTAAATTACAATTATATGTAGCAAAAGTTTGAGCTCTAGAACCTGGAAAGAAATGATAGACATTCTGTTTTTCAATTAAGTCAATTCTCATTTCTGTAAAACCATAAGTGAGTGAGTATAACACACCCTCAATATTCTTTCGAGCTAAACAGACTCCTTTATCTCCTGATTCCAGTAAGCATTCATGTGGACATAGATGACAACGAACGGTTTGAGCGTCATAATCTAATATCTCATAGTATTCAGCTTCGTATAGCTCAGGAGTAGTCATTAAGTTCAAGTAGCAATTTAAAGTTCGGTTATTAAATTTTTTTAAACTAACACAATAAAATCAGCTGGAATAATAGTAATAAATATTAATAGGTGAAAATTCGGTCTAATTTCTTTTTTTAAGTAAAGCAAAAGATATTTCATAGATAAGGTGTAATAAATATTAATGTGGTCCTTACTTCGTAAAGATGCCATGACTGTTTGGCAACAGGTAGAATTACAAGATAGATTGGTTCATTATAGAGAGATTTTCCAAGGTAAGAGATTACCTAGATATAAGTTAGCGCGTTTATTTTATGTTAAATTTGATGAAACAAAACCTATTGAGGAACTAATGAATATTCATGAACATTATCATCCTAAATTCAAAGAATGGTTAGCTGAAAAGCAAGAACTAACGATAGAAGAAATTGAAAAAGAAGTTTTCTCAAAGAATAAAGAGGATGAAATAAAGGAGAATAATTATCTTAAATTGAAAGTTGTCCTACTTAAGAAGATTCTCTTTTCTTGTGAATTCTGTGAGAATATGTGTAATGCTAATAGAGCTGAAGGAAAAATTGGTGTGTGTGGAGTAGATGGGAAAGCTTATGTTTCTTCAGCTTTCATTCATATGGGAGAAGAGTCTCCTATTGTTCCAAGTGGAACAATCTTCTTCTATGGTTGTACCATGAAATGTACTTTTTGTCAGAATCATGATATAAGTCAAGAATTCAATTTAGACAGATTCAGAGGTAAAGATACATCAGCTGTTGAATTAGCACGAATGTATTATTCTCTTGTCAATCAAAATGCAAGAAATATCAATTTCGTTGGTGGAGATCCTACTCCTAATATGCATGTTATTGTTGAATCTTTCTTAGATGCTCAAGTAAATGTTCCTATGCTCTGGAATAGTAATATGTATCTTACTGAAACCAGCATGAAAATACTATCAGATCTTTTTGATATTTGGCTGCCAGATATGAAATATTCTAACAATGATTGTGCAGCAAAGTACTCTAAAGCTCCAAAATATTGGGACGCAATTCAACGCAATATGAAGATGATTGAAGAAAGAGGTAGTGGAGAGTATGTTATTAGACATTTAGTTATGCCTGAGCATACAAAGTGTTGTTCTATTCCTATTCTCGATTGGATTAATGAAAATCTCAAAACTCCTCTTGTTAATATCATGGCTCAATACCACGCTGATTATAAAGTTCTTCGAGGAGAATTTCCAGAAATTAATCGTCGTCCTAAAACTTCAGAAATGTATGAAGTTCGAAAACATGCTGATGATATAGGTTTATATTGGAAGAGTGTTTCATAGTTTTTCTCTTTTTTACTAAAATTTGTATTTTTTATAGAAGATTATTGCACTTGTTTAGCAAGACTTATCTTTAGTAAAAAGGATAGTAAATAATTTCGACTAATGAGATATTCATTAAGAAATTAATAAATGAGGAGTTTAAATGAAAAACAAAAAAGTTTACAGCTATCTTATTTTATTTATTTTAGTAAGTGTGGTATTCTTCTACCCATCTACAAAAAGTCTTAACATAAATGCGCTTCAGCAAAATTGGGATTCTCAAGAATTAATAGAATCCTTTGATAGAACAAACTGGTTATGGAGTTCACTGGATGTTATTTCTTCCGAAAGTACAAGTGATTCTATCGACTCATCTCTTGCTGTTGATTCTTTTGGTAATGTACATGTAGTATGGGAGGATAAAACAAATTATAGCAATTGTGGAACAGATAATGACATTTTTTACAAAAAATGGGAAACCTCAAAATTAGAGTGGAGTGACACAGAGGTGATCTCTACTGAAAGTACAAGTGGTTCTTATGGTCCTTCCTTAGCTATCGATTCTCAAAATAATGTTCACGTTGTTTGGTATGATTATACTAATTTAGGAGGATGTGGAAATGATAGAGATATTTTTTACAAAAAAAAGGATGTTGTAACAGAAATTTGGACCACAACAGAAGTAATATCAACAGAAAGTACTGGCGATTCAAACACTCCAGATCTTACTATAGATTCTTTTGATAATCTTCATGTAGCTTGGAGTGATGGAACTGACTACGGAGGAGCAGGAATTGGTGCTGATATATTCTATAAGTGTATGAACAAAACACTTTCCTCTTGGACAATTACAGAAGTTGTTTCAACAGAAAGTACAAGTGGTGGAGGATCTTGGTATGCTTCCATTGATGTCGATTCAGATCAAAACATACACATTGCTTGGAACGATGATACTAATATTGGAGGAGCAGGAACCGATGAGGATATTTTCTACAAAAAATGGAATTCCTCAATATCTGCTTGGACTACTACCGAGATAGTTTCTACCGAGAGTACAAGTGATTCATATAGAGCTTCTCTAGTAGTTGATTCTAACCACAATGCTCATATCGCTTGGTTTGATTTAACAAACTATAATGGTGCAGGAGGGGATTATGATATCTTCTATAAATTGTGGAATTTGACTTCTTCTTCTTGGACAACAACTGAAGTTGTTTCTTATGAAAGTACAGGACAATCTAGTGAATGTAAAATTGCAATAGATTCTGAAAATGATATCCATATTATTTGGGGGGATGCAACGGATTATAATGGCTCTGGTACTGATCTTGATATTTTCTACAAAAGTTTAGATTATGAAACAAATATCTGGAGTCCTCAAATTGTTGTTTCCACAGAAAGTACTGAACATACTACTTATCCTGACCTTTTTGTAGATTTGAGAGGAAATATACACGTTAGTTGGTGTGATCCCTTCGAGTATAATGATTGTGGAGTAGATATAGATATTTTCTATAAAAAATATTACAAACCTTTAGCAACTTCTACAGAATTAGCTTTTATTGTGCCTAATCCCAGTACAACTGGAGACATATACCTTGAATGGAATAATATATTTGAAGCAATCAAATATCATGTTTTTAGGTCTACTTCTTACATTTGGTCGATTGAAGGAATGACACCTATAGTAACAGTCACTTCCAATAATTATACAGATACGTTATTCTCTAACGGATTCTATTATTACTGTATTGTAACTGAAACAGCTATTGGAAACAGCTCCAAATCAAATTGCATGTATGTTGAGGTATCCATCCCCTCTCTTTCATCACCAGTTCTAGCGTTCATTGTTCCGAATCCGACTGCAAGTGCAACCATCAATCTTGATTGGAATGATGTACCAGATGCAACTCTCTACACTCTTTATCGTTCCACATCCTTCATTTGGTCAGTAGAAGGACTTACTCCTATCTACTCTGATGTAACAAGCTTATATTTAGATACTTTACCTGCAGAAGGAGTCTACTATTATGTCGTAGTTGCTAGTGATGGAACCTACAATAGCTCTTCTGTTTGCCAATATGTAATTTATGAGCTTCCTCATGTCTCAGAATTTGTGGTTATTATAAGTTTAGTATTTGGCTTATCAACAATCTTTGTTACAATGACACTCCTTCGAAAGAAGAAAAAACTTTAACAAATTTCTAGCTCTTTGAGCTAGCTTTTTTCCATTTTCTCTAGCAAACTTTATTTTTCTAATCGAGTATACTAGACAATTTCGAATCATAATATGGTTCGTAATGAATTTAATAAAAATAACAAAAAAGTGATTATTATGAACAAAAAAAGATTAATTTTTTTATTTTGTTTAAATGTTTTTATTATTAGTTTTTTAATCTGGAATCCAGCATCACATAATAGAAACATTATTGCTTTACAGAACGATGAAGATTTGCAGGACTCCTTAAATTCAATTGAAAAATCTTCTTGGGAGTGGGAAAAAATAGATGTGCTTTCTAACTTTAGTACTTCTATTTCAGAAGATCCTAGTATAACGATTGATTCAGAAGATAATATCCATATAGTTTGGGAAGAATGGACTGATTATTTAGGAAGTGGTTCAGATGGTGATATCTTCTATAAACGATGGAATGCAAGCACAAAGACATGGATGGGTTCAGAAGTTGTTTCAACTGAAAGCACTCAACCATCTGAATATCCCGTTATTGAAGTAGATTATGCTGGGTATATTCATGTAGCTTGGTTGGATGATACAAACTATGCTGGAAGTGGTGCGGATAAAGATGTTTTTTATAAAAGTTGGAATCCAATCACAAAGACATGGAATACAACTGAAGTTGTTTCTACAGAAAGTACTTCTAGCTCAAATTATGTTTCTATTGATACGGATTTTCTAGGGAATGTACATTTAGCTTGGAATGACAATACTCCTTATGATGGTAGTGGAACTGACTATGATATCTTCTATAAACGATGGAATGCAAGCACATACACATGGACTAATACAGAGGTAGTTTCAACAGAAAGTACTGCAAATTCGTTTGATGCTTCTATAAAAGTAGATTTCGCAGGAAATATACACATTGCTTGGTGGGATTATACAAACTATGCCGGATGCGGAACAGATACTGATGTATTCTATAAGAGATGGAATGTTTCATCTGTCTCATGGATGACTACAGAAGTTGTTTCAACAGAAAGCAGTGGGAATTCTTATTATCCTGTTATTGATGTAGATTCTCAAGGAAACGTTTTCACAGTATGGAGTGATTATACAGACTATGCAGGAAGTGGAGGTTTTGCAGATATCTTTTTCAAAAAATGGGATGCAATCCTTAACTCCTGGTTAATTACAGAAGTAGTTTCTACAGAGAGCACCTATGATATATATCGTCCCAAACTTATAGTTGATTCAGCTGAAAACATTCACATTACTTGGTATGATCTAACTAATTATGCAGGAAGTGGAGATGATGCAGATGTTTTCTATAAACGGTGGGATAATTCATTAGTCACCTGGACAATCACAGAAATCATTTCTACTATAAGTACTGAGGGTTCTATAGCACCTGAAATTGCAGTAGATTCTTTAGGAAATGTTCATATTGCTTGGTTTGACTATACTGATTACGAATCCTGTGGAATAGATAGGGATATTTTTTATACTCATTCATCTATTTCTTTAGTAGCTCCAGAATTAGCTTTCATTGTTCCAAATCCAAGCACTTCAGGCACAATCAATCTCAATTGGAATAGTGTTTACGGATCTACAATTTATTATATATACAAATCCTCTGATTACATCTGGTCTCTAGAAGGTCTTTCACCAATAGATACAACTTCTTCGAGTGATTATACTGATTCAATAAGTTCAAACGGTTTCTACTACTATTCTATTGTTGCTGAAAGCTTTGGAGTTAATACTACTAATTCTAATTGTCAATATGTGGAAGTAAAGATACCTTCACTTGCACCACCAGTTTTAGCTTTTATAACACCTAATCCAACAGATACCAGTTCAGTCTTTTTGGATTGGAATGATATTGATGGAGCAGTATTGTACACCCTTTATCGCTCTACATCCTTTATTTGGTCAATAGAGGGACTATCTCCGATCTATTCCGATGTAACAAGCGAGTTCTTAGACACCCTCCCTGCTGAAGGAATCTACTACTATGTAGTTGTTGCTAGCGATGGAATATCCAACAGTACATCTATGTGTCAATATGTTGTTTATGAGCTTCCTCATGTATCAGAATTTGTTGTTTATCTCAGTCTAGCTTTTGGTTTATTAACAATCTTTGTAACAATATCTATTCTACGCAAGAAGAAAAAACTCTAACAATTTTCTAGCTCTACGAGCTAGTTTCTACTTTTTTTATACAATGCTCATATCCCACAAGAGTCTTTGTGTAGTTGATCTTTCCCATTTATTTAATGCACTTCGTGCTGCTATTGTTTCTGATAAGAATCTATGTTGAAAATCAGCAATAAATTCGACTAATTTCTCTTTCTCTTGTACTTTTTCCATTAAAGCTTCAGAGATATAAAATGTTATAGAGAAACCAGGTTCAGGTTCTTTCTGAATTATCCCTGTTGCTTCAGCTAAAGCAAAACTTAATCTATTGAGTAACATATCATCGAAAGGATCTCTTAATTCGAGTATAAGTGATATCAAGCTTGAATTTTTTGTTTTTTCTATAAAACCATTTTTTAGAGAATATTGTTTGAGATCCATTTCTCTGCATTCTTTGCAGATTACACATGGATAGTTTATTTCTCTATGAGGACAGATATAGCGTTCTAATTGCATAGCTTCGCGTATTCTGTCTTTGTCATCAGGAAACTCTGGTTTCTTGATACTCATACTCATATGCTATCCATCTATCTTATTCTATTTTATACTTAATGATAGGTGTAATGCAGATTTATGTCTAAATTTCGAAGACTTTTTCATCTTCTTTTTGAAATTCTCCATTGATCCATTTGTATTTTTCTGCAGGGAAAGCTGATAAAACAGATGCAATAATTTCTTTTAACTTCCAGAGAAATTTGTAGCACTCATCAAGTTTGCTAGATGAACAATTGGAAAAATCTACAAGCACTTCCTTAAACTCGTCTAGTTTTGTTTTAGCTTTAGTTTTCGAGCTAGTACCTTTTAGATCTTTAAAGAAGTTTTTTTGCCATTTTTGAAGGCTGCTTTCCAAATCTAAACTGTGTTGGATTTCAATAGTTAATATTTCTAATTCTGCTCTTAAATGCCATAAATCCTCATATAACTCATGATCTTTTTTGGAACTAAAATTTTCCAAGATATTGTTAAAACAAGAAACTAAGTCATTTGCTTCTTTTTTGAAGTTGAGTTTTTTTTCTTGAGAATCTTTTGACATTAAAGTGCATTGAAACTATTTCTATATAAAAAAATGCTGTTGTGAAACAAATCTTTAAAACAAGCACCACATTTTCTCTTTATCCATGACAATTAGTTCTAGATTTGGAATTGATTTTTATCTTTCAGAGGATGAGATTTATCTCGATTCAGCTACTGCTGGGAAAGTTCCTATCAAATCGATTAAACTAGTTGAAGAATTCTATAAGGATCATGGTGGAGGGATCGGGAGAGGTACTCATAAAACCGCTCTACAAGCTTCAAGATTTATTGAAAATCAAAGAGATAAGATTGCGAAGATTTTTTCTGTGGATAACAATCAGCTGTCATTCTTTCCTTCAAGGGAAATAGCAGTCTTAAATGCACTTTTTTCTTTGAATATTCCAAAAAATCAAAAAATAGTTACTAGTATTTTGGAAGATCATTCAGTCCTTGCACCTGCAATTAGATATTGCGAGATAAATAAAACAGAGCTGAACTATCTCAATATTCCAGATGAAGAAAACATAGCTGAAGCAATCTTAAAGCAAATAGATCCTAATACAAAAGCAGTTTTTTTATCAGCTTTGACTCTTGGAATGGGAGTAAAAAGAGATTGGGAATCAATTTCTAAGATTTGTAAAGAAAATGAAATTAAGTTTATTCTTGATATTAGCTATGCTATTGGGCATGAGAAATTTAGTTTCAATGAAAATATCGCAGACATCATAATCTCTTCAGGATATAATGGTGCTCTAGGACCACAAGGAACAGCTTTTCAAATTTTATCAAAGGAGATGCTTGATAAAACAATGCCTTTGCTTGTTGGTGGAGGTTCAGTTATATCATTAGAGAAACAAAAATTCAAACTAGCAAGTGGAAGCGGAAAATTTGAACCAGGAGCATTAAATGCAGGTGCCTTTGCAGGTTTAGCAAACAGTTTGCAACTTTTATCAGATGTAGGTTTTGAAAACATTAGAAAACATGAAACAAAGCTTAGAGAATTACTGACTAAAGGTTTAAAAGATATAACTAATATTGAAATAGTTCAACATGAAAACATCATATATGGTCCTATTTTATCTTTCATGAGTGAATTAGTAGATGCTCATGATATCGCTATAATCTTAGAAGATTTGAGTACTATTATGGTTAGAAGTGGGGCTTTATGTTCTCATTTGTTTATGGATGAGATAAAACAAGATTCCCTTGTACAAGTATCAACTCATCTATACAATACTGAGGAAGAAATCAAAGTTTTTACAGAAACTCTTGGTTCAATTATGAATGAAATTAAATAAGAAAAATTATAGGTCACCTTAGCTTCTTGATTTCATAGCTTTTGCTAAATCAAATGCCTTTCGATCATTCCTAATACTAATTATTTTTTAATATATTCAAGTGTTGCGATTACAAAATATTCTCTACCAATAAAACTAGTAATGTTTTAAAAGGACAAATAAAACAACTGTTAGAATACGATGAAGGTTTCTAGATTTAATATTGATTTTGAAATTCCTAAAAATCAAATTTATCTTGATTCTGCAACAATCGGTAAAATGCCTGTAACTTCAATAGAAAAAATGGTTGAACATTACAAACACAGTAGTAGCGCTGCTTTTAGAGGTGTCAGTCAAGATATATTAAAAAACTTGAAAGAACTAGAAAACAATAGAGAATTTCTTAGTAACTTTTTCAAGATTGAATCTTCGCAAGTTTCTTTCCTTCCTTCCAAAGAAGTTGCAATTACAAATGCTTTATTCGCAGGTAAGGAAATTAAAGAGAAAAAAATAGTAACAAGTATTCTTGAAGATCATTCACTTCTTGCACCTGTAAT
>JAEOTE010000062.1 GCA_016839945.1 Candidatus Heimdallarchaeota archaeon | reverse complement strand
TCCTTTCCTAAAACTATGTTGGAATGTTGATATTTAAACAATCGTAAATATTAACAAACTACATAAATGTATAAAGTTTCTCCAATGAAGAAGCTAAGTAAATGTGAAAAAAAATGATAGTACACAGAAGAGATACACCTGTTTATGATTTTCTAAATGAATGTAATAAGAGCCTTTTAGAAAAGAAAATATTAGATTGTGGTGCAGGTGGTGGCCATCCCCCATTAGCAATTTTTTATCGAAATGGATACAAAACATATGGAATAGAGATTCTAGAAAGCCAAATAGAACGAGCTAATAAATTTGCAAAAGAAAGTAATATGGAGTTCCACATAATAAAAGGGGATATGAGAAATCTTCCATACGATGATGAATCTTTCAGTTTTGCATTTAGTCATCATACAATCTTTCATATGAACAAAGAAGATATTGCTAAATCAATCAAAGAAATGGAAAGAGTCTTAGTACCTAATGGATTAATTTACGTTAATTTTCCAACTTACGAGTGCGTAGGTTATGGAGAAGGAAAAGAAATTCGCAAAGGAGAATTTCTGCAAATGGAATTTGGAGAAGAAGTATTACATTCCTATTATGAAGATGATGAAGCTGATATCTATTTCAAAAGCTTTGATATTATATCTATAAGAAAATGGATACTTCTAAAGAATGAAGGATGGGTTGATAACATGGCAATGATTGAGTACATTGCCAAGAAAAAATAATTTCATAATCGAATCTCATTCTGTTTCGTAACTTATTTCACATATTCTATGTTTGCTTTTTGTTAAACTGACTGATACTTTGCTAAACTTCTTTATCCATTGTTCACAAGTTTTACAGATTATATCATCAGGATATCTCCAATAGTTACAAACAACTAAAAATTTTATCTGTGATTCACTTTGTTGATAAAAATGATCTGAAATAAAAGGAGCTTTGTTGAAAATCTGAATAAGTTTAATCATGGGATCTAAATCGTAATAGTGTTCTTCCCCGATATCTTCTTTTATTGACTCAATAGCTATCTTTCTTTCATTCTTACCCATCTCTCTGATTGCTTGATCTTCTTGCAAAGATATAATTTCTCTACTAACACCACCAGGAGCTATTTGAAATATACAATCATGAACATAGCTGTATTCAGCTGCACATCTCATCTCATTACAGATTATTGGCTCTTCTAATATGTGGCTAAAAATTGCTTCAAGCATCCCTTCAACATATGCACATGCTTTGGTAGCTATTACACCTAAGGAGTCTGTCCAAATAGAGTTCTTTAGAGAAACTGTAGCCACTTTCTCATCTGGATCAAAATGAAGAATGTTTATTCTACCCCACCGTGAGAGAATTTGTGAATTTAGTATTGTATCTAGATAAGTTCTAGAAGAGTCATCTTGTTCAGGTGTTAATTTCTGAATTATGTTTTTTCCTGCTTCGATTCCAATTTTACCGAGAATCTGAGATATAGCATCTTTTCTTCCCTCAAACTGACCATAAAATAGTTCTTGAAAGATATTAATTGCATTATCTCTTAATGAACTTAAACAATTAGCAACCTCTGGGAAATCATCCAAAATTGGATTTGTATAGGTTACTATAATAAACATTTCAGATAGTTCAATTAGACTACTTATGGTTTTTACCATTTCTTCCTCCAATGACGAAATCGTTAGATATTCGGTTATTGTAGGATCAAAAATTACAACAGAAAGCATAAACTGTTCAGAACCACCTCGAGCAAGTGGATTTGGAATGGAAAAGAATAAGCTCGAATAAACAACATTCGCCATAGCATTGACAAAAGCTTTCATTTCTTGCATGAAATTAAAATCCATCAATCTAGTTAATGAAGCTGTTATACGTGCATCTTGAATTTCTGCTACATTGAAGAGTAATCTAGGTCCTAACCTCTGGTCAAAATGAAATAACATCACGTTAATTCTATTACGAAGATCAACTCTTTCAGACATTTGCCATCATCTTTTTTGTAGCATAAATATATGCTATACAATATGGAGGATTAATTTCAGCTGTTCTGATTATATCAGTAGCTTGAATTAACTCATCATGTTCATCTTTCGATTTAAGATATTGATAAAGAATATTTGAACCTATCCCCGAAAGAACAATCTTTCTAAGGTTGTTTTCAAATAATTTTCTTCGAATATTTTGATTTATTTCCTCCAGAAGCCTTGTTTTAAAAAGATGAGCAATTTTTATCAATTCAAACTCGTCGAAACTTTCATCAAGAATGCACAACATATCTCTTAATCTACTTAAAGCATCTTCTTTGAATTTAGCTTTTTTATCAGGAGTTTCTATAATATAATCAGGTGTTTGAATATCTTCAGTTATGAGAAAAATATCTGCAGTTAATGCTCTATATTCAGATGGAAGATTGTATAGTTCTCCTCCATATTCGAATTTAGGTTGAACAAATGCGGCATTAGTTTCTAGAACTCCATAATAGAGAAGTTCATTATTTTTCATTCGTTCATGGTCAGAATTGGATTTTGATAATATTCTCCCTTCTCGAACTGGAATAAAACTTGTTGTGCGTGTAGAGAAATCTACTATGAGAATATCTTGTTTGATAAGTTTCCATATGCCATCTCCAAGAGCCTTCCAACCAGCTGCAATTACTTTTTCGGGATATTTCAATGCAGTTTCTAAGTTCACGAATTCTCCATCTATTGAATAAAAGATAATATTAATTGGTCTGATGAATTTAGTTACTGAATCAATCACAAATTCTAAGGTTTCTTTAGCTGATGATAGAAAAGAATTTCTGAATGTTATGATAAACTTTCTAATATTATAGTCAGCGTATGATCGCAGTAGTGTTTTCAACACGCCTTCTAATTCTTCTCTTTTTGCTCTTACAGGAAGATAAATTCTTTCAAATCTTAACGGTTCTTCAGGGTGAGAAGGGTCAACGATGACTATTTTCAGTATAGCTGCTCCAAAATCTAACACTGCAATGTTTTTCATTGTTGATGAGAAACCTTCCGTCTGTGAGACTGTCATCTATTAACTTTTTGTGATATTTCCTTAAAAAAGTAGGGATACTTCCTCACCTTCTTCTGTAGATGGTGCCTTCTGGTTCTTCCTTTAAATCCTTCCCTTTTTTCTTTGTTTTGGCTGATATCTCTTTCTCCTTTTTTGCTAAATCAGGATATTCCTTTGATAAATCTGTTCGAAATCTTGCTTTAGGGTAAATATTCTGTATAGTTAAACATATTTCAACCAGATCTTCGTTGTCTATATATTCTCCAATTAAGAAATCCCTTCCATCTCTAAGAGAAAAAACGATCATTGCTTTAGTTTTGTGTTTCCACAAATCAAGAGAAAATTTTCTAGGGATTTTAATCATGCCGTATCTTCTGACTTCATGTATCTGAAATTCCCCTTTTTTAACTCTTAAACCTGTAAAGAATAGAGGAGTTGATCTAAATAGAATCATTGTACCTTTGATTGAAATATAATCTCTTTTGTATAGCAATTCTTTAAGTGTTCTATTTCCAAAAATAAGAAATGGTAGGACAGTGATGGCTATTACTGTTATTAAGATAGATGAATCTTCTGGTTTTTCTATGAAAACGAAAACTACAAAACTAGCAATCATGATAATACTAAAGACTAAATTTATTGAAAAATCAATCCAACCATATCTTGTTGACTTTTTCCTTAGTATAATTTCCTCGTTTTTCTCTTCTTCAGACATAAGATTATCCTCTACTTTTCTTTATTGTTGATGAAACTATATCTATTGATTCTTCTGAAACAGTAATAGGTATTACGCATCCAGGAGAAATAATGATTCTATTGTCGTGTTTTTGAGATATATTGATTGAGTCTAAAATATTTTGCTTTATATTTTCCTTATTTCCCTCAATTAAAGACTTTGTTTCGTCTATTCCGGCAAGTAATCCTTGATTAGAAATTTTTGCAGCTTCATCTATATTAGGCCATGTAAGCTGATCATGCCAGTTATATGCATCTGCTTTGATTTTTTCATTTACTTGTTTGAAGAATATATTTTCTCCATGAATATGTAATACAGTAAAATCTGATTTTCTCTTAATTTTCTCTATAATTTTCTTAAGAAAGAATATTTCATATTTTTCGACTTCCTCCCATTTGAGTTCAGTTTCTCTAAGATGTTGTGATGCTAAAAATATCCCATCTGCTCCTGAATCAATTGAAGAGAGTGCGAACTCAAGCATTACTTCATAAAGAATATACAGACTATCCTTCATTGTTTTTGGATGATTTCTGAGATTGCTAACTAAATTTTGATCCATTTTTGATGCTACCATCAATGGTGAAAAAATAGTCATCATTTTCGGTAACGATTCTAGTTTTTTGTGAATTAATTCAACAGCTTTTATTTGATTACCAAACTCCCCCTCATTAACATTTACGGGCTCTATAGTTTCCCAATCAATTGTATTTTTAATACAACATTCATCACATCTAGTGCTTCCGGTAAAAGGGTCATATTCTTTGGAAACTTTGCAACCATAATCTACAACAGGATATCTACCGTGTGGACTGATTTTCATTAAATCAAATGAATGTCTTGTAAAAAATTTCTCGTGTGCATTGGCAAGTAGAACGGGATCTTTATCATCATAAGGAAAATGTTTCCACAGACTGAATAAGGGATAATATTCATTTCTACCTTTGAATGTATCTAAGACTAATTCTATTTTTTCCATAGGTGAATTTTTAGCGTAAAAATATCAAGGTTTTGGTTCATTGAAAAATAGAAATTCCTAGTCAATCGAATAACTTAAAAGTCTGCAAGAAAAACCCAGAACCGAGTAAGATGTCAGTTAGTGAGAAAAAAGTCATTAGAAAGAAGAAAAAGTTCGGTTTAGTTGTCGAATTTGTTCCAATTACAAGAGATCTCTTTCCTGATGAAGAAGCAAAGAAAAAGATAGATGAAGAAATAGCTAGAGCTAAAGGGATTACACCAGAATATCTCGCTAATAAATACAATGTTAGAGTTAGTGCAGCAAAAAAAATACTAAAAGAAGCTGAAGCTAATAATATTATTGAATTAATAACTAGTTCTAGACGAACTAAGGTTTATTCTGCAACAAAGAAATAAGATTATTTTTAATTTAATTCTTTTATTCATAGAAGTCAGAAGAGAATGGAGCGTCAGTTATACCTCTTTCTGTAACATAAAAGAGAGCTTCTCTCTCAGGCATTCGTGAAGAATCAAATAGTCTTGCTATTCGAGAACTACCTCTAGATTTTCTGAAGAATAACCTTTGCTGAGGACGATGAGCCCATGCAAAACCTAGAGCAGGTTCTTCTGGACTCCCAAATAGGAATTCATCAACATTTGCTATAATTTGATTTGTTACGGCAACAGCTATATCATGCTTGACTGCAAGTACTATAAGTTTTTCAGCTATCTGCATAATTCTTTGTTGTCTCTCGACAAGACGTTTCTTACCGATATATTCTGATCTAAAGTGTGATGCAAAGGAATCTACAACTAACAATCTTATGTTTTTCTCTTTTATTATTGAATCAAGTTGATCAATTATACTAAAGAGATGATCAGTGTTTAAAGCTGAACCAATATAGATGTTGTTCAAGACATTTTCAACATCTAGTTCTCTGTAACTTGAAATCTCCACAATTCTTCTTGGAGAAAAAGTTCTTTCAGTATCAATAAAGAAAGCATTACCATTTAATCCACCTTCATCTTTTGGAAGTTGAACATTTATACATAATTGAAAGCACAATTGTGTCTTGCCTGAACCGAATCCACCCGCAATTTCAGTTAATTCTTGAGTCCAGATTCCTCCTCCTAAAATACTATCCAATTCATTTGATGATGTAGTAATTTTTCCCCTTTTAGATTCTAGTTCTAAGAATTTCATTGCTGTAACAGGTTGAATACCTAAGGATGTTTGTGCTTTTTCAATTATTTCTCTAGCAATATCTAATTCTATTTTTTCTTTATCTGAAAGTTCTTCAGAAGAAGAAATTGCTAAACTTTCTAAAGTGTATCCTGCTTCCTCCAGTTTTGCAATAATATCCTTTTCAATTCCTTTTAGCTGCATTTTTTACACAGATAGTATTTCTATTATTACTAGATAAGAATTTTGGTTAAAAAGGTATCATCTTTTCGATAAACGCTAATATTTTTAAATAAACTATTTGATTTTATCGTGAAAAATTCTTAAAGAATCAAAACTGGAAATATA
>JAEOTE010000061.1 GCA_016839945.1 Candidatus Heimdallarchaeota archaeon | reverse complement strand
TCAGCTACAATCTTGTATAATAAAAAAGGGAAAGTAGTAGGTTATAAAGGGATTTTGAGAGATATTACTGAACAAAGATTGATGGAAAAAACACTTAAAGAATCTCAGAAAAGATATCAATCTCTTTTCGAAAACTCAGGTTCAGGAATGATTATTGTAGAAGAGGATACTACAGTTTCTTTAATGAATACACAGTTTGAAGAACTATCAGGTTATAAGAAGAATGAGGTAGTAGGAACCAGTTTTACAAAGTATCTACCTCCAGAAGAATTGGATAGAATTGTAAAATATCATCAAATAAGAAGAACTAATGCCGAATCTGCACCAGAAACTGTTGACATTAAACTCAAAAGAAGGGATGGAGAATTACGAGAATTTCTTTACAATGTTTCTATGATACCCGAATCAAGAAGGAGTTTAGTAAGCCTAATGGATATTACAGATATCAAAAAAACACAGGAAGCTTTACGTGAAAGTACTGAAAGTTATAAGAAACTTGTAAGTATTTCACCAGATACCGTTCTAAAACTAGATTTAGATTTAAATGTGTTAATGACGAATAGACAAGCTCTGATTTTTCTAGGACTTGAAAATGAGGAAGATCTGATTGGAAAATGTATTATTGATTATTTAACTGATAAAGATAAAGAAAAGATAATTAAAATGCAACCAGAATTGCTTAAAGAAGGTAGATATAATAATTTCGAGTTTGATATTGCAAGTTATAAGGGAGAGATAAAAGCTCAAGAAGCAAATGCAACTGTTATGTATGATGAGAACAACAAGCCAGAAGCTTTTCTTGTTCATGTAAGAGATGTCACAAAGCGTAATGAAATGGAAAAACAACTAAAAGAGTATGCACACAAGCTGGAAGAAATGGTTGAGGAAAAAGTAGATCAATTAATAGCTCAAGAAAGAGCAGTTATGCTTGGGAGGTTGGCAGGAAGTATAGGTCATGACATAAATAATCCATTACAGTATGTTCTTGGAAATGCCGAGCTTTTGAAAGTAACTCTTGATGAAAAGAATCTTGATGATGAGAGAATGGATCATCTTATCGATACAGTGATTGAGGGTTGTTATAGAGTAGGTGATGTTTCAAAACGATTGAGAAGAGTAACAAGAAAGGGAGAAATGACTGTTTTTGACATTTATGAAGCCATTGAAACAGCTGCTGCTATGACTAGAGGTAGATGGCGTTCTTGTTGTACAGAACTCAATTTTGATTACAAGATTAAAAGTCCTGTTTATGTTAGGGGAATAGAAAATGATATTTCTCATGTTCTTATGAATCTTATAATCAATTCAACACAAGCTATCGAAAATCATGGAGAGATTACTATTAGAACATATATGACTGAAGAAGGAAATGGAATAACTATTGAAATTGAAGATACAGGAGCTGGAATACCAGAAGATATCGCTGAAAAAATTGGAAAAGAAAGCGTTACAACAAAACCAATTGAAGAAGGTACAGGATTGGGATTGATACTTGTATATGATATTATTAATTTACATTATGGAACAATTAATTTCACAACCGAGGAAGGAAAAGGAACTACTTTCAGAATAACTTTACCAGTTGAATCTTAATATTTACGTAATTCTCTTTATTAAGCTTAGTAAATTCAAGTTATCTTTTTAGAGATATTCTGATGATATTTGCCAGGTTGAATCGTCAGAATAAATAGGTATTTCTTTTCTGAAAACTTCATTCATTGTGAATTTTTTGGGATAAATAAATACAATGGAAACAAAAGCTTAGGAAATCAATATTAAGTTGATTTATTTAAGATTCCTGAAAGAAATGAAATTTGCCGTAGAATACAAAAATACTCCATTTTTAAAGACTAGTCGTGTAAAAAAGGATATTAATCGTTTAAATTATCGTTGCGAAATGCTTCTAACCCGAAATATTCATGCAATCCGTAATAAAAGAGTTCTTGATTTGGCGAGTCATGATGGTTTATTTACATACGCTTGCTTAAAACTAGGAGCACAGTATGTTGTGGGTGTTGAACCGCGGTCTATTCTAGTTAATGATGCTAAGGAGAATTTGAAATCCTTGGGATGTATAGAAACCCAATATGAATTTGTAATAGATGATGCATTTGAATATTTATCGACAGTTGAAGAAGAACAATTCGACACAACTCTTTGTTTTGGATTTTTTTATCATACTAAAAATCAAACAGAATTGCTTGATTTAATAAAAGGTGCTAAACCCAAATATCTGATATTGGATACCTTTGTTGAAGATTTTCAACTACCTGAAACTGAGCTTCGCAGCATTCGTCGAAGGGAATCCAAAAGCATAGCCGGATACATGGTTTTTTATCATGAAGACCAAGATTTTGAAATGGCATCATTTGGTTCATCAAACCTAGTAGGGACACCAAACAAATCACTTGTAGAAGCTTTATTGCTAGATTATGGGTTCAACTTCAAACAGATAAACTGGAACGATGAGACTGTAATCGATAAAGGAGATATAGGAGATTGTAAAAAACAAACTAGAGTGTCGTATATTGCAGAAACAGCGGATAGCTAAAAGTACGACATTCCGAATGACTTGTCTATATTTTCTTAAGTTTTCCTTGAATTAATATTTGCTCCACATTCGGGGCAGAATTTCATTTTTGTTTCCAGTTTAAATCCGCAATTTACACAAAATTTTGGTTCTATTTCTTCTTTTTCTAATACTTTCTTTGCTGCTACAAAATCACCAGCTGGTTGAGGTTGAGGTTGAAGTGTTGGTTGATAAACAGCATACTCTTCTTGAGGAATCGTTACTGGATGTGGTTCTTTTAATAATTTTACATCATTCGAAAATCTATAGAAAGCTAATATATGCCAAATTAAAGATCCAATTAGAATTAATAATGTCAAACTTACTAGTATATAATTTAAAATGTCAATATAAGTTAACCAAATTATTATTAAGCTTGTAGCTGCTACAGCTGGAAAAACTACTATTAATGAAATGTAAGAGTAAGAGAGATCGTTTCTCACTTCTCCCTTATACAAATTGTTGTACTTTAAGTCCTTTAAAATATCTCTGATTATATTGAAACTATACAGCGTAATGACAGCTCCAACGAGATTCCCTACTAAAGGAACGATAAAAACAGCAACAATCTCGCCAACTGGACCAAGGATAAGAAAGCCTTTCAATTTATCTGTTTTTTGTTTTAGATAAGGATATGAAAGTGACATATCATTAAAATGAGTTGAAAGGTTGAAGAAAAGAATTACTCTGAAAGCCATTCCTATTAAGCCGGGGACAGCTAAAACAGCCATTGTTATTCCTAATCCTGGAAATAGATGATCCTCAAAGAATCTTACTCCTGGAGGGGGAGGATAATCCCACCAAAAGCCCCAAGCTAGATACGCAAATGATATGAATAAAGAACCTATTGCAACAAAAATAACTATGAGATAAAATGTATGAAGATAAGCTAGTCTTCTTGAGGTTTCTATCATTTTTTCTCGAAAGTCTTTTACTTTAAAAGAAGTAGGTTGATTACTAATCATAAGATTCCTCTCTACCAAGCTCTATAAATTATAGTAGATGTATTTAAACATATTCAAAAATTGTTTTGCAACAAAATGAAAAGAAAACTAAACATGGGCAAGAAGTTCTGTTTTCTAATAAAGTGCCACTAACAAGAAGGTAACCTTATCACAAACTTACAAATAAACTTCTTGAACAAGAGTTATATTCTAGAAAAATTATTTATTCTATTAGTTAACAGGTGTAAAAGTTGACTTCTTCTGTAATTGAGCAACTTAAACAAATCAAAAATGAAATGGACAGAGGGAATTATCTAGAAAATATTGATATCTTAGAAAAAATGTTAGATGAAAAAGAACTTACACAAGAAGAAAGAATTAGAGGATTGATTATTCTATCTTGGGGATATTTTTGGATGCTTGATTGGCGATCTACAATAGTATTTCCTGATAAATATTATGCTGATAAGGTGCAGAGAAGAATTGAGCAACTTTCTAAAGAAATTTCAAAAACAGAGAATCTAGAATTTGCTTTTGATAAGGAGTTACTAGATTTCTTTGT
>JAEOTE010000060.1 GCA_016839945.1 Candidatus Heimdallarchaeota archaeon | reverse complement strand
ATGTTGCAGGTAGGAAACCTGTTATAGTCGTTGGATTAGCAATGTATGTTTTTCTTACATTTGGTTTTGGATTAGCTCAAGCTTTTTGGTCATTGTTTTTAGTCAGATTCTTTCAAGGGATTGCATCAGCATTAGTATGGCCTGTAGCTGAATCAGCAATCGTAGATATCTCTGAAGAAGGTAATAGAGGAAGAAATCTAGGCTGGTTTATATTATCACAAACTCTAGGTTGGGCGATTGGACCATTTTTGGGAAGTGGATTGTTCTCTCTCTCAAAACTCATGGTTAATACTGATGTTTCAGCTTTCCGTATAACTTTCTTCTTACTTGGTGGTTTATCTTTTCTCGCATTTCTTGCATTCAACTTTTTGGTCATTGATCCAAAAACTGGTAAAGCAAAAATGAGTCTTAAAGAACTCTGGATTGCGCTTAAAGAAGTACTTAAGACAACTGGAAGAATAAGACTAGGTATACCTTCTTTCCTTAGACCATCCTTTTGGAAAGAGAGAAATAGTAGTCTTAAAGCAATTTATGTTCTAAGTTTTACAAATGGTTTCAACTTTGCAATGATATTCCCGATATTATCACTTTTTCTAGAAGATGGATATCTTCTAACTCCTGAATTTATTGGAATTGTATTTGGGATATCCGGAATAGCTGGTGTAACTTTCAATCCTCTAGGTGGATATCTAGCTGATAAGACTAGTAAAAAAGGATTAGTTGTTATAACTGGAATGCTTTCAGCTACGTTCCTCTTCTTTCTAGGGTTTGAAATGGTAATCTATGCTTTAATTGCTGTATTTATTATCAGACAATTAGTACAACAAATAAACATGCCAGCATTCCGAGCATTACAAGCAGATTTAGTAGAAGAAAAGAGAAGAGGTTTAGAATTTGGAAATGTTCAAATGTTTAACAATTTAGGTGCAGTATTAGGTCCCATCATTGGTGGTATTGTTTATGGTGAGTTTAGATGGGTAAAGTGGTCCATAGGTTCAGTAAACATTTTTGGAATTGAGATACTAATGGCAATTACAACTTTGATAATGATCCTATCCTCAATAATAATTTTCTTCTTTGTAAAGAAAAAGGATATGATAATTACAGTTAGTACTAAAGAAATAGAAAAAGTACCTACAATTATAGAAGCTGATTAATTTTTTAATTATCAGATAAAATTAAAAGATTAAACAAACATTACTAATAAGGAGACTATTATGTGTAGACTCTTCCTCAAGATTGGTGACCAAGTAACCTCAAATGTTTATGATGAGTACATTGCTTCTTGTTCTGACTATAGAGGAAGAGTAAAACTAGATGTTCATGAGAAGAATGAACTAAGCATTTATGATCATCATGATGGTTA
This sequence comes from Candidatus Heimdallarchaeota archaeon, assembly GCA_016839945.1. GTDB lineage: Archaea > Asgardarchaeota > Heimdallarchaeia > Heimdallarchaeales > Heimdallarchaeaceae > UBA460. The sequence continues at coordinate 25,939 of JAEOTE010000060.1, read as the reverse complement.
TGGTTATGCTTACATCAAAGATGATCATTTTGAAGTACGAAGATTCAATGAAGCGATTTTCTCTCGACCCCCTATCCCTGATTGGGAAAAAATTGAAACAGATGTTTTACTTGTACACGCTAGAAGAGCTTCACCTAACATCAAAGTATCTGTAGCAAACAATCATCCATTCTATTGGTATAATGGTGATGAATATGTATTTGGTCACAATGGAACTATTAAGAGTCAGATAAAAAATTTCGATCAGAGAAAATTTTTCTTGAGAGGGACAACAGATTCAGAGAAGTACTTCTATGCATTGTTAACTGCAATGGGACAAAATGAATGGACCTTATCTAAGGAACTAGTTGACAATATCATTGAACCTTGGGATTATACTGGAGCTAATTTTATTCTTTCTTCTCCTAGCAAAGCTTGGGTGGGTGTATTTTATAGAAAAGATTCAAAATATTATACAATGAAAATATACAGAACAGGTAAGAACATAATCGTTAGTTCTAGTTACCTCCCTTATTTGGGTGAACCGACTGAATTATTAACTAATGGTTCAATTGTTGAAATAGATATTAAAAATCTTCAATATTATTTTCTAGAATAATTACTGAAACTCTGGTGATGGAATGAGTAAGAGAAAAGAGATCCTTAATCAAAAATTACGACACTTCTCTATGCAATATTTAGCTCATCATCCTCTTTGTTACAATTTTAATAATCATGTGTTCAAAATTGGAAGTTTATATTTTTGTGTTGGATGTTTTAGTGTTTTGTTTGGCTTTATCGTCTCTTCCATACTTTTCTTTATCTTCAAAGCTTTCTTCGAAACTCTCCCAATAATCCTAGCATCCGTTGGTCTCTTTGGTGTCTGTATGTCTCTTTTTCAGCTTCTATTAAAACCTGAAAACAAATTTCTAAAATTTCTCTTTCGATTATTATTAGGTGTTGCCATAGGGGCTTATACAGGAATTCTTATTCTTGTTCCAAAAATCTGGTTAAGCATTCTATTATTTCTACTTCTTTTTCCAGGAGTTTATCTCTACAATATTCTAAGAGGATCCTCTCCTTACAAGGAATGCGAAAAGTGCTCAGTAATGTTTAAAGAACTAACTTGTGATTATTTCATCTCCGATGTAGAAAAAAGAAGAAAACCCACAACTGATGCAAGTTAGAAGATTCTTACTCTATTGATTCTTGAATTTCAATTTGGTATCCTTCTGGATCATTAAATACAAAAGCCTTAATCTTAATTTCCTCATTTACAAACATTTTTGAAAGCTCATCAACGTCTGCTTCTTTACAAAATTCATAAAAAGCTTGTACATCAGGAACACGTAGGCAAATTTGAACTGGTTTAATTTCATTCCATTTATGCATGCCTTTAGTTTCATCAACAATACCAATATATCCTGATTCTGATATTCGATATATTTTACAAAATCCTTGATCAATCTCCAAGGGAAATCCTAGAAATTTCTCATAGAAATCTATTCCTTTCTGTAAATCCCTATAGTAAATGAAAGTAATCAATTTCTCGGCCTTGTTCCCTTTAAGTTCTGGTCTTTTCATCATTTACATCTCCTATTTTCTTATCCTTATATTAATAATTCAAATTTTAATCTTTCTTTTTGCATCTAGATGTATAGAATCTTGACAAAAACGATTTATTGCATCCTTCTAATAAGGTGTTTTATCAAATTACAAAGTAAGGCATCAAAAATCAACGTAGAAAGGTTATTTTCATAAAATGTATATGTTGCATTACAATTTCCATTTATACCCCCTTCCTTCTTGGATATGTCTCCTACCAAGAAGATAACCTTTACGATAAGGTTTTTTTCTATAAACAGAACATTCATATGCATTTCTAATTATAATTTTGCATAATGAATAGGAAGCTAAACGCTTTATTCTTGCTAAACTGTATGTTTTTTTATTTAATCTCATCTTCTTTAGTTAATAATACTGTTTTTGCAGATCCTATGCCTGTTCCTCCGACTGATAGAAAATTTTGGAGACATATTGGTATTCTTACTTTGCATGATAATCTTAATATTAGTATGATTAATGCTCAAGTAAACATAAATGTGGATGCTAAAGAATATTTGAAATTCAATATTGTTACTTCAGGTAATTATACTTTTTATAATTATAATCAAACAGAAAATGTTACAGTAGTCATTCCAATTGATAATTTTGCTTGGCATGATGAACTTCTTGAAGGAGCAAATAACGGGAATATTATTTTGAATGTAGATAACCAACTAATATCATACCAAGAATTAAACCTTTCATTAGAACAAAGTGAGTATCTCAGAAACTATATTCCTGGCGTCACAGCAGATGAAATGCCAGTAATTGCTTTCAATGTTTCTTTTACAGGTTTTTGCTGTACTAATATAACTTATTCTGTTGAAAGTACCTTGAGAAGAAATGTAAGGAATTCATATGTTAAAATATATTACCTTGTTATGACTGGTGCAATTTGGTATGGTAATTTAACTGAAAGAGTAGAATTTGATGTTTATGGATTACAACCTGATGATTACAATGTTCAAGATTATGATCCTCAAAATTCAAATTTTCACATCATGAATATTGATGGTGGGAAAAAATATCGATGGGATTGGATAAATACTAACAGCCTTTATAATCCTTCTATTTCTTATTATACTACTGATCCTAGATTCTTCGAATTTTATGGATTATATATAATTCTCTCTTCTCTATGCATTCTAGTTGCTATGTCATCTTCTTTAGTTTACATTATTAGAAAGAAGATACAAAAATGAAAAAGAAAAGAAAATCCTTCAAATATAGCTAAAGTTTTTATTTCTTAAAATAAAAGTTGATAGTCAAAGAAAAAGATGAGTAAAATGAGAATAAAAACAGATGTTATTTGTTTACTAATACTAGTTTCTGCTTTATTTATGATAAATTCAATACCAACACAATTTGTTTATTCAAAATCAAAAATAATATCACTTAATCTCAATCCAAATTCGCTAACTCCACATGTAGCAATATACATAGATAATGACGGAAACTTTTCTGACTATGGTTTTCCTGGAACTGGAGCTTTGAACGATCCCTATCGTATTGAGAATTTAAATATTACAACAGCTGAAACTGTTGGGATTTACATCTCATCAACCTCTTTTTATTTTATAATTCAGAATTGTTATGTTGAGTCAGATTGGCATGGTATTGAAATTAGTTATTGTTATGAAGATAAAGCAACTGTCCAGAACTGTATCAGTAACGGCATAGTAGTTACAAACACTGATTCAATAGATATTGTTGATAACTTATTCTATTCAGGTGGACAAGCTTTCATTAATATAGAACGTTCAGATAATTCAAATGTAGATAATAACACTCTAATACCTGAGAATGGTTATGCATCAAACATTGGAATTAGACTAGTAGATTCTGAATCAAGTATGATATCATATAATAACATAACAAAGATAAGAGAAGGCATCTACATTGATCATTGCTTCTCCTCATCAATTATTAACAATCATTTAACAGATCTTTCTAACAATGGTTATGGTAAAGGCATTAATGTTTATACTTCTGATGGATCAGTGATAGAAGGTAATATCTGCTCAGATTGTGATAATTATGGAATCTATTCATATTCTTTTGGTTCTGTTTCTATTTCAAGAAATATAGTCTCTTTAAGTGAGTACGGAATTCACGTTAAAACCTCAACTGCTTCTCAAGTAGAAGAAAATACTTGTTTCCAAAATCAAATTGGAATATTCATAGAATCTTCTGATTCAACTATCATTGAATATAATATATTATATTTGAACTTGAAGGGAATCGTTACTCAATCATCTGATTACCTTTTAATTTCTGATAATTACTGTCATTCAAATGAACAAAATGGTTTATGGATTGAAGATTCTAAATCATCATTAATTACTAGAAATAATTGTAGTTCAAATGATTATAGAGGTGCTCTTCTAAAATCTGTTACAGTTTCAAATATTACTTATAACAATGTTTCACATAATGGTGATTTTGGCATTGCATTAGATTCTACATCAAATTGTAAATTTCTATACAATCTCTTTAGAGAAAATGAAAACTATTCAATCTATATAAATACACTATCCTCTGCTAATGTTTTATTTCATAATAGTTTTATTGATAATAACCCAGAAGGAACTTCTCAATGTAGCGATTCAGGTTCAGTTAATCTCTGGTATGATTATAAGAAGAAAGAAGGCAATTATTGGAATGATATAGGAGACAATAAAACTTATGCAATCGATGGACTTTCTAATTCTATTGATAAATTTCCTTTAAATGAGAATCTAGAGAGAACCTCTATTCTTTTCCCTGTATGCATATTTTCATTGATTACTATATTCATAGTAAAAACTCAATTAAGAAGAAGAAAGAAAAATTAAAAAGAATCTTTATCTCTTTCTTTTCATTATTACTATAACAATAAATAAAGCACTTAGAGCTGAAACAACACCCAGTATACTATCTATAAAGGATCCGGTTTTTTCTGTTCCTTCTACATCAAAGCAGAACTTTGCTTGATTGTTATCTTCAACAACTTCATCAATTTGATTTTCAATATCAGTTGTAATAGTCCAAGTATACAATCCATTACTAGAAGCTGTCCATTCATACTTGAACTCAACACTTTCATAAGCATCAAGAGGAGGAATAGTAATATTCCAGGTTTCTCCGTTACTAATTTCCACTTTTGTTTTTGTTTCTTCTAGGATATCCACTTCTCCGATGTTCATGATCGAAATAGTAACATTTTGACTTTGTCCCTTAGAGATGTTGTAAGTTGTAGGCAAATTATTGCATCTTAAATCTGGTTTATCTTCTTTGTTGATTGTATATTGATCCATTAGAGTTTTATCTGTTCTAAAAGCTCTCATATCAAGTTGGTTTTCGAAAACTTCAATCAGAACAGCATGATGTGTTGATTCTGAATAAACTGATTCAGCTATTCTATAATCTTCATTAATCGTATATATTGGAGCTCCTGCTGCACCAGCAACAACGTATGTAATATTGTTCTTATGTAGTCTCTCATACCAATGATCATGACCTGCAATAACCATGGTTATGTTGTGTTCTTCATAAATTGGGACAAGTAATGTTTGAATATCATCATAATCTCCTTCATGATTTCTCTTAGACGAAGAATATGCGGGTCTATGTTGAATAACTATTTTCCATTCATAATCTTTGTATGTCTCTAGATCATTCAACAACCAATTGATTTGTTCATCAAATGTTCCTCCATAATATGGAACACAGCTATGAAGTCCTATGAAATGGATAGGTCCATAATTAAATGAGTAATATTCTTCTTTTCCAGGATAAACAAAATAATTATAGTAATGTGAACTATTGCTTTCATGATTCCCTAGAACAGACATGAAAGGTTTATGACTTAGGAGCGGAGAAAAATCTTCAAACCAATCTATCCATTGACCACCATCCAAACCTGAATCTACAAAATCTCCGTTAAAGACAGAAAAATCAAAATCCAAAGAATTTACTGTATTCATTATCGCTCTTCTTTCTGGACGGTTATGTCTAGAATCACCCCAAGCAATAAATCTAGCATGATTCCCTGAAGTTCCAGTTTTGAAAGTATAGTCATCACTCCAAACTTCACCATTTCCTACTCTATAATGGTAAACAGTGTCAGGATTCAAACCAACTAATTCAACATGATGTAAGACTGCTTCATCTCTAGTTTCTTCATTTCCATAACTATCATCAGTTCCATACTGAACAATTGATGATGTTTTATCTGCTGTCCTCCAACTAACCGTTATAGTTGTAGTAGTATCGTGTTGCCATGTTAAATGCAAATGTATTGGTTGAGTATCTTGAGCAAAAGTGGTTTGAAAAGTGATTGTAATAGGTGAGAGTATTAAGAATGTTACTAGTAGAAGTTTTGTTGCTTTTATTTTCATCTTGAAAAATCTTCAATGTCTGCTTTAAAGTTTTGTTAAATAACTAGAAAATTTATACAAAAATATATAGAATGATGGATAAAGATGTTTTATTCTTCTGATGTTCCAACCATACTTGCAGCTGTTAATTTTCTTCTTAATCTTTTATCAGAGACATTTTTGTTTATTTTTCTAACTATCCAAAATACTAATCCGAAAATCAATGTAAAGAAACCAATAGTGAGAAACACACTAAATATTGATGGAATATATGTTATTGCCACTTCTTCTACACCTAAAAGGAATGAATAACACACCTTTTTAAACTTTAGGTTTGATATTGAGATTGATTTATTTCTGTTATTTCATCAGAATCATTAATTGAGAGTAGTTTTTTATGATTGTCTTTTTCCAAAACCAAATTGCCTTTTTTATCTATCCCTTTACATATTCTTATAGAACCATCTTTTAAATAAATTTGGTTTTTATAATTAATCAGGTTTGAATTGAAATCTCGAGTAAGATATTCTAATTCTGAATTTAAAACTTGTAGAGTGTTTTTAGTAATCAGCTTAGATAATTCTGATTCTATATCCTTGATGCTAATCTCAGCTTTCAAGACAGTTTGCAGACTTATTGCTTGTTCATTAAGGATTGAAGACAAATCATTCGATTCATTATTTACGTTTATTCCAATTCCTATCAGAATATGGTTTTTCTCCCCCATAATATATTCAATTAAAACTCCTGCTATTTTTTTATCATAGAGATAAACATCATTCGGCCATTTTATCTTAGATTTTACTTGGAAAAGTATGAGCAACATTTCTTGAATAGCTAAAGCTGCAGCATAATGAAAAAACGTTAAATCTACTTCTGTGAGTTCTTTTTCAAGAGGTACAATGTAAGTTGCATAAAATCCACCTTTTGGTGAGATCCAGCTACTCTCTTTTCTTCCTCTACCTTCAGTTTGTTCCTTTGCAATTAAAACAATGATTTCCTCTTCTTCCTCATCAATATATTTCAAAGCTTCATCCATAGTTGATGCAACTGAATCAAAATATATTGTTTTCATTTTCGAAGGTTTAGGAACCATTAAACGCCATCGAAAATAGTACAATATAAACCTTTTTTTGTTTTTTGTTCATGAAAGGACATCTCCTTTTTATTCGAGTGTATAGATATAATTCTAATGTATCAGAATCCTAAAAAATTCACTGAGTCAGAGAGAAGTAAACAAGATAAAAGACTCTCTGAACTAAGAGATAAAAGTAAAGAAGGTGGGGGAGAAAAGAGGAAACAAAATCAACATGATAAAGGAAAGTTGACAGCTCGTGAAAGGATAGAGCTACTTATTGATGAATCTTCTTTTGTAGAGATAGATGCTTTTGTTGTTCATCAAAATGAAAAATTCAACATGTCAGAAAACAAACCTTTAGGGGATGGAGTAATAACTGGTTACGGTACGATAGCTGGAAGACCTGTTTTCGTTTATAGTCAGGATTTTACAATTTTCGGAGGAAGTTTGGGAAGAGCTCAAGCAACAAAAATATGCAAAGTGATGGACTTAGCTGTAAAAACTGGCTGTCCAGTAATAGGTTTGCTTGATTCTGGAGGAGCACGAATACAAGAAGGCGTTGATTCTTTAGCTGGTTATGGAGATATCTTTTTTAGAAATACCCAAGCTTCAGGAGTCATTCCTCAGATTTCTATAATTTTAGGCCCATGTGCTGGTGGAGCTGTTTACTCCCCCTCGCTAACAGATTTTATCCTCATGAATAGAACAAATTCATTTATGTTTGTAACTGGTCCAGAGGTAGTTAAAGCTGTTACTGGAGAAGAAGTTTCTTTTTATGATCTTGGAGGAAGTGATGTGCATAGCACTCTTACTGGTATATGCCATTTGGTTGGAGATACAGAAGAAGAAACAATAGATCTATCTAAGAAATTATTATCTTATCTCCCTGCAAATAATCTTGATGATCCACCAATTGAATTGAATGAATCTGAGGAAAATAATCAATTGGAATTAGCTGATCTAATACCCAAAGAAGAAAATGAACCTTATGATATGAAAAGAGTAATAGAGATAATAGCTGATACAGACAGCTTCTTTGAACTTCAAGATGAATGGTCAAAGAATATCGTTGTTGGTTTTGCAAGAATGAATGGAATTACAGTAGGAATAATTGCGAATCAACCATTATATCTTGGAGGAGCAATAGATTATCACGCAGCTGACAAAGCTTCCAGATTGATACGATTTTGTGATTCGTTTAACATTCCAATCCTAACTTTTGTTGATGTTCCTGGATTTATGCCAGGTTTGAAACAAGAACATGAAGGCATTATCAGACATGGTGCAAAGCTGTTATATGCTTATTCTGAAGCCACTGTTCCTAAGATTTCTGTAATTATAAGAAAAGCTTATGGTGGTGCATACATAGTTATGAGTTCCAAACATTTAGGTACTGATATTAATCTTGCATGGTCAACTGCTGAAATCGCTGTTATGGGTGCTGAAGGAGCTGCAAGGATTCTACATAGAAAGAAATTGAAAGAAGCAGAAGATCCTGAAAAAGTTCTTGCAGATTTTACTCAGCAGTTTAAGGATGAATTTGCAAATCCATATCAAGCTGCTGAAAAGGGTTATGTGGATAAAGTGATTTTTCCAGAAGAAACGAGAAGAGAGATAGCTGTTGCTCTTCATCTACTACAAAATAAGAGGGATCATTTACCTAGAAGGAAACATGGTATCTCTCCTGTTTAGAGGTGGGAAATTTGAAAAATAAAGTACAAATAGAAAAAATACTGAAGGGAAAGTATCCTATTTGGGGGTATTCTCCAAAGGGATTAAAAAATCTTGCATTGTCGATTGAGCTTTCAAAGCTTAATGGTATAGGTCTTGTTGATTTAGAAGGAATTAGTACTTCTGATTCCAAAACAATAATACATGAATGTCTAACAAAACTAGAAAAATCAAAATTATGGGGGATTAGAGTAAAACAAGTAGAACAACTCCTGTTATTAGAAGAGTATGATTTTATTCCGATTATCATTATTGCTTTTGATATTGAAGAAAAAGTTCTATCTTCTCTGACTGTAGAATGTGACTTGCTTATAGCTGAAGTAAATTATTTTGAACAAGCACAGAATAGAGCTGATTGGGCAGATTTATTTCTAGTAAAAGGTTTCGAAGGTGGAGGAGAAGTTGGTGAAAAATCTTCTTTCATTCTTTTACAGCAGTTTAATGAATCAGGGTATCCTTTTATTATTCAAGGAGGATTCGGAGTTTATAATATCATTAGTGCTTTTGTAGGAGGAGCATTAGGTGTTGTACTAGAAGGACAGTTATTTCTACTTCCTGAATGTCCTCTTGACAAAGATATTAAGGATTATATCTCATCTCTAGATGAAAATGACACTTATATTATAGGTGAGAGTTCTGATTTTAAGTACAGATTAGTTGGGAAAATTGCAAATCAATCAATAAGAAAAGCAAAGAAAATTACGCAAGTTATAGATGATCCTTTAGATACTGGGAGCATCCTTAAAGAGATTGAAAAAATAAAAGGAATTTCAAGTTTCTATAATGATAAGAATATAAAGCAAGCTTTTCTTCCTTCAGGAATTGGGATAACATTTGCTAAGTACATAAGTGAGAAATATAGCAATTTAAGGGACTTTCTTATAGGTATTTCAAATTTAATGACTCAGCAAATAGAAGCAATCTTGGGAAACTGGCCTTTTGGAAAAGATAATAATTTTGCGAAGGATTTTGGAATTGACTTTCCCATTATCCAAGGTCCAATGGCAAATATCTCAGATAATACCGAATTTGCAAAGCAAGTAGCAGAGAAAGGAGCTCTTCCTATACTTGCATTAGGAGGATTAATGAAAGAAGAAGCTGAAGAGCTTTTTGTTGAAATCAAGAAAACAGTTGCTCCAAGTTATTCATATGGAGGAGGAATAATTGGACTAAATTTAATGAAAGATAGAAGAGAAGAACACATTGCTTTACTTAAGAAATATGAAACTCCTATATGTCTTGTTGCAGCTGGAACTGTAAATTTAGCTTCAAGAATAAAGAAGCTTGGTTTTAAAACACTCCTTCATACTCCAGCACTCTCGCTATTTAAGGATGCAATTAAGAATAACATAAATAACCTAATCTTAGAAGGAAGTGAATGTGGAGGACATATTGGTACTCAGACATCATTAACTCTTTGGGAAAGAATACTGCAATATACCGACAGTATTAGAGCTGATATAAGGGAAAAAGTAAATGTTATTTTCGCAGGTGGAATAGGGGATGAATTAGGATCTTCAATGATTGCTGCTATGATAGGAACTCATTTAGATGTCATTACACCAGCTCTACAAATTGGAACAGCATATCTATTCACAGAAGAAATTGTTAGAACAAAAGCACTTTCCTTAATATACCAAGAAAAAATACTAAACTCTTTCAAAACCAAAGTTATAGGGACAACAGTCAATACAAGAGCAAGGGTTTTACCAACTGCTTTTGTTGATACTACAAATGAAAAGGAATTTGAAAGATTAAGAGATAAACAACCAATTTCAAAAAGGAAAAAGGAATTTGAGAAAGATAATCTTGGAGCATTAAGGATTGCAACTAAGGGTGAAAAATGGAATCACGATCATGTTCCTGGTGGTGAAACAACTCAATTTATTCCTGTAACTAAGAAAGAACACGAAGCACTAGGTTGTTTCATGACAGGAGAGATAGCAAGTATTAAAAGAAACGTTATCAGAATTGATGATCTCCATTTTGATGTAGTTGAAGCTGGAAAGAATTACCTTTCAAAAACAATCATTGATTTAAGAAAGCTAATCGAAAGTCTAGAGATTGGAGATTCTTCAATTGAAACAGCTGATCAGACAATCATTGAAGGTCGAGTTGCTATTATTGGATTAGGATGTATCTTTCCTGATTCTCCAAATATCGAAACTTACTGGCAAAATATTGTTAATAAAAAATATTCCATTACAGAAATTCCTCATGAAAGATGGGAGCCAGAGCTTTATTATGATGCTGATCCTAAAGCAGAAGATAAAACTTATTCAAAAATTGGTTCTTTCATAAAAGACTACAAATTTAATTCAATTGAATATAGGATTCCACCAACTATTGCAAATAAAATGGATGCTGTTCAACAATGGTCTCTAGACGCTGCAGGTCAGGCTTTAAGAGATGCAGGGATTCCAACTGATGGAAAGAATCGATTACCAATCGCAGTAATTGTAGGTAATGCAATAGGTGGTGAAATTCAACGTTCTACAAATAGAAGAATTTTCGTTCCAGAAATAATTCAAGAAATCAAACAGAATGAGATATTTGATCAATTATCCAAAGAAGATCAAGATGCTTTTATCGAAAAACTGAGAACCTCATACAAGAGTAAGTTTCCTACAATAACAGAAGATTCTATGCCAGGAGAATTATCTAATGTAATTGCAGGACGGATAGCTAATATCTACAATCTTACAGGGAAGTCGATGACTACAGATGCAGCTTGTGCATCAAGTGTAGCATCTTTAGATACAGCTGTTAATGCTCTAAAGACACATGATTTCGATGTTGTTCTGGTTGGAGGAGCAGATAGATCAATGGATGTTACATCATATGTAAAATTCAGTAAAATTGGTGCTTTATCTGCTGAAGGTTCAAGACCTTTTGATGAGAAAGCAGATGGATTTGTTATGGGAGAAGGTTGTGGTTTTCTAGTTCTGAAAAGATTAGAAGATGCGATAAGAGATGGGAATAAAATATATTCAATAATCTCAGCTATAGGATCTTCTTCAGATGGAAAAGGGAAAGGAATTACCGCTCCTAATCCAGATGGACAAAAACAGTCTGTTCTAAGAGCATTAGATAAAGCTAAGTTGGATACAACTGATATTCAGCTTATTGAAGCACATGGGACATCTACAACTGTTGGGGATGCAGTGGAGTTACAAGTTCTAGAAGAAATTTTCAAAGATGAAGGAAGAAAAGAAAAATTAGCTATTGGTTCAATCAAAAGTCAAATTGGTCATCTAAAAAGTGCAGCAGGTGTAGCAGCTCTTATCAAAACATCTTTAGCTATTCATAATAAAATACTACCTCCATCTATTAATGTTGAAAAACTCAATCCAAGAATTAATTGGGAAGAATCTCCTTTTTATGTCAATACTGAACCTTTGGAATGGAAAGTTGATTCACAAGAGATTAGACGAGCTGGAGTCTCTTCATTTGGATTTGGAGGAACAAATTATCATGCAATTCTTGAAGAATATGATCCTCAAAAAACAGATTACATTCATGAAGCTAAAATCTCAAGTGTTCAAACAGCTGCAGTACCAAAGAGCATAGCAACTCTAGAAGATTCTGAAGAAAATCCAATATGTTTCATGTTTACAGGTCAAGGAAGTCAATATTTAGGAATGCTTCAGAATTTATGTGAAACATCTAAAATTGTTGCAGATACATTTGAGGAAGCTGAAAATATATGGTTTGAATATTGTACCTTCAGTTTAAAGGAGATTATCTTTGGTTCTGAAGATTTAACTCAAGAAGCTAGTTCTCAAAGATTAACTGATACTAAATTTACACAACCAGCTTTGTTTGTAGTTGATATTGCAATTTACAGATATCTGCGAGAACATGGCATTTCACCTTCAATTGTTGCTGGTCACAGTCTAGGTGAATATGCAGCTCTTGTTGCTGCAGGTGTACTTTCTTTTAGTGATGGATTAAAAGCAGTCATTGAAAGAGGAAGGTCAATGAGTAAAGCAGGGAAGGAAGCTGAAGGAGCGATGGCAGCAGTATTAGCACCAATTAAACAAGTTGAGGAACTTGTTGATTCTGTTAAAAAAGAATATGTAACAATTGCCAATTATAATTCAATAAATCAAACTGTTGTTTCTGGAAGTCTTTCTGGAATTGAAACCCTTATTGAAGAAGCTAGTAAACAAGGTATAACTGCTAAAAAACTACGTGTTTCTACAGCTTTTCATTCTGGCATTGTCAAGCAAGTAGAGGAAGAAATGAAGAAAGTTCTTCTAGGATTAACATTCAATCCTCCTAAAATTGATGTTTATAGTAATGTAACTGGAATGGAATACCCATCTCAACCAGAGTTAATTCAGAATCTGTTAATAGAGCAGATTTGTTCTTCAGTTAAATGGGTAGAGGAAATTGAGAATATATACAAGGATGGTGGAAGGATATTTGTAGAAGTTGGTCCAAAGAAAGCTCTCTTCTCTTTTGCTAAGGATATTCTCAAACAAGAAAAAGATATTCAAGTATTATATACGCTAACTCCTAAAGAAAAAGAAGATGAGAAATTATCTCAAACTATTGATCAAATAAAAGAGCTGATAGTTCAACGAAAGATGCAACCTAAGAAAGTTGAAGAACAAATTATTCCAAGGAAGGAAATTATTAAACCAGCAGCTGATATGGACTTCAACCAATACATTCTACGTAATAGGGATCAACTTCATGATTTCTTAAGAAAAGGGTATGAGTTATATTCAACTTATACTGGTGTAGATAAAAAATCCCTAAGTTATTCTTCAGTTGAATTAGTGTCTAGTTCTATAGGTGTAACAGGAGTGGGAATGGGGATTCCTGGAAAAAACAGGAATGTCTTTGATGATGAAAATATAAGTCTCTTGTTAAGTGGAGTCAACCTAATTGACGAGATTGATGATGAGCTAAAGAAAGAAATTTTAGATAAGAACATTGTTCGATTAGTAAAGTCTGCAGATGGAAATGCATCATTTGAAAATATTGATGATTTATCAAAAGTAATTCAGATTGCTGGACAAATTGGAAAGTTTGACCCAATAAACGACTATGGTATCAATCCTAAATTTTTGAATGCATTAGATATAACTTTTCAACTTGCAATCTGTGCTGGACTTGAAGCTCTTAAAGACGCTGGAATTCCCTTAGTAAGGTCTAAGATAAAAACATCAACAGGTAAAATCTTGGAAGGAGAATGGGCGTTACCAGCAAATCTTCAAGAAACTACAGGTATAGTTTTTGCTTCAGCTTTTCCAGGATATGATCAACTAATTAAAGAGGTTACTGAAGGTCTAACAACAAAAGAAGAAAGACAATTTAGTAGAGAATTCCTATTTAGAATTTTATCTATGGGACATTCTCAATTTGCTCAGATGATAAAAGCTAAAGGACCAAATACACAAATAAATGCTGCCTGTGCTTCAACAACTCAAGCAATTGGGATTGCAGAAGATTGGATAAAAACAGGTAGATGTGAGAGAGTAATAGTGGTTGCAGCTGATGATGCTTCTAGTGAAAACCTACTCCCTTGGATTGGTGCTGGATTCCTAGCTGCTGGAGGTGTATCTACAAAGAAAAATGTGGAGGAAGCTGCTATTCCCTTTGGCAAAGATAGACATGGACTTGTAATTGGATCAGCTGCAGCTGGATTAGTATTGGAAAAAGAAGAAGCTTATCAGGAAAGAGGAGTTAAACCAATCGTCGACATTATTGGAACTCAGTTCGCAAATAGTGCATTTCATGGTTCAAGATTGGATGTGAATCATATTGCTAAACTCTTTGATACATTTGTAAAGAACATAGAAAAACAACATGGTATCTCAAGAGATAGTATTGCAACTGAGGGTATGTTTGTCTCACATGAAACTTATACTCCTGCTAGAGGAGGAAGTGCAGAAGCAGAGATAGAATCACTCAGAAAAGTTTTCGGTTCAAATGCTTCAAAAATGATTATTATGAATACAAAAGGCTATACTGGACACCCTATGGGGGCTGGAATTGAAGAAGTTTTAGCAATAAAATCAATGGAAAAAGGAATAGTCCCTCCTATAGCTAATATCAAAGAAATAGATCCTAAATTTACTGATTTGAATTTCTCAAGAGGTTTTAATCAAAGAATGCAATATGCAATTCGTTTAGCTGCTGGATTTGGTTCACAAATAGCTTTTGTTGCATTCAGACTCAATACCTTTGAAAATCGTTTTGATAATATTTCATATGAAAAATGGTTGAACTCTATAAGTGGAACCAGAGAGGGAATTTTCACAGAAGGAAGAGTCCTTAAATTAGAACAAAGTTCCTTAGAAGAGATTAAACAAATTCAAGCCACAAAAGAATTAGTTCCTTCAGAACCTGCTTCTGATATTCTAAGTGTTGTGATAAGAGAGATTGCTGAAAAAACTGGATATGAACCAAGTTTAATTGAAGCTGACATGAACCTTGAAGAAGATCTAGGAATCGATACTGTAAAACAAGCTGAGATCTTTGGGACTGTGAGAGAAAAATGGAATCTGGAACTTGATGAAACAGTTAGTCTAGCTGATTTCACTACACCTGAAAAAATTGCAGCTTATATCCAACAAAATACGCAGATTATATCTAAAGTAGAGGAAGTTGAAGTAAAAGAAGAAAAACCATCAGGTTTAGGACTTAATGAGGTTGTAAAAAATGTTGTCTCAAGAACTACTGGGTACGAGCCTGAATTAATAGATAATGAGATGGATCTTGAAGAAGATCTAGGAATTGATACAATCAAGCAAGCAGAGATATTTGGTGAAATTAGAGATGAATTTAGTTTACCTTTAGATGAATCAGTAAGTTTAGCAGAATTTAGAACAATCAATGACATAGTTGAATATATTTCAAAAAATACAGTAAAAGAGAAGACTGAAACTGTAAAACAAGAAATAGAAAAACCTAAAGTAATTGAGGACAAAATAGAAGAAGATATTTTGAGAATTGAAAGACTAGTCCCAACTCTTGTCCCATTAGATAAAGATAATGTGGAAAAAATAGATTTAACCACTCATTCAAATGCTATTATCAATTTTGATTCCTTCTTCACTAGGTTCCTTATGAAGGACTTTGTAAGAAAAGGAATTGATTTTGATAAAATAGATATAGAAGAGATTTCCTTTGATAAAACTGGTAAAAAAGAGTATGATAATTTTATTCTAGTTTTACCAGATTTAAACAATGATCCAGGATACGTTGATCAAAGCTATTACGAAAGATTGTTTAAACTCTTTCAATCACTAAACCTAAATTCAAGTCAACGAATATTTGTAATTTCAACTGAGAAATTCTTTGGTTTCGAAAGAGATTCTTATCCCCTCTCTGGAGGAGTTTCTGGATTCATAAAAACATTAGGTCATGAGTTTGAAATTAAGGTTAAACATGTATATTCAGACAAAATCAATGAGGTTTTAGAGGAGTTAGAATATTGGGATGAAAACATTGAAATCTCATTCAAAAACTCTCTACGTTATACTTTATCTCTTTCATCTGTTTATGATATGATTCCTTCTGTTTCAGAAATTAAACTTGACAAAGATGATATACTCCTTGTAACTGGTGGAGGTCGGGGAATTACCTTCAAATGTCTAGAAGCTGTATGCTCTATTTCAAAACCTAAAGTTGCTATCCTTGGTATAGAAGATGTCTCAAAAGTTAGTAAAGAGGATTTGAACTTATCAGAAGATGATTTAAAGGAGAAAAAACAGAAGCTTATTGAGAAACTCAAAGAAAGTGAAGAGAAAGTTACTCCTGTTTTAATTGATAGACATTGGAATCAATATCAATTTGGTGTTGAGGTTCTTCAAAATCTCCAAATACTCGAAAAAATGAGTATTCAAGCGGATTACTATAGAGTTGATGTTACTAAAAAGAATGATGTAAAACAAGCTATCAAGAAAATTGAAAAGAAGTTTGACTCAGAAATTACTCACATTGTTCATGGAGCTGGACTAGAAGAATCAAAGCAATTTAAGAAGAAGAAATTTGATTTCTCTAAACTTATCGTTTCAGTTAAAGTTGAAGGAATCTGGAATATTCTAAATGCGGTAAATCAAAAGAAATTGAAAAGGTTGGTTTGTTTCACTTCGATTGCTGGAAGATTTGGCAATCCTGGTCAAGTTGATTATTCCTATGCTAATGGATATCTCTCAAGACTTTGTTGGATGCTTGATCAACAAGGGATATCATCTATAGCATGTGATTGGTCAGCTTGGGGACAAATTGGAATGGCTACACGTGGATCAATTCTTGAAATTCTTAAAGCTCAAGGTTTAGAACCAATCCCTCTTAACAGAGGAATAGAAACTTTCGTTAAACTCTTTGTAAATAAAGAAAACAATGAAGTTGTTGTTTCTTGTGGATTAGGTCCATTTGATAAATTAATCCCTTCTCAAACAAAATTAACCGATAGCAAATATCCAATGATGCATGGTATGGAATATCATGAACCTATATATCGTGGTGATTATGCTATTAATTCTAATATAGATCTCTATCTGAAAGATCACCAAATACAAGGAATTCCAATTTTTCCAGGAGTGATGGGTTTAGAGATGTTTGCTGAGATGTACTCTTTAGTGAATGGAAAGAATCCTGATACATTTGAAAACATTGAATTCAAAACTGCCATAAAACAGAGAGGAGTTCAGTCTAAAGAGGTTTATGTTGAATATGATGTTAAACAAGAGAGAATGAAACTAAAGTCTGATTTCTTCCCAAAAATCAAAGAAAAGAGAAAAGTAGAAACAGAGCATTTTACTACAGAAATTAGAGCTAGTTCAAAGAAACTACGTAGAAAAAGAAGTAAGATATCGATAAACGAAAAGAAGATCGAATTACTTTCAAAGGAAGATATTTACTCAGTTTTCTTCCATGGAAAGAGCTTTCAAGTATTAGAGGAACTAGTTGAGCTTACTGGAGAGAAAGCTATAGCTAAAGTTTACATCCCTGAAGAAAAACTATTTTCAATTCCAAACTATGAAGAAAGTCTTAATCCTCTAACTATAGAAGCAGCGCTTCAGACAGCTGGATTATATGATTACCTTATTAATAAGAAGACCTCTTTACCATCCAAAATTAAACAATTAAGAATAATAAGCAAAGTTTCACCCAAGTATGTTGTTTCAAAATTCAAATCTAAAGATGAAACTCATAGCTATTATGATGTAGAAGTTTTGGATGAGAATAAGTATGTAATAATTCAACTTAAGGAATTAGCACTTATTCATACACAATTGGCTTATCAAAAAGAATCACCAAACTCTGAAAAGGAAGATCAGTTAAGAGAATATTGGGAGATTTCCTCAAACTTGATTGAAAAGAAGATGAAAGTTGTTCCCATTAAAACAGTCTCAAATTATTTGTCAAATGAACCAGAAGTTGTTTTAAAATATCTATCACCAACTGAAAAAACCTCATTTGATAAGATTAAAAACAAAAAACGAAAGATTGAGTATCTATCCGGAGTTATAGCTACTAAGGATCTCTATTCTGAAATCAAAGAAAATCCTGATGTGCTTCTTGAAATTGAAGTCAGAAAAATGTCAAAAGGTCAACCATATATCTTTGATAAAAAGGAAGGAAAAAGAAGTGACTTACATCTATCAATATCCCATGCAGGGGACTTTGCAATCTCTACATTAAGTGAAAAACTTGTTGGAATAGATATAGAAAGAATAGAACACAGGAATGAAGGTTTCTACAAGGAAGCATTTACTGAAAAGGAAAGAGAAATCATCTCTAATGATGAAAATCTTGGAACTGTTTATTGGACAATTAAAGAAGCTATTACTAAAGCGCTTGGTGAAGGATTACACTTAAGTCTTCATGATGTTGAAATCTTCAAAGAAAAGAAAAGTGAAAATTATCGCGTTAATTTCTCAAAGACTATCAAAGAAACTATACCATATGAATCCTCTTCCTTTAAACTAGAAAATAAAACTTCAACGAATTACTCTATCAGCTATTGTGAAATCGAAAATAGGAGTAAGAAAAATGTTAGTAGAAAATCATGAAATTCAGTTCAGATCGGAAAAAATAAACGGCTTTCTTTACCTCCCGAAAGCTGATGAACAATTTCCTTTAATTATTAGATTAAATGGTATGCCCGGAACAGATCCTAAAAAAGAAAAAGAGCGAATAGCACAAGATTTCATTAATAATAATTTTGCATATTTCGCATTTGATTATACTGGAGTTCGTTCAAGTACTGGTTTATATGAGTATATGAGCTCTCATGAAAATATCAATAAAATTATATCCTTCTTAGCAAAACATCCGAAAATTGATTCTTCAAGAATTGGTTTATTTGGCGAGAGTTTTGGGGGGGCTATGGCTTTATGTCATGCAACAAGAGATACTAGAATTCGTTGTATTGCTTTACGTTCCCCTGTTTATGACACTGAGAAAATACCAAGAATGAAAATCTTTGAAGGACTAACACAGTTGTGGCAAAGAGACAATCAGATGAGATTACCGAAAGTTAATCATAAAAAGGTATTTCAATCTCAATCACAACATTATAATCCTATGAAGCAAGCTTCCTCTTTAGCAGTTCCAATTCGAGTTATAACAGGGGATAAAGACGAAATATTACCAGAAAAGCAGATAAAAAGGATGTATGATAAAATTCCTTCTAGTCTGGATAAAGACTTTAAAATAATTGAAGGAGCAAATCATAATTTCTCTAATAAAAAACACTTTGAAGATATGAAAAATTACATAATCAGTTTTTTTAGTGAAACGTTGTAAACTACTTTCTAGCTAGTTCTAGCAATGTTTGATCTTGATTGACATTTTCGTCTTCCTTGACAAAAATTCTCAACACTTTTCCTTTAAATGGAGAAAAAATTCTATTTCTCATTTTCATTGCTTCAAGAATTATTAATTCTTGATTTTTTTTAACTGATGCACCCTCTTTGACTAATACTTTGTTTATTTTTCCTGGAATTGGTGCTTGAATTTTTATTTCTTTTTTATAATGATTATCATCCGTGATTGATTTCTTTTCTATATGAGGTCTTACTGATAAAGAAGAAATTTCTCCGTCAACAAATATCTTATTTCCAGTAATCTCTATAGTAAAAGGATGACCATCTACATCTACTTTGTAAACATTCTCTATTTTTTGTGAAATAGTTGAAGAAAAAACTTTACCGTCAATTTCAATTTGACCATTTTTTAGTATTTCAACAATATATTCTGTTCCTTTAAAATTGACTTTTTTCTTCATTGTTCAGTCTCCTCAGTGTTTTGAGAAGTTTAAGGATATTTTCGTTGTTGCTCTATTTTGCTTTGTTCTTTCCATCTATTTGCTTCCAAAGCACGTTTTTCTCTATTCATAATTAGAGGATTCCTTTGTTCCTTATTCAAATCATGAATCTTGTAAGCTGCTGCTAATTTCATTTTTTCATAATGTGAGATAATTTCTTGGATTTTTTGCATCTCAAGGAAATCTGTAGTTATTCTTCTTGAATGGAATTCATAATTTTCTAAAATAGCTTGATGAAGTGGGATATTAGTTGTTATTCCAGAAATTGTTAGTTCTTGAAGAGCTAATCTTGATCTTTCAATAGTCTCTTCCCTATTTTCTCCCCAGATTATCAATTTTCCAATTAGAGAATCAAAACAATTAGGTAGTTTATAGGAGTTGTAAAGGTAAGTATCAAATCTTACATTGTTTCCACCAGGAATTGTTAAATTAGTTACAGTACCAGATTGTGGATAAAATGATTTGAGAGGGTCTTCTGCATTAATCCTAAACTCTATTGCATGTCCTCTATATTTGATATCCTCTTGTTTAAGTTCTAACTTTTCATTATCTGCAATTTTCAGTTGCTGTACAATTAGATCTATTCCAGTAATCATTTCAGTTACAGGATGTTCAACTTGTATTCTAGGATTAACTTCATTAAAATATAATTTCTTATCTTTCCATAGAAATTCAGCTGGTCCAGCATTCCTATAAGATAAATTATCAGCTAATGCACAAACTTTCTTTCCCAGTGAATTCCTCTGTCTTTGTGAGAGAAATGATGGTGCTTCTTCAATGATTTTCTGATGAGCTCTCTGAATTGAACATTCTCTGTCTCCTAGATGAATTGTGTTCCCATAATTATCTGATAGAAATTGAACTTCTACATGACGAGGAGCTTTGATGTATTTCTCAATGAACACTTCTTTTCTACCAAAGAATCGTTCAGAAACTGTTTGACATCCCAATAAGCTTATTTCGAGAGAAGAAGCAGAATTTACAATTTCCATTCCCTTTCCTCCCCCACCGAATCCAGATTTTATGATAATAGGATAACCTATTTCTTCAGCTACTTCTTCAGCTTCATCAACATTAGACACATAACCATCTGAACCAGGTACTGTTGGTATATCTACTTCTTGTGCTAATTTCTTAGCTTGCATTTTATCTCCAAGCTGATTGAGTACATCAGGAGTAGGACCAATGAATTTGAAACCTTCCTTTTCAATTCTTTCTGCGAAAGTTGCACTTTCACTAAGGAATCCATATCCGGGATGAATTGCATCAGCATTAGAGAAATTAGCAATTTCTAATATTTTATCAATATTCAAGTAAGTTTCTTGAATTGATCCTGAACCTAGATTGTGGGCTTCATTTGCCATTTTAATATGTAATGAAGAAGAGTCTTCTTCTGAGAACAAGACTATTGATCTTTTATTCAATAAACGACAAGCTCGAATGATTCTAATAGCAATTTCACCACGATTGGCTATAAGGATACTCTCGAGCATGAAATATTATTTCGTGAGGGTTTATTTAAATGTTATTTGTTTTATAGAAAAAGAATATTAACCAAATCTTTCGTTCTTTTAATTAAATTCCTAAGCAAAATCTATAAATAAAAAGGAGAGTAGATTAAACAAATCCTTATTTAATTAAAGAACTTTTATCGTGTTTAATTGTATCTGCACTTAACATCGATTTCCATCTATCTAACATGTCATAGAATGCTTTGCTTAATTCGGAATCTGGTTTTTTTCCATCTTCAAATTGAATATTAAAAACAGATAATTCATGTGATTTTTTATCATATTTTGCTTCCATCCTTCCTATAAATTCTCCCTTAAATAGTAAAGGATAAACGTAATAACCCCATTTTCTGTCTTTAGGAACTTTGTATACTTCCCACACATAATCAAAATCAAATATACGCAAAGTAAGTTCTCTGTCCCATATTAGAGGATCCAAAGGAGCTATAGCTCTCATCTCATCATCAAATTCATAATCGAGCATTTCTTCCCAGTTTGATGGAGCAGCATATCCAATGATGTCCTCTTTTATTTTAAGGATGTGCAAATTGTTTTCGTTTTTATTAGTATCAAACCAATCAGGAGAAAATCTATGCGGCCAGCCTTTCTTACCAATTGAGAGTTTGTTGGATTTAGTAAATGTAACTTTTCCCATATTCATCAAAGGATATGATTTTTGCTTGATAAGGAATCTCTGGAAATTTAACTCCTTTTCAGAAAGATCACTTTCTTTTAGTAATTCGCTTTCAAAATGATTCTTCATAAGATTGTAAGATTTTCTCCAATTCTCATCTCTTTCAACAATTGCAGCTTTCCCTAATAACCATAGAACTTCAAGTCCCATCCCTGATAATCTACTTGCTTTCCAAAAATAAAAATCAGGTTTAATATCAGCTAATTCTTCGAAATCAGATGATTTAGAAGGTCCTCTCTCTGCTAAAATTTGTTCTACTTCTTCAAGTATTGCTTCTCTAGTTGCTTCCAGTTTTTCAATTCTTGATAAATAGTGTTTATGTAGGTTTTCTCTTTTCATTCTTGGTAAGAAGATTGGTAGATGTTCTTTAGATATTGCCATTAAATTAGGAAAATAGGCTTCAAAGACTAGTTTTTCGGGATAGATAATATTTTGAAAAGAGTGAACTTTGTAAGTGGGGATTCTAGCTAAGAAGAATAAATCGTGATTTCTTCCAGCAGGATTAAGAGGATCTAATTGAACCATAGCTTGTTTCTGAAATACTTTCTGAACGCTCTTATCTCCTGTGTCTTGCCATCTGTGAAGGTGAGTTCCAACTATTGCAATTCTCCGAAGTTCTTCCTTAGAAAGTTCGTGTATATTGTAACTCATTAGTATTCACTATATTAATAATCTACAAGAAGAATTCATCTAACTTTTTTTGTGTTTTCGTTAGATAATATAGCTTTGATTTATGTTTCCAGTATTCAACAGGATATCTCATATATCTTTCTAGATGCTGAAAGGCAGTATCAATATTATCAGCCAAAGAGTGTTTCTCTTGCATAGCTGCTCTTGCAGAAACACGAATCACCCATACACCAAGTGGAAATCTATATTCATCTGAAATTTCTCTCAAAACAATTGCTTTTGCTTGTCTCTGAATTTTAAGTAAATATTCAGTTACTGCTAATCTAGCTGCATAATATGCCCCTGTAACATTCGACGCGTATTCCGATCTTCCTGTATAAGGTTCCCAATCTCCTAATCCAATATCTTTCATACTAGGATTCATGAATGCACCTTGAAACCAAACCTCAATCATTTCATATGACCAAACATCTGGTAGAAGAATTATTACAAACTGGTTTCCAAAGAATTTATATGTGAAAATTCTAATTTCGTTAATTTCCTGAAACTTCTTGATTTTTTCAACATTATTTTTGGAAATAATATCATCAACAGCTGCAATTGACCATCTAGTAGGCACTAATCTTCTGTTCTTTTTTCTGCCTAGCATCCCCGCACTGAAAATTCTTGTAATTGTATTTACATCTAGTTTTTCAGAATCTAAATAAGGAACTGCATCAGAAGCTAATAAATCGGTGTCATAATATGACTTTTCAATTGCATTAATGGGTGATTGATTTTCAGTAATTCTAAATTTCTTTATTGGAGCGATAGGGCCATGAGGAGCCATTCTCTCATCCAAAGCTATCTTAGGAATTACATCTTTAACCAGATCAACTTCAACATCAACAGGTTTTTTCCCAAGGAGTAATTCATGACTACGTTGAATTATATCAGAATCTAAAGGTCTTTTTACATCAATACGCGATCTCGTTCTAAATAAAGAAATCCTCATCTTCACAATATCTTCTTGTTGTTTTGATAGCCAATTATCAGAATTATCAATAACATCAGAAGCTACCCTATTTGCTGTTATCATAGGACCAGCATTAATGCTTGGATAACCAGACCAACCAACAAAGAAAGCTGGAGGAGCAAAAGATTCATCTAATTTCGTAATAACTGGTTTTTCTGCAGAATACTCATTGGACCACTTCTGTAGTAAAGGACAATTCCTTTTCCCACATAGCATCCTAGAAGTTTTACACATAACACACAAATCGAAATTAGTAGAAGCTTCTGTCATATTAGACATAATGATTCTAAGTTTTTCTTATTAAAAGCTGATGGATTGGTAGTATGAAAAAGATTTTTATGAAGTTTCAAGACTAGATAATTAATGAGTTATCTTGAGAAAGAAATGCAACAAGAAGAATTTGTTGCTAAAGAGCTAGATAAAGGAGATTTTGGACATAAACTCTTATTTATCGGATTAGCTCAAACAGGAAAATCTTCAATCATTAAAGTTGTATTTGAAGGTTTGAAACCTGAAGAAACATCAGAGGTTTTAGCTACTGTTAGATATCAAAGAAAACTAATAGATTTCTCAGGTTATTCATTGAATGTATACGATGTAGGGGGACAAATAACTTATCTTGAAGAAGCTTTTGTAGCTCTCAGAGAAAGCATTTTTTCACATCTGAAAACACTCTTTTTTGTTGTTGATTCATCTAAAATTAATCAATTAGAAGAAGCTAAGAATTATTTTAAGAGAGCTTTAAGGAATGCTGAAGAATATAGTAAAGGAGCTCATATTATTGTTCTAACACATAAAATGGATTTAATTCCAGATGAGAAAAAAGAGTTTACATTTAATAAAATCACAGAATTTTTTGAAATTGATAAGTATGATAATGTAAATGCCTTTTCAACTTCCATTTTTGATGAAAGTATCTTTGAAGCAATAGAAGAAACATTAAGTTAATTCTGCTGAAGGACAATATTGATAAACTAATCAAATAATGATTTTTTATGGATTTAGTGCCTAGATATCCGATTCTATTCCTTAGAACAAGTGATATGAAAAAAACCCGAAATTTCTATGAGAATATTCTTAATTTTCCAATAGCTTTAGAGCAAAGTAGTTGTATTATCTATAAGATTGGAAATTATGGTTATTGGGGTTTTTGCCAAACTGAAGAAATTATAGAAAAGCCTGAACAAATCTGTTTAACTCTTGTTGTAGATTCTAGAGAGCAGGTTGACACTTGGCATAAACATTTAGAAAAATCTGAAGTAGAAGTAAAGAGAGATCCTCAACATACTTCTCAATATAAAATATACAACGGTTTCTATGTTGATCCTACTGGTTATACTCTTGAGATTCAAGTTTTCGACAAAGAAGGAGAACCACTAGGACATGATAAATTCATGTAAATCTCGAGTTGGTAAATAATGAAAAAAGTAACAGGAATTGGTGGAATATTTTTCAAAGCTGAAGATCCTCAAAAATTATTGAAATGGTATTTGAAATATCTTGGACTCGATTCTCATGAATATGATGATGTAGCTGTTCTTTTTGGGTGGAGGGATAAGCATCAGAAAGAGAAAGAAGGGTATACAGTCTGGTCACCATTTAAGGAAGATACTAGATACTTTGAACCAAGTGATAAATCCTTTATGATTAATTTCCGAGTTGAGAATTTGGAAAAATTACTAAAAGAACTTGAATCTAAAGGCATTACTGTAGTAGGTGGTATAAAAAAACTCAAGCAAGGGAAATTTGCTTGGATTTTAGACCCTGAGGATAATAAGATAGAGTTATGGGAACCTGCAGATGATGGGAAATAAACTCACAATATCCCTGTTTTTTAAAGAAAAAAGAAAAAAGAAAAGGGAGATAAGTTATTTCTTTCGTTTTCTTATATATGGTATAACAACGATTAGAGGGATTAACAATAGAATCAATGCATAATTTAGATTTTGTTGAAATTCTGGAATAATGTCAACAGGAGGAGTTCCTAGTGGGTAAGTGTCATTAGCTTTTGCAGAACCTAGTATTGTATAATTCCCCGAACCACT
>JAEOTE010000183.1 GCA_016839945.1 Candidatus Heimdallarchaeota archaeon | reverse complement strand
GATATAATCCTTTTTCATGATTAATAATAGGATTTTAATGTATAAAAGAATTTAACTCCCACATTTATAAATCTAGAAAGTTAATATTATAGTGATGCTAAAACAAAAATACCTATTATGCAGTATTCTGATATTAGCAACTATCTTTATCAGCGGATGCGTTCAGCAAGAAGACAAAATCCAACAACCTAGTGATCTAACTCAACTCACTTTTTTAGACCATGCTTCTGATCCTGACTGGAGTCCAGATGGAAGTCAAATAATCTTTGAAGGAAGAGAAGGAGAAGAGATTGGCATCTATTTAATTAATTCAGATGGTACTGGACTTACAAAGCTTGGCTCTGGACATAATCCTTCTTGGAGCCCTGTTGATAATAGAATAGTCTATCGCAAAGATAGTCATTGGCGTAGCTTGATTCTAGTTGATTTAGATGAAGGTTGGGAAAATAAAATAGAATTAGCTAATAAAACTAATGAACAAGGAAGTTGGAGTCCAGATGGTGAAAAAATTGCGTATAGTACTCTAGATGATTCTGGACTTTCTTCAATTTGGATTATGAATTCTGATGGAAGTGAAAAGACTCGTTTGACTACTAGTGAAGATGGTTCTTGTATGGCTCCATCTTTTAATTATGATGGAACAAAGATTGCTTATCTTAAAGGTCTTACATCATATGCAGTTGGAGGAGAGAATAAATCAAATCCAAATGAAATCTGGACTATGAATGCAGATGGCTCAAACAAACAAAAGATATACGCACCTGGTGAAAGTACTCAACTGGTATTCCAGAAAGCTTGGAATAAGAATAATAAGATTATATTTATGAGAACTTGGTATCGAGGTCCTTATCCTCAGATATGGATGATAAACTCTGATGGTTCTAACCCACAATTAATTGTTTCAGGTGAAAGAGAAGTTTTTGGTGATCCAGTATGGAATAATGCTGGTACTAAAATAGCAGGTTCTAAAACTTCTCCAGGATCAGTAATTGGAAGTAATATCTGTATATTTTCTTATACTTAAACTAGAGATATTTATTTATAAAAAGAAGATTTTTTAAAGAATAAGAGTTTATTTAATCATATGATACAAAAACAAAAATTCTTGTTATGTATTATCTTAATACTACTTATAACAATTACATATGCACAAGAGCAACAAGCTGGTGTAACACCAGATAGTTTTTTCTATGGTGCAGATGTTTTTTTTGATAATGCAAGAGCAGCTGCAACACTAAGTCCGTTAGGTAAATCCAAAGTTAGATTAGAAACCATGCAGGAGAGAGTGGCTGAGATGGAGGAAATGGCTGAAAAAAATAAAACAGTAGAAGCAAACAGAGCAAGATCAGAAGCGCAAAAACAATTGCAAAATTTTGAAGATTCAACAGAAAATATAAAGAAAAAGGATGCTTCTAAGTTAAAAGAACAAATACAAATGCATACTGAAAAATTAGAGATATGGAAACAGAGATTAATGAAGTATAATATATCTGAATATTCTGATGCAATAGCTGAGGCATTAGTGTTGCTAGAAACAACAGAAAATGTGATTGTAAATATTCCAGAAGATTTAGGTCCTGAATCAACATTTATAATTAGTTCAATATGTAAAGAAGCAGGAGCAACAACAGTAGAAGAATGTAATGAAATGATTTCAAGTGGGGCTTTAACTGCTCAAGTTAGACGCATTCCTGAAGGTAGAGTAGACCCACATGGTTGTTCTGGACATTATAGCAGTTATGCAGAACAAAAAAAATGGTGTTGTGATGATTCTGATGGAACGTATTCTCAAGAGTGGATTGAAATGAGAGAGAGTGAAGGCAGGCATGGTATATTAGATTATTATTATAGAAAAGGAACAGTAGAGTATAAAATTATTAATCTTAAAACTAATGAGATTGAACAAGGAACAGAAACAGATTCTTGTGATGGAAATACGTTAACAGAATGGTTTTGTCCAAGAGTTCTTGATATGGTAACACGTAATGAAAGGTATTCTGAAGAGTATGAGTGCCCTTATGAATGTGAATATGGTGCATGTATAAAAGAGATAATAGAAGAAGAAATCTCTGAGAAACTCCCTGAGATTGAAGGGATGGAATGGAAAGAAGGAGTAGAATGGAAATGTACAGATTCTGATGATGGACAGGATTATCTTGTGAAAGGAACTGTAACTATTTCATACACATCTGAGCCTACCAATGTGACTGCATCACATATTAGGAGGCTCAATCAAATGAATATATCATATACACCTGAGTCCACTACTAAATTTTATTACAGAACAGACTATTGCTTTGATGGTGTGCAGTTAATAGAAGTTTCTTGTGTCACCAACAACCAATTTAGTATATCCATACATTCATGTCCACACGGCTGTCAACGTGGTTCATGTATAGCTGAAAAATAAAGAATAAAATTCAAGATTACACTTATTAGAAACAAAGGAATTGATTAAAAATGATGCTAAAGCAAAAATACTGGTTATGTGGGGTTTTAATATTAGTAATTCTTTTTATTAGTGGCTGTCTAAAATCTTCTGAAGAACCTGAGATAACAATATTTGATATTTTAGAAGAGGATATCCCTGAAATAAAAAATTATTCAAAACTTGAACAGGTTTTCATTGACCTACATTCTGCTGATGGATTTAGTAAAGAAGAGATTGATTTTATGAAAGTTAGTTTAGAAATCTACAAAGAGACGCCAAAATTAGAAGAGTATCCTAAAGAAGCTTTAATCTACTTAATGTCGCGGACCATTGGTCGTCAAAGTTTCCATGATACTGAATTTTTCAATAAAACTTTAATTCCACTTGCTAAAGATATTACAAAAGAAACTGAAAATGATCTAGAAGCTATGCAAGCAATCCATAAATGGGTAAATGAGAATATTGAATATGGTTATACTGATTATCCTATTCACGAACCTGAAGACATACTTAGAGAAAAAAAAGGAGTATGTGAACATTATGCCATCTTGATTATATCTTTAGCTAAAGCAGTAGGAATACCAGCAAGATACCTCTCTAGTAATCACGCTTGGGTTGAAGCATATGTTGATGGAGATTGGATTCCAATAGCTTCAACAGGAGCACTAGACAATGATCATGATGGAATAATAACATATTCAGATTTAATGACGCATAAAAATAATATGCTAGTTGATGTTTTTATTAAATCACCTTATCATCCGAGACATAGTCGTACAGATATAACATTTGGATACAATAACCACATTTTTCAACAAATGATTATTAAAGTTGAAGATATGTTAGAAGAAAATTATAATTTAGAAGCAGAAGATAATCTTAATTCTGCAAAAAATACAATTGCATTATGGAAAACAAAAGAATCAACAGAAGACAGAAATAAAATTGGTAGGGACGCTATGGAACATTTATTAAAAGCAGTTGCAATTCTTGAGGAGAGTGTTACAGGTGATGAGGTTTATGTAGCTTTTCTCGAAGATTTTCCACTAGTACATCCAAATACATCAAGTAGAGAATTTATTTCAGGTTTTTGGACAGAAGAAATTGCACAATCTGCAGATATTAAAAACCCTCTTGTTTTTTGGGAGGATTTTCAAAAAGATTTAGTTGAAAAGAATCCAAAAGTTCTTTATATTTTTGATGCTGCTTATGAGACACAAACACTTATATTTTTTGCTCAACCGGTTTATGCTGGAGTTGATCTTCGTATGCTTCAAAAAATAAATGAACTTATAAAAGATAAAGGATTGAATACTGATTTAAATTTTATACTTTACTGGTTAGGTAAAGAAAGTTCAGAAACAATTGAATTTTTAGAGTATGAAAATATAGAACCAACAATTACTCTTACTAAAGTATTTGAGGATAATGCTGAAGATTTTATGTGGGCTTTTGTTGAAGCTATAAATAGCGTAAAAAATAATATAACAAAGACAACTTTTTATCTCCCACCAAAGTTTGAGGATAGATATCCTTATCATATATCTGCTGTTGGTACTGGTCCATCTATTGCAGACCCTCATCCAGGCTATTATCTTCAGTTTAGGTTTGTCACTGATACAAGTATTGGTAAATTACCACTAAGATTGGATCTGCATATGATTCCTGGTGTTACTAATGAAAATAACTTTCCTAGATATACTAATCTCATAATTGTGGATGAATTAGGTAATGTTACTAGTCCAGATGAGAAAAATGGTAAATATTATTATTCTGTTTGTCCTTCCAAATTTGTAAACTTAGCTCCAGGACAAAATCTTTTAATTGAACGAGAAGGAGATTTTGTCAAAATTACTGAGATAGAACTCCTAGAAGGACATACTCCTTTATGAAAATTAATCCTCACTTTTTATAAACATTAAAATCTGTTATATATTAATGAAAAGTAAGATTTTAATCGTGTTACTAATCATCATTGTCTTTTTTAGTGGCTGCATTCAAGAAAAAGAATGTGAAGTTAAAGAAGACTGTCTAAATAAAACCTGTTTTACCAATGATTGTGTTGATAATAATTGCTCTTACTCTGAAATAACGCCTTGTTGTGGAAATAATGTATGTGAAACAGGAGAATCATATGAAGGATGTCTTAGTGATTGCACTAAAACCGGTCTTATAGACAAAGATGAAGTATGGGGAGGAACAATCCATGTAACTGGTGATATAAATGCAATAGAAGGAACAACCATAACAATACTACCTGGGACTGTGATTAAAGTAGCCTTGACTGATGACCAGCATCAAGGAAGCGACGTGCCTATAACTGATCCCTATTTTCCTAAGGATCCTCCTTTTTACGAAAAAGAAAAGATCGTTATTTACATTGGAGGAACATTGAATGCAGTTGGAACACCTGATAACAGGATTGTTTTCACTTCTGAAAGTGAGAATCCCACAACTCATGATTGGTTTGGATTAGGTATTGCTCACGGAAGATTAGAATATGCAACTGTTGAGTATGCCCAGGGAGATGTACAGATTCAACAGACCTCTGATGTTGTTATATCTAATAATATTATTAGAAATAGTTTAACGTGTTGTATTTGTATTGGTCATTCTAATCAACTCAGTCCGCAGATATTAAATAATGATGTTTATAATTGTGGCCATGAAGTAATCGATTATGCAGGTGGTTCTGCCCTAATCAAAGGAAATTATTTCCATAGTGAAAACCCAGAAATACAACCAGATCCATCAAGAGGAGAAAATGGGATTATCATATACAAAAATACATACCCAACTATTGAAGACAATGTTTTTAAAAAACTTTCAAATGCAGTTACTTTTCTTGGAGCTTCAAAATATCCAGAACAACCAGGAGAAAAAGTTATGATTAAGAATAACAGAATAGAGAATAATGTTATTGCTTTTCGTATAAATCCAGATTATCCATTTGAGGTAGTTGTTAGAGAAAATAATGAACTGATTAATAATAATGAGGATGAAGTACAT
>JAEOTE010000059.1 GCA_016839945.1 Candidatus Heimdallarchaeota archaeon | reverse complement strand
TGGATTATACCAACAAATCCAAATATATAAAAAATCACTCAATCAAATAGTTGAAGAGAGCCAACCCGAGAAAAAGACGAGTAATTGAAAATTATAACTAAAGAGATGAAAAATCTATATTTTCTTAGATTCTCTTAGACTGGAGTAAACTCCTTTCTTAATTGTTCCTTTTCTTCCTCGTTATCAAACAAATCATACCATTCCCAAATTTTAAGAGCAAAATCTGTGAAAGCATGTCCTTAAGCAGTAATAATGTTCCCATCTTGAACTATTCTAGTTTCTACATACGTATCTCGTGGAAATGGATCTTCTAAATTTTCTTCTTCATATGCTTCGGGTTGTCTAGTTGTTGTGTATTTTTTACCACTTAATATCCCACTTTTTGCAAGGTACTCCGGTCCCGCACAAATAGCAGCTAATAATTTCTTTTCTTCATTTAAATCTTTAATTAATTTCTCAAGTTCTGGTTTATGAACCCTTTTACCTCCTCCAGGAATTATTAAGCCCTCAACATCTTTTATATTTTCGATTTCTGAAACTATCTTATCTGGATTAATTTTCAGCCCTCCAGAACTATAAACTAGTATTTTCTCATATGCGATGTATATGACTTTATAATCATCCTCTTCATTTAATACCGAACAAGTAAGTACAGTTTCAAAATCAGCAAAACCATCATAAATAAAGCATAAGACTTCTTTCATAGTTTAGTCCCTCTCAATAATTCATTCTAACCTAAGTCTTGAAATTCTTTTTCTGAAGGATGAACAATTTCTTTTTCTTTGCGTGTATCATGATAACAGAAATCACAATACTCATCTCCCATCAATCTTGTTTTTGTTCTCGTAAGAATGAAATTTGGATTGAGATTTTTGGCATTCTCAAAATCACCATAGCACATTATCGCATAACTAAGTTCAGGATCAAAATCTTTCAACACTTCTGCCCATCTACATTTCTTAACTTTATATAGTAGTTTTTCATCATCAGAGATAGTCGCAACAACATCTTGAGTTTGCCATATTTCAGCATTAACTTTAAAACGTTCAATTATTCCCTCAATATTCTCAAGATATCTGCTCGGATCTTTTCTTGAATGGGCAACATCATCCGCTATCCTTTGAATATATTCAATTGTATCTTTATGCGACAGAATTTCTAATAAAGAAATCATGAAAAAATATTCAAAGTGGTTAAAAGTACGAACGATATCTATAACATCAATATCAGCTTCTTCATCAATGGATTCTGGTTCGTATTTTCTATAATTTATTAACGATAAAGTAGCATTTATACTTCCTTTAAATAATTCAGGATATTGTCCAAGGATCTCATATTCAGTATCTATAGAAATACCAAAGTCTTCTTCTTTACTATACTTCGAATTTAAATAATTAATTATTGTAGTTAATGAATCTGGATAGTTTTTTTCTAAATCCTTTAAGAAAGTTTCAAGACCTGTTAGGCAGGCAGTAATTACATTACTTATTTTATACTTGATTTTTGCATTCTCATTACAAGTAAATATTGTCTTCTTCATGTTTACACTTCCTCTTTTTTTAATGGTTATTAGGATCTCTTAAATCTGCGTTTAATCATATCAGAATATTGAAAACCACAAGGAGTAGTTCGAAAATTCTCAACTTTTTGTAAAATATCACTTTCTCTTTTGATCTTCTGTACTCTTACAGCTTTCTTGACTTTATCTTTTTTCTCTTTCTTAGAAACACGTAACATAATATATCGATACCATGATCCATAATATTTTTAGAAATTCATAAGTTTAAAAAAATTTTGATGGTGTTTAGGACCTTTTTTCCAAATCATCTATCTCAGCTAATAACATCAATCTTTTCTCTTTCCATTCTTCTCTCATTTTGATATCGCAGAAACAAGTATGTATCGACCTTTCTCCTGTTTGTAAACTATCTTTAGCTAAATCAAAATTACCAATTCCCTTATAACATTTTGCTAGTTGAAGATGTGTATTATATGTGAACCATCCTAAAGGATCAAGTTCTAGTGCTTTTTGAAGAATTATAATAGCTTCTTCATATTCTCCAAATTCAGTTAATACCTCCCCAAATGAATCATGATAATTACCATCATTAGGAGCAAGTTCAGTTAACAATTTTCCCGTTTCTATAGCTTCTTCTTTATCACCACAATAAAGATGCCAGTATACCTTGTTATTTAAAATATCAAGATCTTTAGGGTTCTTTTCCCATAACTCATTAGCTATTTCTAAACCCTTATCGTAATTTTGCTTTTTCTTATAAAGATACGCTTTATGAGTCATAAGTTTTGTAATATATTTTGGAAATAATTTAATCCCTTCGTCTATTAATTCTAATACTTCGTCAATTTTATCATAATCAACCAAAATATTGTATTTCATGAAGAGTAGATAGAGTTGTTTTGGATCAAGTTCAATAGCTGTATCTATCGCCTCAAGAGCATCTTCAAATTTTTTGAGTTGTTTTAAAACAAGACTCTTAAAATGGTAGTATTTCGCTTTATTAGTATCAATATCTTCTAATAAAATTGCTTGATCGATGTCATCTAACACTTGATCTACTCTTATCTTCTCCAGATCTAATTGGTATACAATCTTATATCCCAATATTAAGGCTTTTGTCATATATGATAAAGGATGATCAGTATAAATTTCACTTAATTTATTACTAATTTTAAGAGCTTTTTCGAATTCTGCTAAACTTAAATGACAATAAACCATTATAAAATCATAAGGAATGTAAATATCCTCATCTTGTTTATTTGGATAGTTTTTTATTCTATCTTTCAAAAATCGAATAGCACTTTTGTGTCTATTTGATACACTTAGCACTATTGCATTTAGGAACAACAGATCTAAATTATCTGGATCCGATTCTATAGCAGAATTTATCTTTACTAAAGCATTATCAGAATCCTTTTTTTTCATTGAATGTTTAGCTTCTTCAAACATAACTTTGATTTCTGGTGAGGAAAAGAGAGGTAATGCCATCAATATTGAATAATCTATATAATACTTAAATTCTGCTTGTTCTACTAAATCAAAACGTGGGCTATACGATTGAAATACTTCAGGAATATCTCTCCAAGCAACACCTTCTAATTTATCAAGTGTATCTACTAATTTTCTTTCAGTTTCTATTCTATAAGCTAAATACTTAATGTACTCTGGGAGAAACGCTCTTAAAGCATCTTTCAATTCGTTATTAAATAAATTATTACAAATTTCTCCTAAAATCGCATCAATAGTAGAATTTAAACTCATTGAAGGAGTCTTAC
>JAEOTE010000058.1 GCA_016839945.1 Candidatus Heimdallarchaeota archaeon | reverse complement strand
TAAAGAAGAGAGGTTGAAAGTGTCTGAAAATCTAAAAGCTAGTGCAGGGATAAGTCAGCTATCCTTTGAAATCAGTTTTATCTACTGGCAAAAAGGCTTAAAACAGAAAGCACTAGAACTTGCTCAAAGAAGTCTACAATTATATGAAGAAATTGGGAACAAAATTTGGATTTCTTTTATCCTTCAGCAGTTAATTTACTACACTACTGAATTAGATCAGAAAGATTTAGCTCAGCAATACCTTGATCAATTTAAGCTGATTAATACAGAAGTTAGAAACAAACCTCTTAATCAACGTTATAGATTTTCAGAAGCTTTCTTCTTAAAAGAAAGTGAAGATTCCAAGGATCGTATGAGGTCTGAAGTGTTGTTTGAAAGTCTTCTGGAAGAAGAGATACCTTACAAGCTACAAAATGATATTTTGTTAAATCTTTGTGATCTTCTTCTCAAAGACTTAAAGATTTCAGGAAAAGAAGAGAACCTACAGAAAGTAGAGAAGTATGTTATTCAGATGCATGACTTAGCAAAAAAGAATAACGCTTATCCACTTCTAGCAGAATCTCTCATTCTGCAATCACAGTTAGCTTTAGTGGAATTAGATGTGGATAAAGCAAAAAAACTACTATCGCAATCTTTGAAAATTGCTGAAGACAGAGAGCTAAGCAGATTAGAAATCAAGATACTTCAAGAAAAGGAAAAACTAGCAAAACAAGCTATTGAGCTGAAAGCTCTGGAAGAAACCCCTGTTTCTCTTTCTAAGAAAATTGAAATCGTTAAACTGGATGAAACATTTTCTGATATCAAAAAAGAGAGATTGGCAGATGTACAATTTGAAGAAGCAGATAGCTCAAGAAAATTGTTTTCAATCCAAATTTAATCTTTCTTCCTTTCTTTTATTCTAGGTTCTTATTTAATGTTTTAATTACATGATCTACTCCAATTGTATGGATATAGGGTCCTAGTTTTGGTC
Organism: Candidatus Heimdallarchaeota archaeon; assembly: GCA_016839945.1. GTDB lineage: Archaea > Asgardarchaeota > Heimdallarchaeia > Heimdallarchaeales > Heimdallarchaeaceae > UBA460. The sequence goes on along the minus strand of JAEOTE010000058.1, from coordinate 16,134 downwards.
CCCGATCAGTATTAAGTAATATTTGGTATAATAGCTTGAAGAAATCTCTTGGTTTAATGTCATGACTTTTTGCTGTTTCAAAGATTGCGTTTTGAATTGCATCAGCTTCTTCTAATCCTTTAAGAGATTCTGTCAAAGTTTTAATTGCTGCTTTTTGTTCATTAATCAAATCTATTTTGATATCTTCTACACTCTTGAAATCATTTACCCAATTTGTAGCATAATCACATCTATCTTTAATATCACTAAGTTTTGCACCATCCTTTAGATATCCATATTCCATCAATCTAGATTCAAGAAATTCTTCTCGAGATTTCTCAGGAGCAACAGCTACAAGATTTACTATTAAATTATAAGGAACTTGCAATGTTGGATTCTCTGGTGGTTTAAGATGCCAGCAGTATTCATATAGACCAGTTAATTTTCTCTTTCGAGCTGGATTACTTTCTTTAATTTTATTGAAGTAAACATCTTCCAAGTAATCCATTTCTTTCATATAAATTGGTATGTCATCAATTGCTAAAGATCGAGTACCAGTCATTCTTTTGTATGTTAGTAAAGCTAGTGACTGAGCTGAACCATATTTTAACCAATCCTGTGGTGTAATAACATTTCCTTTAGATTTGGATATTTTTGCACCTCCTTTATCTAAGAACACTTCATAACGTGCATGTGCAGGTGGTTCATATCCGAGTATCTCCTTACAAACTCTGTCGTTACACATAACTGATTCAAAGATATCTTTTCCAAAAGCTTCAAAATCAATTTGCAGTAAATCCCATCTTGCTGCGAATTCAACCTTCCAAGTTAGTTTTCCTTCACCTTTAGATATATCGGACCAACCTCTATGGTTACAACCTTCATACTTTCTACCACCAATTTCTTCTCCACCACAGATATATTCAACTAATCCCTTCTTTTCATCAAAATTGATTGCTTGTGTAGTGTAGATTCTTCCACAATTTTCACAAATTGGATTATAAGGTAAAACTTCAAGATATTTGTCTTGATCTGTTATTTCTTTAATTATTTCGCCTGCAAGTTTAGCATTGGATAATATCTTTTTAACATTTGGTGCTAATTTGCCAGATGTGTAGAGCTTGTAAGCTGACTGAGCATTAAATTCAATCCCTGCATCTTCTAAAGATTCGAGTAACAAAGTAGACATGTGCTCTCCATAGCTCTTATGACATCCCCAGGGATCTGGAATTGTACTGACTGGTTTCCCTAAATGCTCTTCCAATTCTGGAGGAGTTCCTACAGGTACTTTTCTAAGACCATCCATATCATCTGCAAATGGAATAAATTCAGATTCTCTTCCTTGCTCCTCAATAGCTAGTTTGAATGCATATCCTCTTGAAGCATCAGCAAAAGAACCTATATGCGGAAAACCAGATGCTCCTAGACCACTTTCAGTTCTGATAAGAGTAGGATGATCTCCTTCAAGTTTATCTTTTCTTTCTATGACATCGAGAGCTATTTTGTCAATCCATGTTCCACGACCAATAATATCTTCGGTGTCATCACCTAGGTCAAATTCTTGAGTCAATTTCATTGTCACCTAGCTTAAAGTAATTCTTTAGCATTAGAAACCAAATACTTGTGATATATATTATTTGTCTTAAACGATGAAAATGAAAAAGAGAAAGAAAAAAGGATCTTAAAGAAACCTTTCTGAGATATCAGCTATCTCATCTAATTCTGCTTTACTTAACTCGAAAGTCATTGCTCCAGCTGCTTCCTTAGCTTGGTAAGCTTTTGTCGCACCTGGAATGGTTATAACAGTATCTCCATGATAGTTGACCAACCAATTGAGCGCAACCTGACCTGGAAGAACGTCATGTGTTTTAGCTATTTCAGTTAAAGTCTCAACTAAAGGAATACTCTCTTCCAAATTTCTTTTAGCAACCATTCGATACATTGATGATTTGTTCTTCAAAGCTTCTGGATTGTTGTGGAGTTTACCAGTCAATAGTCCTCCAGCAAGCGGAGTATAAGCAGTAATTGTTACACCTAGCTCTTTAGCAGTATCTAGTATACAATCTGTTTCTATATTTCTCCTTACAAGACTGTAATGAACTTGATTAGCAGCTAAGGGGATACCAAGCTTCTCTAATTCTTCATGAGCTGTACGCATCTGTTTGGCATTATAGTTGCTTATTCCTACAGATCTAATTTTTTTGTTCTCCAAAAGTCTTGCAAGTTCTTTCATTTCAGTTTTGATCGAAGAGAAGCTGATAGGTTGATGAATCATATAGAGATCTATAGCATAACCTCCAAGATAGTTGATTCTATTATTAATAGTTCTTCGCATGTTTCTAGCTCTTCTAAGAACAGGAGCCCATTTTGTACCAATAACTACATCTTTATCTTCAACATTGTTTGCTTTCAATGCATTAGCCAAATTAGTTTCAGATCTACCAAAACCATAAAATTCAGCAGTATCGAAGAAATTGATTCCTCCAGCAAATGATTCTTTGATTATATCATTCTTAACCACATCAGAAACATCAGGTGCAATACGTCCAATCAAACCTCTTCCGCCCATCCACATCATTACACCAATTCCTATTGGTGACACCTTAATGTTTGTCTTTCCAAGTGTTCTTTTTTCTAACATATCTTTCTAATCCTATTAAATAAAATCTTATTGCACCTTCCCTATTTTTGAATGCTTTTTATATCTTCTTTTGCAACCATTTTTTCTTCTCTTCTATTTTATTGTATCAACTTCTAAAACTAACTATTAACGTTTCATCTGACTTCTTATTGCTTTTCTTACTATATTATATACTGATGAAATATCCCTATGGTTACACAGGTAAAATACTCTGGATAAATCTCACTACTGGAGAGATTCAAGAAGAGTTTCCCTCAGATGAAATTTACCGTAGCTTTTTAGGAGGATATGGACTAGGAGTTTACTATATTTATTCGAGAATTAAATCTCATTGTGATCCTTTAGGTCCAGACAATATACTTGGTTTTTGTCCAGGATTACTCACTGGAACAATTGCTCCTTTTACTGGTAGATGGATGGCATGCGGTAAGAGTCCTTTAACAGGCAAAGGTATAACTGTTGATGGAGATTTTTGCAATGGGGGTTGGGGTGATAGTAATTCTGGAGGATATTTTGGTCCTGCCATTAAACGTGCAGGCTATGATGCTATTTTTGTAACAGGATTATCAGAAAAACCTGTTTACTTATACATTGATCAAGAAACTAAGGAATTGAAGGATGCTTCAGAAATTTGGGGGAAGGATTCTTTCGAAACAGAAGATTTGTTGAAAGAAAAGCATGGCAAAAACGTCAATGTCGTTACTATTGGAGTAGCAGCAGAAAATAAATCCCTAATTACTGGGATTGTCAATGATTATGGTCGTATTGCTGCACGAAGTGGCCTCGGAGCAGTAATGGGTTCAAAGAAATTGAAAGCTATCTGTCTGAAAGGTAAAACTCAACTTAATCTAGCTGATAAAGAAACATCTTTTTCTCTGTCTAATGATTATCGAGATAAAATGAAGAAAATGTTAAGCAGAGATTTGCTTGGTAATGGTCTCAAAACAGTACCTCAATTTGGTGAACTCATGAGGTTAATGAAAATGAGCTTTGGTAACAGTGTTCAGATGGTTATGAAAACTCCTGGTATCAAAGCAGAAGCTCTCTCAGCAAATTACTTACATCGATATGGAACAGGTTTCACTCTTCCAATATCAATAGCTGTAGGGGATGCTTCAGTGAAGAACTTTGATGGGATCAGTTTTGTTGATTATCCTAAAGAAAAAGCTTTGAAAAAAGTTGCAAAAAAACTTTCTTCAATCGAGACTCAACCTTATGGTTGTTATGGGTGTCCATTACGTTGTGGCAAGAAGATTTCAGTTCCTGAGATTGGCATTAAGGATTCTCATAAACCCGAATATGAAACACTTGCTTCTATTAGCAGCAACATATTAAATGACGATCCTATTTTAATGATTCAAATTAATGATTACCTTAATCGTCAAGGTTTAGATTCAATATCCACTGGAGTCACTCTTAGCTATGTATTAGAATGCGTGGAGAAAGGTTTGCTTAAGCAAGAGGATTTTAAATGTGAGAAATATCCAGAAGGATTTCTACCACAGTGGTATGAATCTGATTATATTTTTCCTTTACTAGAGATGATGGTTAATCGTGAGGGAATTGGAGATTTATTAGCAGATGGAACATGGGCTGCTTCTCAAAAAATAGAAGGATCTAAACCTTATGCTATGAATACTGGTGGTTCGGAGGTACCTATGCATGATCCTAGATATATTAATTGGTTTACTGCAACTTATGTAGCTGATCCAACACCAGGAAGACATACTGCTGGAGGTATTGATACTTTGTTGTTACACCCTGTTGCACGATTTACTAAAGCATTCAAGTTTAAAGCTAACAGGAACATGGAAGTAACCAGTAAAAACCATGCAGAGGCTGTGAAGTTCACTCAAACTTTTAATGCATTAGGATTATGTTCCTATTCCTTAGCTTGTGGAGAATACCCATTGTTTGAGTTAATAAAAAGTGTGTTTGGATGGAAAATTACTCCTGAAGAATTTATAGCAATTGGTTGGAGAATACAAACCTTACGTCAAATGTTTAATGCTCGAGAGGGAGCTATTAGGCACGAAATCCCAAAAAGACTTGTAGGGGATCCACCATTGAAGAAAGGCCCATTGAAAGGTGTTTCTTTGCCTGCAGAAGAGATGATTCAAGGTTATTACAAATACACTGGATTTAGAGAAGACGGAGTACCAAAAGAAGAGACATTGAAAAATCTTAATTTAGAATTTTGTATAGAAGATCTTTCTATTTGTAGAGGAAGACCACACCCAATTGAAAATATATATCTTGAGACTAAAAGTTAAATAATATTATTATCAAACTTAATTGAATTATATGAAAGTTACACTTACTAATGTTATGGATAATACTGTAAAAATTAACAGTGATTTCTTTCCAACAAACACGTTATCTTATTTATTAGAATTAGAAGGAAGGAAGATTTTGTTTGATGTAGGAGATCAGCAAAATATATTGATGCATCACATGAAGCTCCTTGAAATAAATCCAGATGAAATAGAGATGCTTATTCTTAGTCATGGTCATTGGGATCATACTACAGGTTTAGGAGCTTTTTTGCGATCTAGAGATAGTTCTAAAAAACTTAAGATTGTTGCTCATCCTCATGCTTTTCGTAAGAGAAGAATTGCAAATTTTTTATTGACAATTCCAGCATTAATCAAATTTCGTATGTATAATTTTGGTTTTCCAAAACTTCCTAAATCTTTAAAAGATAAGATTATTCTTGAACCTACTACTGATCCTTATGAAATCACACCTTTCTTGAAAACAACTGGAGAAATTTCTATCTCTGATAGGAAAGAAAAAGCCTGTACTGTTGATAAACTTAAAATCAAAGAAGGAAAAAAATACGTTTCAGATAATCAATTAGATGATCTTTCACTTGTGCTTAAAACTAAGGAAGGGATTGTCATTATTTTCGGGTGTGGTCATTCAGGCATCTTGAATATTTGTGCTAGAGCTAAAGAATTTTACCCAGATAGTGAAATAAAATCTATAATAGGTGGAACTCATCTTGTTGCTTTTGAAGAAGAATCTGATCTGGAATATGTAGCGAAAAAACTGGAGGATGATTACAATAAACCTCTACTTTATCTTAGTCACTGTACAGGCAAAAAAGCTATAGATTTCTTTACTAAACGATTTGGGAAAGAAATCGTTAAACCTTTCATGGTTGGAGATAAATTTACTTTTGATTGTTAAATCTAATGAAAAAATTGAGGAAGAGAGGTTATTTTTTCCTTCTCTTTCTTGTAAATACTAGACTAACTGTTAAGGTTCCCAAAAAGAATAGAAGTATGTTTTGTACGTTATTGTATTCATTAATAATAACTAAATCTGCAGGAGTGTACATCCACAAATCACTTAGTAAACCTAAATCTCCTATGCTACTAACACCATATCCTCCGAATACCCAAATGTAACCACTATCATCACAATTCATAGAGGCTCTTTGTCTAGACCCAGGATAAGTACTTGTGTTGGCTACTCCTTTAGTTCCATATAGTCCTATAACGCTTGTTGAACTGTTCCCTGATATCCAAACCCATTGACCTAAACTCAAATCATATCTCCAAAGATCGTTTAACATAGAAGTATCTGGAGAATTACCTCCATATAGTAGAAAATTACCGTTGCTATCAACACAAGATGCAGCTAGATATCTCGCTCTTGGTTGATTAAGATCATGAGGAACACCCTTAGTACCCCAGTTTCCTAAATCGTTTGTAGCATTACTTCCGGACATCCAAGCCCACATATCTGTTGTTTTATTGTATCTCCATAAATCGTTCAATCTTCCAGTTGCTCCAGTCCAGCTTCTACCCCATCCTCCAAACAACCACAAATAGTCATCAGTAGATTTCCAAGATGTGAATATGTTTCTTGCTCCAGGATGATTTGAAGTATCTTCTATTCCTTTAAGTCCATAAACACCATTCTCATTTGTTGCATTATTACCTGATATCCATGCCCAATGCAGAAGTGACGAGTTATAGCACCATAAATCGTTGAAATAAGCTGAACCAGGAGCTTGACCTCCAAAGATATAGAATAGATTATTACTATCTACCCATGAACAACATATTGTTCTAGCTGGAGGTAAGTTATTCACATCAAAAATTCTGTATATTCCATAACTTCCAGGATCGTCATCTGTGTCGCTTCCTGCAATCCAAGCCCAAGCATTTAATGTTGTGTTATAGCACCACAAATCTCCTCTATAAGCACCTCCTGTTGTAGATCCACCAAAAAGCCAAAAATGACCATCATTATCCTTGAATGATGTACATTCATATCTACAAACTGGTTGATTATTTTCATGGAAAACGCCTTTGGCACCATAAATACTAGGTTGATTAATTAAATTTGAGCCAGTTATCCATGCCCATTGATGACTTGTTATATTGTATCTCCATAAATCGTTTAGAAGCCCAAAATCGTTCCCACTATCATAACCAAGACCACCAAACACCCAGTAATTTCCTTCATCATCTATCCAAGTAGCACATCCTTGTCTTCCTCCAGGATCATTGCTTGGATCTTCTTCTCCTTTTGTTCCATATGTTGGGAATTGATCATCTAAATTACTACCTGCCGCCCAAGTCCAAGAATCGAGAAGAATATCTCCAGAAACATTGATTTCAGGAACAGTGTATAAGATGCAGAAGATTAAAAGAAGAGTGCTAATTGAAAGGATTTTTCTCTTTTCATTGTTCATTATAATCACAAAATAACATAATTGATATTAGACTTATATTTATTCCGTAAAATATTCAACAAAAGAATTAAATCTCTTAATGGAGTTGAATCTTTAATGTCAAAGGCAAAAACATCAATTGAGATTGGAGATGTTAGACAATTCCTCACGGAAAATTTCAGTTCTGAAATAAAGAATCTAGAATTCTTGAAAGGAGGAGAGTTGTCTCAAGTTTTTTCCTTTGATGATGAGAAAGGAAGTTATGTAATTAAAATTAGGAAAACTAAGGCAAGTACTACAGGAAAGAATCCTTTCCAAAAAGAGCTTCTTGCATATGAGTATGTAAAATCAAGAGATAATACAATTCCAATTCCAAATATTGTTGAAAAAGGAATTTTTGGTTTTGAAAAGAAAAGGAGGATACTTTACTGTATTGTTGAAAAAGCTACTGGAGTAAATTCTCATCTTTTTCCTCAAGAAAGAAGTGAGAAAGCGGATGATAATTTAGCTCGAATGCTACACAATATTCATTCCATTGAAATTTCAAAAACAAGAGGGTATGGAAATTGGTCAAACTTGCAAGAAGCAAAACTCGATTCTATGAGTGAACATATTTTAGATGTTATAGAAGGATTAAGAATCTACACAAACAAGAGATTTTCTACTGGAATTTTTGAAAAAGATCTTTACATTAAAGGATCAAAAAGAATCCAAGAGCTAGTTCAATTTTGTTCAAAACACCGATATTTGGTTCATGGTGATTATGGTTATGATAATGTTCTGGTAGATATTAATGGAGACATATCAGCTGTCTTTGATTGGGAACATTCATTATTTGGTGATTTTGCATATGATATTGCTTGGTTAGATTTCTGGCAAATAAGAGAAGAAAATCATTATGCTAAGCTCTACAAGAAAATGTTTGAAGATGATAAAAAAATAGATTTTGAAAATTACGATTATAGGTTATTGTGCTACAAGATATTCATAGGTATGACAGCTGCAGGTTTCTTTAGTAATTCTAACCAAGTAGAGAAATATCTTGAAGCTAAGAAGAGGATTCTTGAGTTGCTAGAATATTGATAGATGAACTTGAACTATTTCCCATTTTTAAGAATTAACAAATACTTTCAAAAAAGAATAAGAAGGAGATTTAACTCTCTAACTTATTTATTGCTTCATCAATATCTTTTATCTTTTTTAGCAAATCTTCTTTGCATTCTTTTAGATGTTTGAGCTTTGTTTCTTTATCTTCATCTCCGGTAAATTCACCGCACTTTCGATGTTTTCCTTTGCAATCTTCTTTCATTTTCTCACCTTGCTTTAGTTTTTAAAGTGTTATTACTTTAGATATGAAAGTATTTATATATAAAGTCTCTCTAATAGTTTCTTAAGTAACTCAGATAGTGTGAAGTAAAATGAATAAAACCAAAGAGAGTTGTGCTCATAACCAAATAGGATCTCCATGTTTTATACCCGCTCAACGAGTATTGAATCTAATTGGGAAAAAATGGAGTATACAGCTAATTAAAGTCCTAAGTGATGGTAAAAAAGTTCGCTATAATGATTTAAGGGAGTTGCTTCATAGAGGATGGAAAAAGAATAAAATCAGTGACGCAACACTTTCAGCTCGTTTAACAGAATTATCTGAAGAAGGGATTTTAGAACGTGAGATTTATCCAGAGATACCTCCAAAAGTTGAATACGCCTTATCTGAAAAAGGAGAGCAATTATCTCAAGCTCTTAAACCATTAATAGATTGGACCATCAAAACGTGTCATGAAGAAAATAAAAAGAAATGATCATTTTTAAGAGCAAACTTTTTTATCCTCATAATCTGAGATAATTTGACACACAATGAGTTTCCCAGAAAAATGTAAAGACGCAATTTTAGCAGGAGACATAGATTTATCTAAAAATCTTGCTCAAAAAGCTGTTACCGATAATCTTGACATCAATGCTGCAATAGATGCTTTTTCTTTAGCTATCAGAGAAGCAGGAGATCTTTTCGAAGAAGGAGAATTCTTCTTGCCAGAACTTATGAGAAGTGCTGAAGCTATGAAAGCTGCCATGACGATTTTCGATCCCATTATTTCTGAAGGTAAGGAAGACAGATCACTAGGTAGAATTGTAATAGGAACCATTGAAGGAGATATCCATGATATTGGTAAAACTCTCGTAGCTTCAATGCTTTCAGCTGAAGGATTTGATGTTCATGATCTTGGTGCAGATGTTCCTATATCCACTTTTATCGATAAAGCTTTAGAAGTCAATGCAGACATTATTTGTATCTCTGCACTTCTTACTACAACAATGGTTGGTCAAAAGAGGTTAATAGATACTCTAGAAGAAAAGAACATCCGTGATAAGTTTAAAGTTCTAATTGGTGGTGCTCCTGTTTCAAAGAAATGGACTGAGGAGATTGGAGCTGATGGAACTGCAGAAAATGCCATTAGTGCTGTTAAATTAGCAAGAAATCTATTAGGATTGTAAGGAGGTTTCTTTCTGCAAAATAAGAGAACCATTCTTGATTTGATTGAAGAACGAGTAGTTCTTCTAGATGGAGCAATGGGTTCTTTATTGATGGATCAAGGTTTACCACCAGGAACTCCTCCTGAAATGTGGAATGTATCTAATTCTGAAAAGGTTCAAAATGTTCACAAAGGATATTTTGATGCAGGCTCAGATGTTGTTCTTACTAATACGTTTGGTGGATCCGGATTAAAATTAATGGCACATAAACATGGCAGCAGTATTGAGGATTATAACAGAAAAGCTGTAGAAATAGCTAGACAAGTTTGTCCAGAAAAATGTTATATTGCTGGAGATATAGGTCCATCTGGAGTCTTTCTTCCACCAGTGGGAGATGGAACAATTGAAGGTTTTGAAGAAAACTTTCTTGAGCAAGCAGAGATTTTGACTAAAGCAGGAGTAGACTTATTTTTTATTGAAACAATGGTTGATCTCAAAGAAGCTGAAGCTGCAGTAAAAGCTGTAAAAGAAGTTTCCAAAGTTCCAATATTCGCATCTATTTCCTATCAAAAAACAAAGAGAGGATATTTTACTATTATGGGAAATTCAGTAGAAGAATGTACCATCTCGCTTCAAGATTTAGGAGTAGATGCAATAGGTGCTAATTGTACCATTAGTAGTGAAGAAATGGTTGATTTGATATCTGAAATTAAACAACATACTAGTTTGCCTATAATAGCAAAACCAAATGCTGGAAAACCTGAATTAATCAAGGGAAAAACAGTCTACCAAGCTACACCAGAAGGCTTTGCTAAGGATATTAAACAAATGGTAAAAAATGGGGCGAGAATTGTTGGTGGATGTTGTGGAACAAGACCAGAGTTTATTGAAAAAATAAATCAACAAATTAAGGAGTAGCCTGATGAGGATCCTTGAAAATATTGCAATTACACTTGATAACGAGGAAATTATCAGGTTTTTACAAAGTAAGAAATCTATGAACAAGAAACCAACACAAAAGATGGTTGATGATATCAATCATATGAAAGAGAAAGCATTGGAACTCATACAACCTATGGGAGTTTATGATTTATTTGATAGTAAAGAGCTGCAACCTCAATTTCTTTTTAGAAAATCAGAAAAAACTGTTATTGCTGTATGTACAATTGGAAAGGAGTTAGAGGATAAAATATCGAGCATTATGGATGAGGGGGAATTAGCTAAAGGCGTCATTCTAGATGCTATAGCATCTCATGCAGCAGAAGAAACAGCAGAGCAGTTTAATCAAATCATATTGGAAGAAATCAAGAAACAAATAAAAGACAAAGAAGTGACTTGCAGATTTAGTCCAGGTTATTGTCAATGGGTTTTAGAGGAAGGGCAACAATTAATTTTTAATTCATTACCAACAGAATTTATTGATGTTACATTAAGCGTGTCGATGATGATGAAACCTGTAAAATCAGTTTCATTTGCATTCAACATTGGAACAGAAGTAGACAGGGATTTAGGTGTAAGAGATTGTGAAACTTGTGATATGATAAATTGTGCATATCGTAGAAAAAAGTAGACTAATGCAAATAGATTTCTCCTATTTTTTTGCTTCTATAAGAATCAAGCTGAGGAGCATGCAATAATCCGCTTTCTACACTTTGATATAGAACATTAGCATCCAATAATGATCCTTTTGATTTTATTGCATTAATAATGAAATTTGCTTTTTCAATTAGTTCTTGTTTTCTCTCTAGAACATAAGGATCCCAGATCATTGAAGGTTGACCTTCTAGACATTTCGTAATTACTTGTTTGGCGATTTTACAACTCTCAATAACATTCCCTGGTGTAGCTGCATGATTTGCTTCACTATAACTAACAACATGAACAATATGTGGTTTGAGTTGCATTTGTAGCATAACTGATTGAGCAAGTTGCCCTTTTGCCATGTCTAAATCGATAGGATAACTAAACAAACCTGTTCTTGTTTGAGTAAAAACTACAAAATTATCATCCTGCAGCGATTCAATCATTTCTTTTTGAGCAAGCATTTTTGCTAAGTCATCTCTTTGATTTGTTTGAGGAGGTGTATTAAACATATATTGTGAAATAAATGTTCTAACTCCCAATTCTTTACATATGTATGCTCCTAAAAATCCTGCAGCGATTGCTATCTCATCCTTAGCATCTCTCATTGACCATTGATGTGATTCAAGAATTTCAACAGGAATATCTCTTTTCGCATGCCATTTTATTGCATCAAGATGAGCTTGTATTGAAGTTTCTAAATCCATTGGACCTCTTCCATCCATTTGATTGTACCAAAAAACAGGTATTGCAGCCCAAGCGTTATTTATTGTGTTAACATAAAGCTGAGCTAATTTGATCAGATCATCGGTTCCAGCATAGGTTCTCATCAAAGGATAATTTCCTCTTCTTGAAGCTTGAAATAGCAATTCAAAATCTTCTTTTGATCTTACAGGAACTCCTCCAGCACCTTCACCAATACTCATTCTTTCAGGATGGAAAAAATGTGCTTGTGTATTTTGATCAGTACCTAAAGAGATTACATCCAGACATCTACTTTCAGCAATTTTCTTAATTCCCCCAACTGTCTCTTCTAATGAAGATAATCCAAAATGATGCCTTAAAACAGGATAAGGACTTTTAGATTCTATCCTATCTATGATATTTTGAGTAGGTATCCTATCTTTAGCTTCAACAATCCCACCTTTAAGATAAGCTATTGCTTGTTCTGCATCATCTCCTTTAAAATAAACACTAAAAAAACCATCTTGTTTTTCGCTTTGAACAAGTTCAGGTAAACCTCCTAGAATAAATTCTCTTTCATTTAATCCTTCTTCAATAATTCTTCTTTTCAATTGCTTTAGAATTTTAATTCCTGCTTTTGGAGTCAATCTATAACTCAAACCTACTATGTCAGGATTATGTTCTCTAATTGCATTAATGAGTTGTTCAGTTTCTACAGCAGGTCCCAAGAAAATTGTTTCATATCCTTGTTTTTCTGCTAATTGTAAAAATCTATGAATTCCTGCAATATGAACGCAATCTCCAACACAAGCTCCAAGTATTTTTTTCATTTAATCTCCTCCAACGGAAGCTCCAACTGCAGCTTTATATTCTGTTAGTGTTTCAAGTTCAGACACTCTTCTTAAATCTTCAAAAATTGTGCTAGCATCAAGTCCTAACCTTTTTAAATTTCTTCCTTGACTTCTAAAGTCAACCTTCAGTTCCATTGAAGCTTTACTTATCAAATCATCAATACAATTTGTATCAATCCTTACTGATTTACCAAGCTCAGAAAAGGGTACAAGACCTGTAGGAATGTCTTCTGTTAAATATCTCATATCGAAAGTTGTAGGAGCTGCTAATCCTGCATAAAAAGGATTGTTATGTAAAGCATCAAAAAGATTTGAGTCTGGAAGACTATATCTTTCACACAACCATTCTCTTATTGATTGAACATTTACTCCAAACTTTCTAGCGAGAGTTCGTCTTTCATTGTCAACTTGTTTCATATAATCAACTACTTCTCTTGTAGCTCCGTCTCTGTAGAAATCAAATGTTTCTTTCCTAATTATTTTCTCTCTGTTTAACAGAGTTATAGTAGGATGGAATACTGCTCCAATATTTCCTAAACTTGTTGATAAAAAGCTCTTTGTCCCATAAAATTGTGGATAATTTTCATTCAATATAGAAACTACATAAGAAGTGCGATGATTAGGAATAACTGATACAGAAACAGAATTCTTAATTCCTTTAACATCACTTAAACCAGGTTTTATAATCCTTGTAGCATAGATTAAAGTATTAGCTTCTGCTATAGTGACATCTGCATCTAAACCTTTTTCTAAAAGTGTGTTCATAAATTCTAAACTACCAAAAGTTCTTCCAGGGTTTAGAACAATTATTTGTCCGTCTTGAAGGTGTGGAGCTAATGCAGACGCAATATCATAATGTCCATTAGCTGTAGTAACTACCATAATCAATTCTGTCCCTCTCACAGCTTTTGAAATATTTGTTGTAACTAGATTTAATTTTCCTTTTGTTTGTATTTCACCTTTTAATTCAATTTCCTTTTTTTTCAGAAGTAGACGAATTCTATCTATGGATCTATTGTAAAGATTAACCTCATTTCCTTTAGCTGCTAGATAACCTGCAATAGCTTGACCTCCACATCCAGCTCCTATCACAGCAATATTCATCTAATCACCCACTTTGGTTTAAGCAAGAGGGGTGATTTTAGAATACAAACAGCTGTTCTCGTAAAAAAACCGAATCTATACACTAATTCTATGTAATGATGATTTTCAGTGCATATTGTATCCTTATACATTGTTTTCACTTGGTAATTGTCTCTGAATTGAATTAGTGGTTAAGTAAGAAGCATTCTTTATCTTCTGTAGTTAAAACTTTTCTAACTAAAGAGATTGATTTTAATATATAAATATCCCAAAAGAAGTATTTTTTCAATAGAGATATTCCCTGTACATTAGTATTATAGCCAGTCAATTATATAATTATTCGTATCTTTAAATAGTTATTCTTTTAATAGTATATATCTTAACAAATACTTATAAATAGTATTAAATAATAATGTGAAGAATCTATAATTAATTAATATAAAGTACAGATAATATGTTGTTTTCAACAGTAATTACTATAAAGCAAAGCTTAAAAGATGATATTTTTTCTTTGATTAATTGAAAATAATATTTTAAAATGCCAATATATTTTATGAAATAATTTTTAATCCTTTAAAATGCTTCAGAACTGTTAAAGCATGTAATGTAATCCATTTACTTTTTTCTTTATAAAGTTCTATTTGTGTGTACATTGGTGATTTATACTGTTTCTCATTAATCCACTTTCCCTTTCTATGCTTGTTTTTTATTAATTCTAAAGCTGAATCCATCTCAGAGGAGTATTTTACATCAGCAGAAACTAAAGATCTCATAACATCTAGCACATCTGAATTATAATTAAGTGGAAAACCAAATTTCATCCAACCAGCTTTTTCTACTTTCTTCATTGAAAGATTTTTTTCAAGGAATTCTTTTCTCTCTTCAAAAAATTGACTGCCTTTCAATTTTTTCTCATTTGCATATTTCAACCATTCTCTATTCTTTTCTGGAACATACTTGTAAATTTGATTTTCTAAAAGTAGTTTCACACACAAATCAATTCCCTTCTTTACGCGTGGAGTACGTTCTTTCGAGGGGATAGCAGTTAAAGCGTGGAGAATCTTTGGTATAGTCATATAACAACTACTTGCCAGACCATACATTCTACAACGGATATATCCTTCTTTGTCAACATAATCAGACATTAAATGTTCCAATGCTGCTTGAGTTCTATCATCATTTAGATAGTTAAAATGGATTAATGCTCGAAGAATATTTGATGTAAGACAAGTTATTACTCCACTATTTGTGCCAGTTACAGAAAATCCACCATTTGGAGCTTGACCAGTAGAAAAAATATGCTCAATTGCATTTTCGATTTGTATATTGCTTAAAGCATTTAACTCATAGAGAAAGATTAACTGCCAAAAAGTTCCTAAATATTTCTTGTAATTCTGATCTTTTTTTGCATCAAACCAGTATCTATTATCTATTTGGTTTTCCAGAATTTCTTTAATTGGTTGATAATTCATGATTTGATTCTTAGAAGATAAAACAGTCTTATCTTGTTCATCGATATCTAATATCTTTATTTGAGTTAAGTATTTCACAGGTTGATTATTGTTTTTTAATAACCAATTAATTGTTTTTTGCTCAACTTCAAACATAAACTTGAATCACAATTAATAGTTTAAGCTTTTAATTTATAATTCTGTTTGTAAGGAGATATTATCAGCTAATGAAAAAAAACCTCTCTAACTTTTTTTATCCAGCTTCTTATTTCATTCCAATCTCTATTTTCATATTATCGTTATTCCGACATATTTTAGAATTAATTAATCCCTAACTTTTTTAAAAGCTAATTCATTTAAGGAATCCAATACAATTATCGAACTACAGTGAGGTGTCAAAGATTCTAGCAAGTAAAATAATAATTATTCTATGCTTCCTTATTGTAGTAATTCTGATATTTTCAAATAAATTGAACAGAGCTATAGCCTCTTTAACAGCAGCCGTGATTTCTTACTTTGTTTTGGTTTTCATAGAAAATAAGGATTTCTCTGTAATGGTAGAATTGTTATTTGGAACCCCAGATGATGGTTTTGTCAATCTACACTCTTTAATTTTGATTGTTAGTTTGATGTTTATAGTACAAATATCAGATGAAGCAGGAGTTTTTCAATTTCTAGGTGTTCTAGCTATAAAACTATCAAGAG
>JAEOTE010000057.1 GCA_016839945.1 Candidatus Heimdallarchaeota archaeon | reverse complement strand
ATTACCAACTCTTGCAACTTGGAGATTTGTAGCATTAATTTCCCCAGTATATATAATATTACAATTAACATTAATCAGTGGAGTATCAATGTTAGAAAAGAGAGCAGACAAGAAGTGGGGAGGACAAGAGGATTATGAAGAGTACAAAAAGAACACTCCAGCTTTGATTCCAAAATTAAGATTTAAAAGGAACTAAAATACTTTAGTTCTATGAATTGGAAGTATTTGAAGAAACTAGCATTAAGATTTGTTATCCTTAATATTGTCCTCTGGGGATTAATTGGTATTTCAGTTCCTCTCTTATTCAGCGGTCCTCATAAGTATTCTTATACTGATTCTGATTGGGACGATTTCTCCTTTAAACCAAATTATAATGAGAGTCGCTGGAATGTTTTACTTGATGGACATTCTCACACAAAATATTCAGATGGTCATCTTACTCCTCGTCAAAATATTTTATGGCATGTCTCTCTAGGTTTCAATGCTATGGTATTAACTGATCATAACACATTTGATGGAATAAATGAAATCAGACAAATTGCCAGAGAAGAGTATAATGATACAATCAAGGTTCTAGTAGGAATGGAATGGACAACAGATAAATGTCATCTTAATGTGATAGTTCCACCTGATACAACTGAAGAAGATTGGGAAACTCTTCTTACTTCTAAAAGTTCTACATATACTCCTTCTGATGCAGAGATACAAAATCTTATCTCATTAACACATTCTATAGGTGGTTTAGTAGTTGTTAACCATTATCTTTGGTCACAAAGTTTCTGTAGAGATCAACCTTCTAGACAACAATTTTATGATTGGGGAGTCGATTATATAGAAGTTATAAATGAGAATGAGTTTGATAATGAATCATATTATTTCTGTTTGGATAATAATGTAGGTATCATTACAGGATCTGATATGCATCATGCTGAACCTGTTTATGCATGGACAACTCTAAATGTTTCAGAATTTTCAGAACAAGCAATATTTGATGAATTAAAAGCGAAAAGGACAGATTTTATTTTTACTGGAATAGCATCACCTTATGATGTGGATCACAAGATAAATCCAACATATATTATAGGATTCCCTCTTATCAAATTTGGTGAAATGTTTAAAGAAATGTACTCAAGTGAAGCATATGGAGCTCAACTTACAGTATTCTTAGTTTATGTTTATGGGGCTTTTATCGTAGTAGAGGTGTTAAGATTTTTCGTTCCAAAAATTAAGAAGAAAATAAAAGATAGAAAGAAGGTTGAGTGAAAGCAATGAAGAAAGGTAAAATAATACTCTTTTTTATTATTTTTGCCGGAATTACAACAGGTTGCATATTCGCAGGATTTTCTATTGTTTTTTCATTAGCTGAAACACCTTTATTTTCTTTACCAGTTCATAATTTAGAAGATGTTACTGGAGTTCAAGTATTTCATGATAATAGATCCACTCAATCACACATTGGTTTTGATTTTAAATTAGAAACAAATACTGTAATTTTTGCACCAATATCAGGTAAGATAACTAATGTCAATAAACACATGATGTCAAATGGATATTGGATTATAGATGTAAATATCAAAATCAATGCTAAGTGGACAATGTTTATAGCTTTTGAACCATGGACAACAGAGGAATCTGTTATAGATGATCAAATGCTTTCGATTTCAGTAAAAACTGGAGATACTGTAGCTGTTAACCAATCTCTTGGTATTCTTAATCCAATTCCAGGATCAGAATTCCCCCATATTCACTGGACAATCACAAATCACACCTTATGGGGAAAAAGACAACATGTATCTCCCTATGATTATCTCAATGAGCAAGCTAAAGTTTTATTGTGGGAGTTGTGCTTAAGTTTCGGAAAATTCCCAGAAGATCCTATCAGTTAGAATATTAAGACGAAATTATTAGAATCTACTTATAACTTCATCAGCTCTTTGTAGAATCTTATCAAGTTCTTCTCTATTTGCTTTATCTTCTGCTTCAGTTGTCTTTTTACTAAACCAATTGCTTAAGATTCCTACTAATCTCTCTTCTAGCTCATCAATTATTACATCTTTGATACTATCCATTAGGTGTCCACCTTAAATCTTGAATATTCTAAGAAAAAATCTCTTATATTCTAGTGTAATTCCCCCCTACTATGCGCATTATATGCATCTAAAGAATTCTTTGTTTGTATCTAAGTCTTGAGAAAAAATAAATAGAACATATTTAATGTTCAAGAAAAATGTATGTGTTCATATGAATCAGAAACTAAAAATCTTCTTGAAAAGATTCGGAATTTATAATTTAATAATTTGGATAGTCATTGGTATTTCTATTCCTGTTAATGTTGCAGGTCCATCAACATACAAGTATACAGATAATGATTGGGATGATTTCAGTTATTCTCCTGATTATAATGAAACTGAATGGAATATTCTTCTCGATCCTCATTCACATACATTTCATTCTGATGGTAGTTTAAGTCCAAGACAAAATCTTCTCTGGCATATATCAATGGGTTATAATGCTATGGTTTTAACAGATCATAATACTTATGATGGAATTGATGAAATCCGAGAAATTGCTAGAACTGAATATAATGATACAATTAAAGTTCTTGCTGGAGTTGAATGGACAACTGCAAGGATTCATATGAACTTTATTTTTCCACCTACTGTGATTTCAGAGGAATATGAAAGCGTATTAACGATAAAAAGCTATATCGCTAAACCAACAGATCAAGAAATTCAAAATGTTATTGAATCTGTTCACTCAATCGGAGGATTAGTTTCTGTAAATCATTATTCTTCAAATAGAAGATTAACAGATAATATTCCAACAAGAGAACAACTTTTTGATTGGGGTGTAGATTTTTTTGAAATAGTGAATAATGATGAGTATTATGAAGAAAACCATCAATTTTGTATTAACAAAAGTATTGGAATTTTAGCCTCTACTGATATGCACGAACCTAAACAAGTCTATAGCTGGACAACTCTTAACACTTCTGAATTTTCTGAACAAGCGATTTTTAATGAACTAAAAGCGAAAAGAACTGATTATATCTATAATTCCTTTGGTTCCTCTTATAGTGTAGAACACAAACTAAATCCTGCATATATTATTCTATTTCCATTAATCAAAATCGGAGAAATATTCGAAGATGCTTATTCGAGTGATGTTCCTGGAACACAAATAGGTATTTTATTTATATATATTTATGGTGTTTTTCTTTTAGTTGAATCATTCAGATTAGCAAAACCTAGGATAAAAAAAGTTGTTCAAGAAAGATTGAAGAGAAAGAACTAAAACTCTTTGCTTCTGTTTCCCTAAATCCTTATTAATTACAAGAGAAATTATAGATTGAGTTGATTTTATGGCTAAAGATCGTTATTATACAAAAAAACAATATACAGGAAGTTGGTCAGCTTTTGGAACAGCTGCTGTTTT
This sequence comes from Candidatus Heimdallarchaeota archaeon, assembly GCA_016839945.1. Classification (GTDB taxonomy): domain Archaea; phylum Asgardarchaeota; class Heimdallarchaeia; order Heimdallarchaeales; family Heimdallarchaeaceae; genus UBA460. Next base: position 22,446 of record JAEOTE010000057.1, on the reverse strand, counting down.
TGCGTTTGTTGGGATCTTAGGTATTATCTTTCTATATACTCCTGCTGATTTCATCGGTTTAAGTGCATGGGGATATTATATGTTTATACCTGCTTTCTTCATTCTTATAGGTGGAATAAGCGGTGTATATACTGATAGAAGGTTAAAAAGAACTATGCTAACAACTGCACAAGCTAAAGGAAATAGTAGTATCAAGCTTGAAGTTTTATCCACAGAAACTAACATACGTGCTAATGATATACTTAGAATTCTTCTAGATTTAAGAAATGTTGGACAAATTAAATACAGATATGATACTACTTCTGGTGAAATTGTTTTTGGAGAATCCATAAGTTACCAACAAGCTCCGGAATTTGCAGGACCAATGACAAAAAGACAAGCAACTACTCAAGTAATACCTGAAACAAATTATTGTCCATATTGTGGTCATAAACCTCCAGCTGGAGCTCAATTCTGTGAAAATTGTGGATCAAAAATGGTATAATTATATCTCTTTTTTCTTTTTATTTCCAGAAACTTTCACAGGACTTTGTAGATTTCTGATACGAGTTAGTTAAAGCAATGTACCTAGAATTATTGCTAAACAAATAACTACTCCTTGACCCATCATATAAACCATAGTTATTCTTAATGCAAGTTCAGGAGAAGCTTTATACAAGAAAAGACCAGTTATTATTACTCCTGTAACAATGAAGACAATATCCAGATAAAGATAGAGATTGCTAAAATCACTTATGAAAAAAGCAACTAAGCTTAATACATATGCGATTGATAAACTTGCAGCTGTTATTTGTGCAGTTCTTTTGATACCAAATCTCTTGGGAAATGTTTGAACCGGTGTTTCTTGATCTTGAGGGAAATCTCTTATATCAGTTACACCTTTTCCTCCAAACATTGCAAAAAAGAACATAATAGCTAGCACAATTATTTCGTCAGTTATTGTTCCAACTGTTGCTCCCATGAAGAAATACAACAATTGAAGAACACCAAGTGTTAAACCTCTAGCTATTGGAGAGTTGAACCAATGAAAGGCTAATCCTATAATAATCAAAACAATAATTCCCCAAGGAATTAAACCGAATGGTGTTTTAAGTAGAGTTATTACAAAACTTCCAATCATAAATGAAAGAGAAAAAATTATACCTACAGGTAGAGGGATCATTTCTCTAGCAATAGGATTTCTTCTTATCTTAGCTCTTGGTGCTAATTTATCTAATTCCTTATCAGCACAGAAATCGAGAGAAAAACCAGCAATAGCTAAAAACCATCCAGCTAATGTAATCCAGAGAATGTCTTGCCATTGGGCACCAGAGGCAACAGCAGCTGTTCCTGTAATTGATGCTACCATAATTGTTCTTTCGGGTCTAAAGAGATAAACAAGTGCTAACAATTTTTCGAGAATCTGATTTTTACTCATTTAAGACACTCTGATTGTTAATATCTAACCTTTTTTGGGATAATTATTTCGAAACAAGTCATTTCATCATATTCATCAAGTCTGATATCCCATCCATGAGCTGTAACTAGTTTCTTTACAATAGTTAAACCGTGCCATTCAAGCATTTCCTTTGTTGAAAAACTGGTTTCAAATGCATCTTTCACAACCTTAGGGCTAATCTTTGCACCATCATTCTTTATAATTAGAATTATTTCACCCTCTGTTTCTAATTGCTTAACAGCAACACTCTTAGGTTTCCCATGGATGACTGCATTTTCAAATAGATTCTTTAAAATCTGTGACAGTTTACTTTTGTCAGCCCGAATAGTTGTTAGATCTTTTTGTGTAATTCTTATTCCTTTAGGTAAAATCATTTCAGCAACTGATTTAACAAGCTCATTTAAATCCACATTGTCTGACTTTTCTACACTTTGTCCTGCTTCAGCAAGTTCAATTGATCTATCAAGTAACCCTCTCAGATATAATGTTTGTTTGTTTACTTTTCCTATATACTCATCCTCTTTTGTTTCGATATGAAGATCAATGAATCCTTCAATTGCAGACAAGCTATTTCTGATATCATGAGCCATTAAATGAGCAAAATCGCTTAACTCCTCTCGTTGCTTTTTTAATTCCTCTTCTACTTTCTTCTTAGATGTAATGTCCATTAAAGACGCAACAAAAATATCCAAGTTAGGTAGTTGATTAACATTTAATAAGATGTTTTTTATGTTTCCTTCCTTATCGATAAATCTACTTTCATATTGTATTGGAGCTAATCGAGGATCTTTTTTTCTTATTTCGTTATATTCTAACATCATACTTAGTTCAGGTTCAGGTATAAATTCGGTCCATTTCATTTTTCCCTCAACTTCTTCTCTTGTGTAACCTGAGAGTTTTTCCATCCTTGAATTAATCATTGTAATATTCGCTTCTTCATCAAAAGTAATGTTAGCAGCTCCTGTACTTGTAAATAACATTCTATAAAGGTTTTCAGATCGTTCTAATTCTTCTTGAATTCTTTTTAAATCTGAGATATCCATTACAGAAGCTATAGACTCATCAGTTCCAGGAATTTTATCGATATAAACTAAGATATCTTTAGTTTCTCCTCCCTTAGTAATCATTATCGTTTCATATTTTGAAGGTGCTATACTAGGATCTTTTGCTCGTAATTCTTGAAATTCTCTCAACTTTGGAAGCTCTGATTGTGGTACTAATTCTATCCATTTTTTACGCAATAATTCCTCCTTTGAATAGCCAATCAATTCTTCCAATCTGGAATTTACTTGTGTAATAGAAGTATCTTCCTTAACTATTGCATTGGCTGTCCCAGTAGTTTCAAAAATAGTTCTGTAAAGATTTTCGGATTTTTTCAATTTTTGTTCTACTTCTTTTAGTTCTTTGATATCCATTACTGAAACAACAACATTTTTCGTTCCTGGAATTACTCCCACATGAAGTAAACTATTCCTTATCTCACCACTTTTTGTAATGAATTTACTTTCATAGCTGGAAGGAGCAGAACTTGGATCTTCCAATCTTTTGTTACTTATTTCTCTCATGCGTTCTAAATCAGTTTCAGGAATAAATTCAGTCCAACTCATCTTTCCTTCTATTTCCTCTTTTGAATATCCTGACAATTCCTCCATTTTTGCATTTACTAAAGTTACAATTTTATCATCTCTAGCAATTGCATTTGCTGATCCAATTGACTCAAATATAGTTCTGTATAACGCTTCTGATAGCTTAAGTTCTCTTTCGAATTTCTTTCTTTCAGAAATATCTCTTCCAACACCTAATAAACCAAAAGGTTTACCTTGATCATCAAATATCATTGAAGCTCTTAATTCAACTGGAAAATGAGTTCCATCTTTTTTCAACATTGTATATTCCATAGTTTGATCGAATTGAGCGTCTGCAAAATTTCTCCTAAGATTATTAACTAATCTTTGATGATCTTCAGGAGCAGTAAATTCTATCATGCTTGAACCTATAAGTTCTTCTGGATTCTCAACGCCATGCATAATTGCTGCGCTATTATTTGCAAAAACTATATTTCCCTTCAAATCTGCTAAAACAATAGAATCTGGAGATAACTCAACTACTGTTCTATATCGCTCTTCTTGTTCTTGTAGAGCTTTCTCCATATCTTTTCTTTCTGTAATATCTTCCCCTGTTCCCAATAGTTGAATTATTTTCCCGGTTTTATCCTTAATTGCTATATTTCTCCATGAAACATATTTCTTCTCTCCATCCTTTGTTTGCATATCAATTTCTATGTATTCGATTGGTTCTGATACTCCTGCAATTACTTGCTGAAAACTAAACTTAAACTCATCTTGAAGCTCTCTAGGATAGACAGTTTCAAACCAATTTTTACCTATTAAATCTTCTTCTGTATAACCTAGCACTTCAGTCATTTTTTTGTTTATTTGAAGAGTTTCTTCATTTTCATCTACTATAACAAACATGACTCCTGCTTCATCTAGATAAAGATTAGATAAATCTCTTTCATCCTTCAGTTCTTCTTCTAATTCTTTTCTTTCTGTTATATTATGAACAATGTATTGTAAAGCTGGAATTCCTTCATATGTGATTTTTGTGATAACTGATGAAAACCAATATGTTTTCCCTTCTTTATCAATGAACCTATTTTCAATTATATCAGATTGTTCCTGTTCACTTTGAATGAAGTCAAGTATGAATTTTGCAACTCTTTCAGCATCTTCTGGGTGAATGAATGGATTTTCTGCTTGTGTGAATTGAAAATCATCCTTAGTAAATCCTGTTTGATTTCTTAATGCAGGATTTGCATAAAGCATTCTTGATTCTAAATCAGTAATAAAAACAATATCATTAAATGATTCTACTAAATTTCTATATCTTGATACTGTTTCATGCAAAATTCTTTCCATTTCTCTTTGTTGGGTGACATCTTCACTAAAACCAGCAATTATTGTAGGTTTTCCTTCTCTTTTTAATGGAAATTTGTACATCTTGAAAGTATACTCTTCATCACCTAGTGTCCTAGTTCCTATTGATGTCCAGAAATCTTCCCTTAATACTATCTCATCCTCTTTTTCTATCTCTTTACCTTCTTCTTCTCCAAAAAACTCTGAAGCTGTTTTTCCAATTATTTCTTCTGGTGTTACTTTGTAAACATCATATAGATAATCATTAAAGAAAGTATATCTCCCTTCTTCATCTTTCAAATAAGCAACTGCTGGAACATTATTTAGAAATAGAGAAAATTTTTCTTCTGATTCACGTAAACCCCTTTCAGCTGTTTTGTGTCTAAAGACAGTCTTAATTTGATGTACGAGTTCAGCATATTGACTTTTAGCATCTAATCCTTTTCGAAGATAATAATCAGCACCTAGGTTTAGTGCTTTTATCACTACTTCTTCTCTCCCTCTTCCTGTAAAGATTATAAAGGGTATATCATAATCTTGTGTTTTTAATTTTCTGAGAAGATCTAAACCATTAAGCTCTTCCATCATATAATCACAAACAATAACATCAAATTTTTTTGTTTCTACTCTCTCTAATGCTTCTAATGGGTTAGAACTTGAAACTACTGAAATCTCTCCTTCACTGAGTCTTTCAACAAATTCTTTTGTGATTATAAGGAAATCTTCTTCATCATCAATATGTAAAACTTTGATTATATTTTTATTAATTGTACTAGATTCTTCTCGATTTAGGTCATCCATATGTATAACCTCTATAGATTTAATTATCTGACTTCTTAAAATAGTTTTTTTGTACAAATATTAAAATTAGTTGATTCTATCGTAGAATTGAGAAAAAATTAAAAGAGATGGCAAATATGTCAGTGAAATTATCTGAAAATGTGGGAAATAAGATTTCTATAGTTGGAATTATTTCCAATACTCCTTGGCAGCATCTTATTGATTATAATGAAGAATATAGCAATATTGGGTATTTGGATTTAGAAGATGGAAGCCAGATTGTAATCTATTCGAAAAAAAATATAAAATGTGAGAAGAAAGTAAGAATCAAAGGAAAAGTCATAGAAGTTTCAGGAAAATCTAAAAGACCTGGAGACACTTCTGAAGAAGTTTACAGAGAATATCAGATTATTGTAGAAGATTGGGAATGTTTTAATTAGATTTTGACTATCTATTATTTTAGAGTGGTATAGTTGCTTGATGAAGACGAAATGGAATATCTCTTAGAGAGTTTAAGAGATGAAGATCCTCATGTTAGAGTTTTTACTATTAATTCCATAGTTGATAATAGTAATAATAAATCTGCTATACCTTCTTTGATAAAGTGTCTTTTTGATGAAGCTTCTGAAGTTAGGAGTAGAGCAGCATGGGCTTTAGGGAAGATTGAAGCTACAGAAGCTTTAGATGAGTTAGTTAAAGCTTTAGATGATAGTGATTGGAGAGTCAGAAAAAGTGTTGCAAGAGCTCTTGGAGATATGTATGCATTTGACGCAATGAATGAACTTGTATGGAAACTTGAGGATGAAAACTGGGAAGTACGAAGTGAAGTAGCAGTAGTTTTGGAATACTTAGGATGGATTCCAAAGAATATCGATGAAGAAGTTCTTACTATTATAGCAAAAGAGAAATGGGAAGATTTGCTAATACTAGAGCAGCTTAATTTATTCAAAATACTCAATTTCTTGGGGGATAAAGATAAGGATGTAAGATCTAAAGCTGCATGGGTTTTAGGTGAAATTGGTGATTCAGAAGCAATTCAACCTCTCTTCGATTTATTTATGATTGATTTAAATAATGACGTTAAAATTAGTGCTGCTAAAGCATTGGGAAAAATTGGTTCATCTAAAGTTATTGATTTACTCCATGTAGCTACTCATGACAAAGATTGGTTCATTAAACAAAATGCAGCTGAAATACTAGGAATAATAGGCAATGTCAGTTCAATGGAACCTCTTGAAAAGTTGCTAGAAGATGATAATCCTTTTGTGCAGAAAAGTGCTCAAGAAGCCTTAGTAAAGATAAGGAAGAAAAAATAGGTTTGAGAAAGCTTCTGGAGATATATTTAAAATAGCTTAATCTTGTTGTCAGAAAGATATACTCAAAAATAATCCAAATGATTTGGAGGATAATAAATGTCTGATATTAGAAAAAGATTAGAAATTTCATTGGAAAGTTTCCATGCCATACAACAATTTCTTTTAGATGAAAATAATCCGTTCATAAATGATCTATTAAATGTAATAGATAAATATGGAGGAGTAGATGAAATTAACAAGAAATTCGTAGAAGCTAGAAAACTCGAAACCATTTATGATAAGCTTGCAGATGTAAATCCAGATTATATTGATAATCTTGAATGGTTAATCAAGCAGAGAGATAATGAGTCTTTCATTAGTGTTAACGAATATAAAAGAAAAATTCTAGGAAACGCAATTGATAGAATGACTTTTGATGATTCCTTTGCTGTAACACTTGAATTATCAGCTTGTCAATATTTTCCATTCTTGATAAAAGGAGCAGAAAGAGCCATTGCAGAGAAAGAATTACTACCTGGAAGAATCATTCGTGTAAGGAATATGAGTGAACAGGAAAAAGATGGTGACTTATTAGCTATGACAGCTGCTGTGGATATCATAGGAGCTTCACGAGTTGAAACATTAGATACAAAAGGAACACAACCTGGTCCAGATGGTTTACCAGTAAATGTTCATCTAGGTGGTCCTGCAACAATTACAGGTTATTTTGGTGGTGTTGGTCAACCTAATGATTTTGCTCTAAAGTGGGTAGACGAGTTTCTTTATTACTACACAAAATATGGTATCAAAGAAGTTTTGAATATAAATCCTGGAACCGTCATATTAGGTTATATGCTTTACAAGTTGGGTGTTAATAATGAGTTCAAAATATCAGTTTATATGGGTAATGACAATCCATACAGTGTTCTTTGGACAATATTAACTGCAAAACTATTTTCTAGATCTGATGGAACTAGTCCATTAATTGGTTTCAACCTTTCAAATGCTGTTAACAATTGGACTATTGAGCTAAGCTCAGATGTTAGAAATTATTTTGATTTTGAAGAAGTTATTCGCTTAGAACATCATATTATAGAGACTCAGAAATCAATAGTTAGACAACCCTATGATAGAACTCAAGAATTATTGGAGATAGCTCCTAAAGTTCGAAACATCAGTGCCAAACATGAAGGTGGTCCTGTTGAAATAGATCAAGCTAGAGAACATCCTACTGATATACTTGATTACTTCAAAACAAAAGAACAAATCCATGAAGAAGGTATTTGGCATCATTTAGAATTAAATTATCTTGACAGACAAACTGCTATTAATGATACAGCAAAAGCTCTGACTGAAAAAGGTCTCTCTTTCATAGCTGCAAGAAATCTACATCACAGATAAATTCAAGCTAGTGAATAAAATGAAAAAAATGGCTAGTGGAATGTATAAAATCCTCGGAGAAGGTGCATTTGAGTATCTAGCGAAAGCTCAAGCTTTGGAAAGAGAAGGAAAAACGATTCTTCACTTTGAAATTGGGCAACCTGACTTTCCAACTCCTGAACATATCAAAGAAACTGCTTATGATGCAATTAAAACTAATTTTACTGGCTATGTTGCTGCTACTGGAATACTCGAATTAAAACAAGCTATTCAAGAGGAAGTTGAATTCTCTCGAGGTTTCAAACCAGATATTGAACAAATACTTATTCTCCCTGGAGCTAAACCTGGAATATTTTTTACCATGCTAGGATTAGTAAACCCTGGAGATGAAGTAATTTATCCAGATCCAGGTTTTCCAACCTATGGTTCTGTTGTAAAATATCTAAATGCAGGAGATGTCCCAATAGCTCTAAAAGAAGAAAATGAGTTCAGATTGAATCCTGATGATATTGAAGACAGAATTACTGAAAAAACTAAGTTAATTATATTAAACAGTCCCCAAAATCCTACTGGTTCTGTTATGACAAAGCAAGAAATAGAAAAAATTGCAGAATTAGCAGAACAACATGAGATATATGTTCTTGGAGATGAAATCTATTCCAAAATGCTTTATGATGCAGAATTTCATTCAGTAACTGTTAGAGATGAAACAAAAGAAAGAACAATTCTTCTTGATGGATTTTCGAAATCATATTCAATGACTGGCTGGAGACTAGGATACATAATTGGACCTCAACATGTTATTGAAAAGATGGGTTTACTTATGATTAATGCTCTTTCTTGTACTACTTCTTTTGTTCAAAAAGCAGGGATTACTGCATTAAAAGGGGATCAAGAACCACTATTCGAAATGATGAGATTATTTAGGATAAGAAGAGATGCTATTGTTAAAGGTTTGAATAGTATTCCTAATTTCTCTTGTTTAACACCTGAAGGAGCATTCTACACTTTCCCAAACATTAAAAAAACAGGAATGTCTTCAAGAGAAATGGCTGATCACCTTCTTTATAATGCTCATGTGTGTTGTCTCCCTGGTTCATCATTTGGTCCAAATGGTGAAGGTTATATTAGATTTTCATATGCTACCTCAGTTGAGACAATTAATCAAGCAGTTAAACAGATCAAAGAATCATTTGACTAAACTTCTTTTTTTATATAATTTTTAGAAGTCTAGCAATATTATCCCCAAGAATCAAATCTTTATCTTTTTTGGAAAGATTCAAGTTTCTTATTTTTTTTATGTTTCTCTCTAAATTATTTTCTCCCATGGGAGTATCAGACCCCATAATTATCTTCTTAATCCCAAATTTATCAATAGCTCTGAAAATTCTTTTTTCTGAGATTACATGATAAGGAGAAATGTCAAAGTATATATTTTCAAGTTCTTTTCCATATCTAGCGATAATTTCTAAACCCATTAAATGAGCTATTGTAAACTTTGTATCAGAATATTTTTTCGCTAACTGTATGAGTATCTTAATTTCTTTTGGAGAATATGGATGAATGAAAATTGGTAATTGATACTCTCCAGCATATTTTACTAATTTCTCCATTCCTGAACTTGAGTTAGAAAATCTCAGTACACACTGATGTAATTTAATACCATCGATTTTCATTGAAGTTCTTACATTTTCAAGTTTTTCTAAAATATTCTGCTGGTTTGGAGTTGTCCAATAATATTGAATGATTCTCTCTGGATATTTCTGTTTAAAAGAATAAACAAGTTCATTCCCAATATCGCTTTCCTTTACTCCTCCTTTAAGATGGATAAGTGAATGAAGAAACCTATTAGAAAACATGATTAAATGTCGGTTTTTTACAATTCGACTCTCCTTTATTTTTGGTACATTAGGTCTTTCTGATGAGTTAAAACCTCCAGAGCATAAAACCACTTTATCTACTCCAAGTTTATCTAAAAGTTTCACAAGTAAATCTGGATCACCAAATTCTCCCATAGCGTGAGCATGTCCATCAATAATCATTCGTAATGTAATAATAGATTACAGCTATTTCTTTTTTTCTTATCTAGTATAAGTATTCATTATTGTAGACATGAGAATGAAAAATAGTTCAATTGATTCAATACTTGATAAAGCTGCAGTAAGTGTGTTTCCATGAACAGAAATTTGTTCAAGATGCGCTTCTTTTTCTGAAACTACTTCATCAATAAGAGTTTCCTCTATTATTCTACTTGTAAATTTTTCATCATTTGATGTTACTAAATATTTTTCAAAGAATGGTTGTGTTTCTTTAGGTTTCCTTTTCTTCTTTTTGATTTCGATTTCCTCTCTTTTTCTTATACTAAAAAATGAAGGGAACTCGTATTTTATCTCAGCGTTAAGTATTAGTTCATTTTCTTTTTCAATAATCATTGTTATTTTTTGATAAGAATCAAACTTGTGATCAGAAGGAAAGAAGAACTCAACTTTGGGCATGTATCCATGAGTTTGTACAATTTTAACAGCTCCAATCTCTTCAAGATATGCAACTAATTGTGCTAGAACTGGTGATTTTTGAATCTCTAATTCATCACCATATTTTTCCTGGAACACTTCTTCAGCTGTTACTATGTCTTTTGTTCTAGCATTATGCCTTATTTCCTTTATAACTCCATAAATAGAATAAAGGGTGAAGATAGCAAAAAAACCGATTATGACAAAAATGAGGATTACAAAACCAATAGGTAATCTGATAACTTCTCTTATATCTATAATATCCTTATAATCTAAAATCGCTGTTGTTATTCCTGAAACACCCCATAAAATTGAAAGCAGAAGTGCTATTATTTTATTTCTTGGAGGTCTATCTTTTCCTTTTTGAGGTCCTATAGTTAATATAATGATCGCCTTGGTTAATTTCTTAGATGTCTATTTGTAATCAAACTTATAAACATGCACTATATTCTAAATTTAATTAAACACTGAGGAATTAATATGGTATTCAATATTGCCTTTATAGGCTTTGGTGTTGTAGGTCAAGGTTTAGCTGAAATTTTAGTTGAACAAGAAGATCTATTAAAGAAAGACTATAGTTTTCATTTTAAAGTAGTAGCAATTTCAGATGTCGTTAAGGGTTCTGTTTATGATGAAAATGGTTTAGATTTAAAGGAACTTCTGAAACTTGTTAAAGAAACAGGGAAGATTGAAGAATATCCTGATGGGATTAAAGGCTGGGATTCTCTGAAAACAATAACTGACACAAATGCAAATATGATTTTAGAAGTTGCCTGGACTGATTTGAAAACAGGAGAGCCTGCAATAACTCATGTAAAAACTGCGATAAATAAGAAGAAGCATGTAGTACTTACAAACAAAGGACCTATAGCTTTGGCTGTTCGCGAATTACTTGATTTAGCAAAACAAAATGATGTAGAAATGAGGTATGAAGGAACTGTATTGAGTGGTACTCCCGCTTTGAATTTAGGTCTCTATAATCTTGCTGGAGCAGGAATAACTAAAGCTAGAGGGATTGTTAATGGGACAACAAATTATATTCTAACAGAGATGGAGAAGGGACTCGACTATGAGGATGCCTTGAAACAAGCTCAAGAATTAGGTTATGCAGAAGCTGATCCTACAGCTGATGTAGAAGGGTATGATGCATTAGGAAAAATTGTAATCCTAGCTAATACAGTTATGGGAGCTAAACTAGGTAAAGATGAACCACCTTGTGAAGGAATAACTAAAATTACAGCTGATGATATTGCAAAAGCAAAAGAAGAAGGTTACAGATGGAAACTAATTGCTGGAGCAGAAATAAAAGCTGATGGGTCAGTAGAAGCTTATGTCAGACCAGAAAAAATACCTTTAGAACATCCCTTAGCAAACATAATGGGGCCTACAAATGCTCTCACTTACTCAACAAAATATCTTGATGATGTTACTATAGTTGGTCCAGGTGCTGGGAAAGCTCCAACAGGTTTTGCATTACTTACAGATATTCTCGATATCAATAGAATTCTTGGAAAGAGTTGAAATCAATGGGCTATATGTACAAATACCTTGATGTAGATTTATCATCAGGTAAAATACATGAAAAGAAGCTCGATCTTGAACTAGCTGAGAAATATATTGGTGGTAAAGGATTAGGAGCTAAAATACTATATGATGAACTCAAACCAGGAATTGATCCACTTTCTCCTGAAAATATTATCCTGTTTATGACAGGACCTTTATCAGGAACATCTGTAGTAACTTCTGGGAGATGGTGTATAGTTACAAAATCTCCTCATACAGGTATTTTTCTAGATAGTCATATAGGTGGGAAATTTGGGTATAGATTAAAAAGAGCAGGATATGATTATGTCCTTGTAAGAGGGAAAGCTGAATCTCCATGCTATCTTCATGTTTCTTCTGAAAAACTAGAAATTCTACCAGCAGATGATATCTGGGGAAAAGGAACATTCGAAACTGAAGAAATTCTCAAAGAAAAACATCCTAAATCAGAAGTAGCTTCAATAGGTTCTGCTGGTGAAAATCTGGTCACATATGCAAATGTAATGACTGACAAATCACATATGGCGGGACGAGGTGGATCAGGAGCTGTTATGGGATCAAAAAACCTGAAAGCAATTGTTGCTGATGGATCCATGCAAATAGATGCTGTGAATGATAATTTCAAAGAATTAACAAAAGTTTTCAGAGAAAAAGTACGCGAAAATCCAGGTGTCCAGCATAGACATGAAATTGGAACAATGATGTGGGTAAATATGTCAAATGAAGGAGGATTTTTACCCACAAGAAACTATCAGAGTGGAGTGTTTGAAAATGCTGAATCTATTTCAGGAGAAAATATGATAGAAAATTTCACATATGCACATAGAGCGTGCTACAACTGTCTAATAGCTTGTGGAAAAGCGAATAAATGGAAAGAAGGGAAATATGCAGGATTGGATGTAGAAGGTCCTGAATATGAAACAACAGCTTTACTTGGTTCAAACTGTGGAATTGATGATTTAGCTGCAGTAGCTAAAGCTAGCCAAGTGTGTGATGATCTAGGGATAGACACAATTTCAGCTGGTGCAACAATCAGTTTTGCAATGGAGTGTGCAGAAAAAGGATATCTAAAACAAGATGATGTTGCTAATTTAAAATTCGGCAATGCTGAAGCAATTCTTCAGATGCTAGAATTAATTGCTAAAAGAAAAGGAATAGGTGAAATATTCGCTAAAGGTAGTAAAGTAGCCGCTTCAGAGATTGGACGTGATTCATTGGACTTCGCAATTCAAGTAAAAGGAAATGAATTAGCAGGAGTTGAACCTCGAGGATCATGGGGAATGGCTCTAGCTTATTCAACATCAGATCGTGGTGCGTGTCACCAGCGATGTTGGACACCAGGAGCTGAACTAAGAGGAGATCTTAAGCGATTTAGCTTCGAAGGTGTTCCTGAATTTGTTAAAGAATCTCAAGATGAAAGAGCAACTTGCTTTTCTTTAGTCTTATGTGATTTCTTACCTTTCAATGTACCTGAAATGGTAGAAATGTTAAATTCAGCAACAGGATTCTCTTATACTCCTGAGAGTTATCTTACTGTGGGAGAAAGAATATGGAATCTTACAAGAAAATTCAATGTAAGAGAAGGAATTACAGTTGAAGATGATATACTTCCAAAAAGATTCTACAAAGATATTATGCCTGAAGGTGATGCCAAAGGATTATCTGTTGATAAAGCTAGATTTGAAACTGCTAAAATTGAATACTATAAGTTAAGAGGATGGGATGCTCAAGGAATCCCTAAAGAAGAAAAACTAAATCATCTAGAACTATAATATCTTTTTTCTTACAATTATTCTTTTTTTCATTGTTAAATAAGAAGGATATAAATACCAGTCAATTTATCGTTCAGAAACTGAATTAATTTCTGTGTTAAAATGCCAACTCAATCCACTGAACCAAGTCCTATAAAAGACAGAATTATAGCGCTTTCTATAATATCAGTATCTTCTTTTATTTCAGCATTTAGTGGATCAGCTTTTGGTCTAGCTGCACCAACAATGGCTGCAGAACTGAATATCAACACTCCTGAATTAAGCTGGATTATGACAATATACCTACTAGCAGCAGCTATGTTACAAATACCATTTGGTAAAATCGCAGATAATTATGGAAGAAAGAAAATATATCTTATAGGAACAATAATTTTCTCTTTATCAGCTCTTGTTCTTGGATTTATGAATTCTGCAACAGTGATAATTATAATGAGATTTGTTCAAGGAATAGGGGGAGCTCTTGTTTTTGCAACAGGAACAGCAATATTAACTTCTGTTTTTCCATCAGATAAGAAAGGATTAGCATTTGGAATCAATATAGGTTCAGTTTATCTCGGACTAACAGTTGGACCTTCCTTGGGGGGTTTTCTAACATATTCCTTAGGATGGAGAAGTGTTTTCTTCAGTGTAGTTCCTTTTGGAATTATAATATCATTTCTTGTTGTTTTCTTACTAAAAGGAGAATGGAAAAATGAAACAAAAGAAAAATTTGACTGGGTTGGCTCAATAATGTATATCTCAACTCTATTCTTGCTTCTCTATGGATTAAGATCTCTACCAAGATACTATGGGTATGGTCTAATTAGTGGATCAATTATTACATTAGTAGCATTTATCGTTTGGGAACTGAAAATTGATTACCCAATTCTACAATTAAGAATGTTTGGAAGTAATCGTTTCTTTACTTTCGCGAATCTAGCAGCTTTTACATATTATACTGCAACTGCTGCAACATCTTTTATTCTTAGTTTATATTTACAGAATGTTCATGATCTTCATGTAACATTTGGAGCTAGGATAGCATATATTGCGGGTTTGATACTACTCGCTAGACCTATCTTCCAAGCAATATTATCTCCATTCGGTGGTTGGATTTCTGATAAAATGGCTCATCAAATAATAACTACTACTGGAATAGGTTTTGGAATAATTGGATTATCTTTACTTACTTTCTTAAAAGCAGATACACCACTCTATATAATTATTTTAAGCTTGGTTTTTGGAGGAATAGGTTTTGGATTCTTCTCCTCCCCAAATGCTAATTCGATAATGAGTTCGGTTCCAAGAAAAGATTATGGAGTAGCTTCAGCTCTTGTAGGAACTATGAGAACTGTAGGTCAAACAATTAGTTTGGGATTATGGACTCTGTTATCTGCTGTCATAATTAGTGATGTGGATACTCAATCCCCAAATTATGAACCTCTCTTTCTTAAAAGCGCTCAAATAGCATTTATAATATTCGTCGTTATAGCTGTTCTAGGATTGTTAATTTCTTATCTTAGAGGAAAAAATAATTTCTTTAAAGAACCAGCAGATTAAGAAGTTGTTTTCTCTAATTAGATATATTGTGTGATTAGGTCTTTTATTTCCTTATTTTTTTCAGTTTTGATTAGTTTATTAAGAGCATATTTAACGTCGTCATTGTTTATTTCTATCATCTTTTTTACGATTTCCTTGCGAATATCTTTGTTAATTTCTGTCAAAACATATGATGAAATGAAGTAGTTTATATCAGGATTTTCGATCTTCTGTAATAAATAATATAGAAGAAGTTTTCGAGTTTCTGTATCAGGTTTTTCTTTCATTAGTTGCATGAAAACATACTGGACATTTTCATTATCAATAACATCGCTTAGTGATCTAATAATCCACAATCTAACTATTTTTGCTTTCTCGATATATTTAATTCTTCTAATGAATTCTGATTGTATATTTTGATCATGAATTTCTCCTCTTAGGGACCACACAGTCCATAATCTTACTTTAGGAGAACTATCATTTAGTTTCTGAAGTAATAAATTTTTAATCTCTTCATTATCTGTAAAATCTGAAAAATATGAAACTGCTTTTGCTCTACACAAATCATATGTATCCTCTTTTGCTGTATCTTTAAGAAAATCTATGACTACAGGATAATTTGTATAATCTCCCAATTGATCCAAAATTTGAGTTTTTTCCTTATTTTTATTTGAAAGACTATAATTGTTGATTAAATCTTCAATAGAAATATTAACTTGTTCAACTTTATTATCAAATATAGTTATCTCAATCTCATTTTCTTCTCTTTCTTTACTCATTTATTTCAAAGAACTATGGTAAAGGGAATTAAAAAACGTATCATTTTAATTCAATGATTTCTCTTCATAACAAAATTGAAAAGACGAAGAGCTTAAGAATATCTCTCTATCCTTTCCTTTAATGAGTGAATTTGTTCTTGAGCACCAAGTGACTGGTCCTTTACATACAAATTGTTATCTTCTATATGACAAACAATCAAAGGAAGCAGCTCTATTTGATGTAGGTGGAGAAATAGAACATCTTGTTTCTATTATAGAAAAAGAGAATCTTAAGGTTAAATATCTCTTTTTTACACACCTTCATTTTGACCATTTTAATGGCATAAATATAATAAAAAAGAAGTATCCTGAAGCATTAATTGCATATAATAAGAATGAACTTTTTGTTCTGGAAAACCAAGGTTTTTTTGCTAGGATTTTTGCAGTTGATTCATCAGTTATTGAGAAATTAGACGTTGAAGTTGAAGATAATCAAATCCTGAAACTAGGTAATTTAGAAATCAAAACAATTTTATCACCAGGACATACTCCAGGAAGCATCTGTTATCATTTCAATAATTGTCTCTTAACAGGTGATGTTCTGTTTAGAAGTGGAATAGGAAGAACTGATTTATATGGAGGTTCATATGAAGTTTTAATGAATTCTATTTACAATCTAATAAAATTACCAGATAAAACCAAAGTATATCCTGGTCATAGTGATTTTACAGATATAGGAACGGAAAAAAAAGAAAATCCTTTCATAAACTCTGAAGACATTTTAATGTAATTACTACTATTCCAATAGAAACTCTTTTGTTTTCTCTTCCAAAAGATTTGCGAAACTTCTGAATGTTATAAGTCTAGAATCATTCTTTAACTCTTTTGCCAAATCCTCATTTTCTTTTGCTAAAATTACATCTGCTAATTCTCTAGCTGGTAAAATATCAGATAAACCATCACCGATGTAGATTATTTTTCTTCCCTTATCTTTGAATTGTTTAACTTGAGAATACTTACAATTCGCACAATTATGTTCACATTCTGGTGTTAAAAATTTCAACTTGAATTTTCCTTCGACTAATTCCATATCATTTGATTTGATATCTGTTTCTGCTATCTGGATATTGTGATTGTGAAGAATCCTATTTATGTAAGTTTTAAATCCATCAGATATTATTAAGAACTCAATACCTTTTTCCTTAGTCCATTCATAGAACTGATTGAATGCAGGATCAATTTCTATCTCATCTACAATTCTGTTTATCTCTTCAGTTGTTGTACTTTTAATCATCCCCCACTGAATTACTAAAGCCTCTCTAGTTCCCATTTTCCCTTTTATAACGAGGTCATCATAATATTGCCAATCTTCGTTTGTAAGGTTTGAAAGTAATATCTTTCCAGTATCAGTTAAAGTTATAGTACCATCAAAGTCGCAACAGATTACTACATTCATTAAACCTTGATTTATTAAGCAGAACAAAAGTTTTCCTATTTTCTCATTTGGTTAGCTATATATAGCTAAAAGAATTAACAAAATAACGAAGAGGTGTAAAGAATCGACTCTTTAGAATCTTTGCTAGAAACTGCACAGAAGCAAGGAGCTTCCTATACTGACATTCGTTATGGGAGGATAGAACAAAAAAATATCATTGCTGAAGATGGAAAAATCTCATCTGAAAACACTTGCATTAATTCAGGTTATGGTATAAGAATGCTTTCTGAAGGGATAGTCACATTTACATCTACTCCAGATTTTAAGTTTGCTGATGATAAAATTCTGAAAGCATATAACATGTCGAAATTAATGACAAAATGGAAAAAAGGAATATCTACATTGGTTGAAGCTCCTGTTACTGATGCTTCAATTACTAAGAAACCAAAAATAAGTTGGAAAGAAATTGAAAAGGAAGAATTAAGTGAAAAAGTCAAGAGTCTTGATGATTACATAAAAGAGTCATTGAAAGTAGATGCAAAAATTGAAACAGATTTATTTTTCATGAATTGGTCTGAAAACTTTGTTAACTCTGAAGGTTCCAATGTTTATCAAGAATACCCCTATTGTGTTTTAACTCTAACTGGTAGAGTTTTACATAATAATCTTAAAGTGAAATTCTATCACAGTTTTGGGGGGATGGGTGGGCTAGAAGTTATCCCTTTCAATAACCAAGAAGAAACTCTTCGTTTTGTGGATGTAATAAACAATCTTCCTACTGCAAAACAAGCAAAGCAAGGTAAATACAAAGCTGTATTAAGTGAAGATATGTCGTGGACATTAGGACATGAAGTTCTAGGTCATTCACTTGAAGCAGATAATGTTTTATCAGGAAGATCATTCAGCGCAGGTTTATTGGGAATGAAAATCGCCCCAAGTATTGTCAGTGTAATTGATGATCCATACATTGAAACTCTAGGGTATTATGAATTTGATTCAGAAGGAACAAAAGGTAGAGGAACATTACTTGTTGACGAAGGGATCTTATCAGATTTCTTGCATAGCCGAATCACTGCAGCTGCAATGGATAGCGAAACATCTGCAAATTTTAGAGCATTTAGTTTTGAGTTTTTACCACAAGTAAGAATGAGTAATTTCTTCTTTGAACCTAAGGATTTCAAAGAAGAGGAAATGTATGAGTATGTTAAGAACGGTTTGTATATAGGTGAAGGTCTTGGAGGTTCTTCTGAACCTCAAACAGGAGAGTATAACCTTGATGCACAATATGGAAGATTAATCAAAGATGGGGAACTACAGGATTACATTCTCCAATTTCAAGTAAGTGGAAAAATGATTGATACTCTCTCTAAAATCGAGTGTGTAGGTGATAGATTATTTGCTCATCCTGGAAGTTGTGTTAAGAATAGTCAACGACTGTTTGTTGGCTCTGTATGTCCTAAATTAGCAGTATCAGAAATGAGGGTGAGTTAAAATGTATACAGATGAAGAACTCAAAGAAATTGCAACTAAGGTTTTAGTTAAGCTTGATAAACAACACGATGTTAAAGAAGCTGAAATCTACATACAGTCAATCTCTCAAATGATGGGAGGGATAGAATATAGAACTCCCAAAGATTTCCAATCTGTTGATAGAGTAGGTTGTGCAGTTAGATTTTTTAAAGAAAATCAATTATATTTTGCTTGCTTTCCGCTTTCAACAGTTCTTGATGAAATCAATAAATTATCAACTCTAGTATCCTATCCAATAATTTGTAATAAATTTGAGTTTCCTGAAATAAAACTCTCTTCCTCGGTGTCTAAGATTTATGATAAAAGAGTTGCTTCACTTAATGAAGAAGAAATGTACAATATTTCCTATTCTATGAATGAATTAGAGAACAAGATTGAAGATATTATTCTAGATGGTTCAATATTATTTTCACTGGAAAGAAAAATTATTGTAAATACTTCTCAGAAAATTGCTTTTGAAAAAAGCACCTGGTGCGATATTGATTTACGTGCTTTATACCGTGGATATGATATGATTTCTAGTTCTGAAAAACATCTAACAAGCCGTCAGATTCCAAGCTCTGTTTCAAGCATTGTTGAAGATTTAGTAACAGAAACGATTCAAAGATCTGCTCCAAGTGAAGTACTAGAAAACAAAGAATTACCTGTAATTTTCTCTCCAATGGCTTTTGCACAGATTTTCTCATTTTCTTTAGTACCTTCCTTAAGCAAGAAATTTTCAGAGAATATCCAAAATATACAGTTTTCTGAGAACTTTAATTTAATTGACGATGGAACAGTTCCAGGTTTACCAAATTCGACAAGCTTTGACGATGAGGGTGTAAGCCAAGCTAAAACTAACATAATTATAAAGGGAGTGTTTGAAACTGCTTTAAATAATTCTCAATATGCAGAAAAGAATGAAGAGATGACAGGGAATTCATTTAGAGTAAAGATGTTTGAACTTTTCCCAAGAAATTATCAATCTTATCCTGAAATATATCCTTCTAATCTTATAATTGGGGAAGGGAATCAGAAATTAGATCAAGTAATTAATGATATATCTGAAGGTATTTTCATCAATTCAACTCATGGATATATGACTGCTGATTATTACTCTGGAACATTCAAAATTTCAGCAAATGATGCATATAAAATTGAAAAAGGTTCGATAGAAAAAACCCTTCAAACTTTTGATGTAATAGGAAACATACACAATCTCTTATGTAAAAATCCGATCTTCACTGAAGATAGAAAAGTTGTTAGGCCTATAAACACTCCTTATAGTATTTTAGCACCTTACTTGTATACTGAGGATGTTTCCTTTTTCCTGTAAAACAAACACTTTTTATTCTGAAGTAAAATCAAGTTCGATAAGTTTAAAAATACAGATGATTTCAGATTTCAGAAAAGAAACCCCTTATTAAACGGTGATTTCATTGACAAAAAAAAGACAATTATCTCCTCTGTTTATTTTAGTAATTCTACTAAGTGTTAGTCTAATATCATTGAGTTTTAATGGTAAAAGTATTCAACAGACAACCCTCCCCAAATTAAGTCCAGCATATAGACCAGTTTTTCAATATGCTGATGAAAATGCAACAGAACTTTTTCCAAGAAATGATTCAGCCTATTGGGGAGCAGTAATTGAAGCTGATATGTACGATAATGTTTCAATCTGGTATAGTTATTATCAAGGAGATAACGAAAGTCTTGTACGTCTTCATGGAGATGATGGATATCCTTCAAATGATGTTTTAAGTTGGTTAGAGAATGAACCTACATTTATGACATATGATAATGAAACTACAGTTACTGAAGGTGCAGGTATTTTTGCATACTATAATTATACATTTAACCTTTCATCTGAATTTATCCTCTTTCGTGCAAAATTAGGAGAATATGAAGATGATATTAATGTACCAAACATGATAACTACAGGAGTAAGAACTAGAACTTGGTTCAAACAAGATTTTTACACTCAATATGATGCCATAGATGTGGATATATCGCTTGTTAATTATAACATAACAAGCTACGGTTTGATGTATAGAGATATTACTGAAGGCTATTCTGAAACTTTCAAAAATGTAACAGTTGCACTCACACAAAATGGAACAAGTGATGTGGTTTCAACATCAATAGCACATTCTTATGATCCTGATACGAAATTAGATATAAGAGCCTTCATGGTTCATTTTGATAATATTACCAAAGAATATAGGGTTTTAGTCGAAAATCAAGCTCATGTTATTACAATTGTAGATGGAGATCCAGAGTTAGAAGTAAATTCAATAAGGTACACAAATTCTCTAAATGTAAGTATAAGTTGGAATGCTGAACTCATTAAGGCAAACTTTACATCCATCGATATTGATTGGAATGATACAACTGGAATAGAAACTTACATACCTCCGACCGTTAGTAATATTTCTCGCTACACTTTATACCATCTATATGCATCACCAGGAGACTATAATATATCAGTAACGGCAAAAGCTTTCAGTGCATCAAAAACTGAAATTGTTAAAGTTTTAATTGATCAGGTTTCACCTACGGGTGATATAATGATCAAAATGAAAAATGGAACATACGTTGAACCTGATTTATTAGATCCGATTGCTTTGAGTGATACAGCTAAACAAGTTACTTTTCTAGTATCAGGTGTTGATGTAGGTGGTAGTGGCATTAATGAGATTAGTGTAGAATCAGATGAAGGTAATAAAGTTGGAAGAGTAGATGATGGGGAGTTAACCTTATCATTTATGGAATATCGAATCTATTCTGTTGATTTCAAAATTGTTGATAACGCAGGTAATGAATATTCAATAACAATATTCTTCGAATTAATAGAACCAGACGAACCTAACTGGATCCCAGTTCCATTCCCGTTTGGTCTTGTAACTATTCTCGGATTAATCTCTTTAGGAGTTATATATCTGAAAAGAAAGAGATAATCCTAAACTCTTTTTCTTTTAGGATATTCTTTTTAAACAAAAAGAAGAATTATTATTGAGGAACAATTGAATAATAATTTATCAGAACACGATTATTCAGAAGAAGAATTGCTTGAATTTTTAATAAAACAAGTAGATGACAAACGCGATGATTTTTCTATTTTTGCAATTAGAGAATTAAAACACTTCAATTATCCTAAAACTATAGAATTACTTGTAGATATTATAGCTAAAGAAACTAATAGCAGGAAAAAAGAAGAAGCTATAAGATCTTTAAAGGTTAAACAACAAAATAAGTTCATAAAACAAGCAGTTTTACAACAAATCTCATCTCCAGCTGAAAGAGTGCGTTCAGAAGCAGCTGAATTATTAAAAGAATATGGAGAATCATTAGCTCCTGAGCTACAAAAACTTACTCTTGAGGATTTACCTAAACCTGCATTAACCAAAAGTATCTGGTTATTAGGTCAAGTAGGTGATTCTTCCACAATTGATTTTTTCAATTCTAATAAAGTTTTTTCGAAAAAAGAAATGCAAGATTCAATTGAAGATGCTGTTAACTCAATCAAGAGTAGAAATGTCAAACTATTATTAGAAGATATAAAGAAAAAAGGGATGGAATGATTTTACTCTT
>JAEOTE010000056.1 GCA_016839945.1 Candidatus Heimdallarchaeota archaeon | reverse complement strand
TTCTATGACCTTTCTAAGTACTTCTCATATTCCCATGTCCATTCGTCATCTTTACCTGAAGCTTTAGCTTCTTGATAACCTTTGCATTCAGCACGTTTTACTTCAAGGAATATTTCTAGTATATCTTTTCCTACTACTTCTTTAACAAAATCACTTTGTTCAAGATTATCTAATGCTTCATCTAGAGATGAAGGAAGTCTAGTTATTCCCATTTCTTTTATTTCTTGATTAGAAAGTTTTTCAATATTTTTAGTTGTAGATGGGATTGGTTCTATCTTTTTTTTCACACCTTCTAAACCTGCAGCTAATAATAAAGCAGAAGCTAAATAGATATTAGTGGCACCATCAGTTGCTCTATATTCAATTCTAGCTTTCTTCTCATAACCTGGAACTCGGATTAAAGCTGTACGATTTGCTACTCCCCATGATTTGAACACAGGTGCTTCATGTCCTGGTACCAATCTTTTATACGAGTTTGTTGTAGGATTGAAAATAGCAGTCATTGCATCAACATGCTCTAAAATACCTCCAACAAAATGACGTAAGGTATCGCTTATTCCTTTTTCTTCATCAGAAAAAATGTTCATATCATCTCTCGTTAGATATTGATGAATATGTAGTCCACTTCCTGCTTGTTCAGGAAAAGGCTTGGGCATAAAGGTGCTAATTAATTCTTCAAATGTTGCTTCAGCTTTAATAATTAATTTTGCAGTTTGAGTATTGTCTGCTTGTTTTAGTGCATTAAAAGCTTTGAATTCTATTTCTTGTTGCCCAAAAGCACATTCATGATGTATTGTTTTAACAGGTATATTCATTGAGAGCATATCATTAGCTATCGTTCTTCGTAAAGAGCCCATAGTATCAAAGGGAAGTGTATCCATGTAAGCACCTAATTCTGCAGGTTCTAAATCAAGATCTAAAAAGAACCATTCCAATTCAGGACGAGTTTTATATTCATAACCTTGATCATTTGCATTCTTTATTGTCTTTTTCAACATGCTTCTTGGGTCTGTAGGATGAGGTTTACCATCATTACCACATATATCACAGATAAAACGGGCAATGTTTGGTTCCCAAGGTATAATCGCAACAGTTGAATAATCAGGTATAACTTGCATATCACTTTGCTCTGTTTCTAGAAAACCTAATGAGGAACCATCAACTCCAGTTCCATTTTTCATTTCATCCCAGATATTAACTGGAAATTCAACACTTTTTAATTCCCCAAAAATAGTTGTGAAGTGATACTGAATAAAATCAATGTTCTTTTCTTTGAAGAAACTCTCTAAGTTTTCCATTTTGTTCATCCTAAACGTTTTTTGTTTTCGAAAAATAACATTATGAAATATATAACTTTTTTCAACAATTTTTTAAATTCGTTATAGTTTGTAAAACAAGAGAAAATGTCAACACCTACTAGATTCTGGCTAACTGCAGGTATTGGAGAATCAGACAGATCAAAACTAGAAGCTATCGATTCAGCTTTTCATAATTCTGGATTAGGATATCAAAACCTTGTTGTAGTTTCTTCTATTCCACCCATTAATGAGATATCACCTAAAATTGATTCTCATAAAGGAACAACTCATGTTCTTTGCAATAATGAATGGAAACTATTACCTCTTAGTTCGGTTATTCATGTTGTTCGAGCAATGAATACAGGAAAAACAGGAGAGAATTTAGCAAGTTGCGTTGCTTTAGCAAAAATAAATGTTGAAATTAATAGTGTCACAGAAAAATGTATGCTTGCATATGAAGAAATAGGGAGTGACCTAAATCAGACAGAACAACTAGCTATTCAAGGAGTGAGAGCTATGATTAAACATCGTCAAGGTGTTATTGATGAGAGTTGGGGTGAAGCTGGTTTCAAACTAATTAGTTCTTTCTTAAAAGTTAAGAAAAAATATGGATGCTCCGTAGCATTTGTTGTTTTTGATTCTTTCACTTATCAATCTTAATAATTCGAAAGATGCTAAAGTTGCTAAAAATAAAAATAGTTTTAAATACCATCTACAAAGCATGGTTGAAGTGAAGAGATTGCAGAAAAACAAAGCACTTGCATTACTAATAATAACCACATTTCTGTTTAGTATTGTGGTAAATCAAACACTACATACAACAGCATACATTGTAAGTTCTGAACCGATTCTTGAAAACCTAATTGGAGAAGGTGCTCAAAGTGAAGAACAAATTAATTTCCCAAATGGTACGCTAATAACCGTAGAGTACTCAATTAGTCGTCTTTATTCTGGTGATTTAAGTGGAATTGTTTTAGTTGGAAATGGTTCTGATTTTGAGCTAGATCCAAGTAATGGTTTAGCTTTGAATTTCTCAGAATCAATCAAAGAGCGTTCATATTACACAGGTACTTTTAAGCTTACAGAAAACGCTTACTTCAAAGCATATGGATGGATAGGAGATATCACAAATGGCACCTATGAACAGTTGGAGAATTTCAATCATCTAGGTCCATGGCATTATCTCTATGTAAATGAAGAAGGTACTCCCCCTGATTTCCATTCTATTATAAACGCAACAACAACAGGAGTTCCTTATGTATATTATTCACCCGCAAACAAAACAAATCATACAATAGTTATCTCATACAGAGTATATGGAGCTACAGAAAATGATTCTGTGACTCTTGCATTATCTGTTTATCGTGATAAAATTACAAACGCTTCTTTAGACATATTTGATAGTGAGATTGTATTCATACCTATGGTTTGGGCAAATATATCAACATCTACATATGAAGTATTCAATACAACATTGACTCTATCAGAAAGAACGATTTATTTCAGTGCTAACAACTCATATGGATGGGATACATGGGGAGATACGGGGTTGCTAGAAGAAACATTGAATGTTTACAAAATAAACAATGGGTTTCACTTTGAATCCAAAACATTTCTATCAGAACCTCACACTGAAGTTGATCAAGTTAATATTACTATTACATCATACAACGCCACCGATTCTGAAACTTTTGGAATTGGGTATTATGTTGTAGAAAGTTCGACAAATGATACAGAAATTGTTTCTTGGACCATGGAAGAAGCCATTTTTGAGACAGAATATAATGTGACAAAAGGCAATGGTAACAATGATACTGTAAGAGAATATTCTCTTTTACTGGGACCGTATGATGTTGGAAACAGACTTTATTATCAAGCATACAATATTTATTATGGGGAGATTTACAACGAAACAACGGGTGCGTTATATTTCTTAAATATCTATGATTCGCGTCCTCAACTAACACTTAGACCTTTGAATGAAACATACTTCAATGATGAAAAGATTACATTTTCTTATGAAATTGAATTAGCTAGAGGAAATATCACAGGTGTTCTCTTTGACTATGATGATGGTTCCCCATTGGATATACTACCTCTTGATGAAACTCACTCATTCAATTATACATATGCAGTTGTTACTAATAGATACACTACAACACTCTATGTGAATAATTCATTGGGAACATCAAATAACATTTCTACTCATATCATCTTGGATTTTGATGGTCCAGATGCTAATATATTATCTCATACTGATAACTCTGTAAATATAACAGATGGATATGTGGAGTTATATTTCAACTACAGTGATGATTATTCTGGAGTATGGTATGTCTACATAGATTGGGATGATGGAACAGTGTCTAATGTCACAGATGAAAACTATGCTTACCACAATTATGTTTTAAGTGGCGAGTATAGTGTGATTGTTATGGCTGTGGATAAAGCAGGAAATCAATTCAATACTTCTGTTGTTTTTATTATAGAATTACCAACACAAACGACTCCGCAACTTTCACCCTTTGGCATAACAGCTACAATAATAGCTACAATTGCTTTAAGTAGCTATTTTTCTAGAAAAAAAAGAAGAATGAATAAAATTTAGTTTGTTGGATTCTCTTCTTTTCATTTTTCTTTTGTTTAACATCATTAATTAATAAAGTAAGGTTAATAAGTCATGATTATCAATATTAGAGTAACATTTTAGAGCTGATAAAACTGAGTTATGAAAGAGAAGATGTTTATAATTTAAATTTCTCAAAACTTGATCTTCCTGAAATAACTCTATCCAAAGCAAAACAGACTCACCTTCTCACTCATCTCTTATTATATAGAGGAGTTGTATTATCAAAGTATGCAGAAGATCATGAAATTGAAATTTCTTCAATCAAAGTTTTTGTTCAACACTTAATTCAATTACTTGTAATTAGAGGTTACTACCGAAAAAACAAATTCAATGTTTCAGCCGTTTTTAAACATCCTGAAATAAAACCCGGTAGACTTAGTGCTGTTAGAAAAAACATTCTTGGATTATTGGTTTATAATAAAAAAGTAAAGATTAGTGAGATATCTAAAATAGTTGAGATCTCAACCGAAGAAATGGAAGAAAATCTAAAATTTCTAATCAGTAGAGGATTATTCATAGGGAGAATTAAAGATAACGAGATAATACCTGATTGGATTTGGAAACCTCCAGAAAAGGCAACAATTGCAACAGAGGACA
The DNA here is from genome assembly GCA_016839945.1 of Candidatus Heimdallarchaeota archaeon. Taxonomy (GTDB): domain Archaea; phylum Asgardarchaeota; class Heimdallarchaeia; order Heimdallarchaeales; family Heimdallarchaeaceae; genus UBA460. The sequence goes on along the minus strand of JAEOTE010000056.1, from coordinate 35,641 downwards.
CTTTCATTGTAGGAATATGTATGATGTTACGTAATGCAGAAATAAGTAAAGTAGCAAAGCGTACTAATTTTTCAAAAGAAGAAGTTATTGAAAGAATTGCAAGATTGATGTTGTACAGAAAATTAGATGCAAAATTTGATATTGAATCGCAACTTATTGGTTTTCCAAAAGTTGTAATTACGGTAAACAAGTACCATATTTCACCTCGAATTCTTCCTTTAGAAGCTCTACAAGGTAAGGAAAAAGAAGCTGTTGGTTATGTAATTCTAAAGAAGAAAACATCCATTCAAGATTTAGCGAAATTTATGGATATGGAACCTTTAGAAGCAAGCAAAGTCCTAGCACTCCTTACTGCTAGAGGAACATTTCAATTCATTTTTACTGAAGCAAACTATATTACACCTGTAGTTATTCCAGATCTAAGACCAAAGAGAACTATTGAAGAGATGGCAACTTTATCTTTCTTTAATTATGAAGCTCTTTTTGGATTAATTTCAACTCAAGATAAAATTCCATTGAAAAAACTTATGTCACTCATGAACAGATCAGTTGGTGAAATTCTAGAAGGAGTCATTACTTTATCACTTGAAGGATTTATATCTTGCACATTGAAAGGTAACACCCTTTACATTGATGTCATTAGAAGATATAGCAGAGCTCAAGAGGGAACTTTGGAGAGATGGGAAAAGATTGTATTAGGAATGGTTGTTGCTAAATCAAGTATAAGTGTTAAAGACATTGCATTAGCTTTAGGAGTTGACAAATATTTTGCATTGGAAAAACTCTATGCATTTTACGGCAAGGGATTAATTAAAGGGAATATTTCAGGAAACAAACTCGAACCTGATGAGATACCAATCTTTCCACCTTTGGTTCAGTTGGATGATCTACCAATTCATTATCAAGAGATATTTGGATATATAATTTCTAATAAAAGAGTTACACTAAGTAATCTTCAGAAACTTTGGAGTAAATCATCAGTAGCAGTTAAAAACATAGTTTTTGAGATAACAGGCTCTGGATTATTAAATATGAAACTAAGCGGAAATTCCTTCTATGTTATATCTTTTCAGAAATTTCTCCCTACTCGAGATCTAGAAGAATTAGGGGAACAATATGTTCAAATTGTGAATGAAATAGAAAAATCAAGAAGAAAGAGAGTGAAAATAAGTACTCTCGCAACTAAATCATCGTTAGCTGAAAGAGATATATTCAGAATAGTCACACAATTAGCTGCTCATGGATATTATAAAGGAATTATAACCTCTACTTATTTTGAGAAAATAGGAAAACTAGTTTTACCATCACGTAAAATGCATTGTTTAAGCTGTGGCAATTTAATCAAGTCAGCTTATGAACCTTGTAGCAATTGTAATCAAATACCAGAAAAATGCTCAGTTTGTCAAGGACTTATTAAACACGGAGATACAGTTCTTGAATGTCCTCAATGTTCAAATCTAGCACATAATGATCATATGTTTCAGTGGTTAAAAATAAAAGAAGAATGTCCAATATGTAAATCTAAGGTTACAATGCAAACACTGAAAGCGTATGCAACATAGAAAGGTGACAATATGGAATTAAGCGAAATAGTTGAAGAAGTTCGTTATTTTCTACAAGAGAGGGACTGGTTAAAGTATTCACCAAATGATGTTTTCATTCATTTGATTGAAGAATTAGGAGAAATAGGAAAGTATCTATTATTTCTTTCAGAATATAAAAAAGAGGAACAAGGACATAAGGAACCACCTAAAGAGGACATGACTAGAGAGTTTGCTCAAGCTTTTTCTTTGTTCTTGCAATTGTGCATTCTTCTTGATATAGATTTAGAAGAATCTTGGAGAAAGGAAATAAATATTATGAGAGAAAGATTTCCTACAAACAATAAACAAATATAATTGTTTGGAGACATAAGCAAAGATGCCACCTGAGAAGAAAAAAACTAGAAGCTCAAAAAGAAAACGAGATAAGACATTCATTAAGGTGGAGAAAGTTTCAAAATCTTATAAAATGGGAGAAGTAGAAGTAAAAGCTCTTGATGAGGTTTCTATATCTATAAAGAAAGGAGGGATAATTTCAATAGTAGGTCCATCAGGTAGTGGTAAGACCACTTTACTCAATGTTATTGGTGCATTAGACTATGTAGACAAAGGAAACATCTCAATAGATGGTCAGAAGTTAAGCACATTATCAGAAAAAGAACTAAGCTATTTAAGAAGGGAAATTATAGGCTATGTTTTTCAAAATTTCAATCTACTAGAGGAGATAAATGCTGAAAAGAATATTGAAATGCCAATGATATTAGCAAAGAGACCAAAAGAAGAAAGAAAACAGAAAACTGAGGAATTACTTAAAGCAGTAGGATTGTATGACAGAAAGAATCATAAACCAGATCAACTTTCCGGTGGGGAGCAACAACGAACAGCAATAGCCAGAGCTTTAGCAAATGATCCTGAATTGATTTTAGCTGATGAGCTAACAGGAAATCTAGATTCTGATACTGGAGATAAGATAATCAATCTTCTTTTAGAACTAAGTAAGGAAAAGAAAAAGACTTTAGTCTTTGTGACTCACGACAATGAATTGGCAATCCTAGCTGATAGGCAATTATACATGAGTGATGGTCAAATTGTAAAAGATTTTTCAGCAAAATAAGAGTATGAAGACTTTTTTCAAATGAGAATCAGCAGAATAGATTTCAGAAATAAGTGAAGTTTTACAGATTAGAATGTAATTTTGTGAGAAATATAGAAATATATCTCTCAGTTTAATCACTTGCGTGTAGAGCAAGTTGACTATTCTTTCTGTCTTCGCTAAAACTTGTGGATTGATATGATTTGGGACGTTTGTTTTTTTCAGTTCTAACGTTGAAATAAAGCCTCTGTATTGGTTTTTTCATGAAAGTTTCTATTTTACGAAGCATTTTCATTTGGTCATTAATAGCAAATGAAATTGCTTTTCCTTCATTTTCCATTCGGGAGGTTCTTCCTATTCGATGAACATATATTTCCGGTCCTTCCTTTGGCAAATCAAAATTGAAAACGTGTGTTACTTTCGGGAGATCTAAACCTCTTGCTGCAACATTTGTAGCTACCAAACAATCAAATCTTTCTTTTCTGAAATCTTTCAAAACAAGTTCTCTTTGTCTTTGAGTTTTGTCTCCATGTAATGTGTTGAATCTCATATTGAGACCTTTTTCCTGCGATAAGCGTTTTCTTAGTTTGTCTGCCCATCGTCTAGTGTTAACAAAAACAATTGAAGATTTGGGTTTTTCCTCCTTAAGAATTGAAACAAAAGTAGAATATTTCTGCTTGGAATCTTTGATTTTGTAATAATACTGCTTACAGTTTGCAACTGTTATATCATCTTTACTCACATTTATTTCAACCAACTTTTCACCATTGGTAAACTGACGAGCAATCTTTGTTATTTGTTTAAGCATTGTTGCTGAGAACAATAATAAGCGAGGTGAGACACCTTTCATTGCATCAAACAGGATGTACTTTATATCAGGTAAGAATCCCATATCAAGCATTCTATCAGCTTCATCTAAAACAACAAATTTTACGTTACTGAAGGAAATAACTCTTCTTCTGTAAAGATCCATAAGTCTTCCAGGAGTAGCTATAACAATTTGAGCACCAGCTTTAATCTCTTTTTTTTGCCTGTCGATGGAGACTCCACCATAAACCTCTACAGTTTTTAATTTTCTGTACATCGTCAATCTATTAACAACACTGTGTACTTGCTTACATAATTCTCTAGTTGGTACTAGTACGACTGCCTGAACTGAGCGTTGTTTAAGACTAATCTGGTTAGCAATAGGAATGGAGAATGCTAGTGTTTTTCCAGTTCCAGTCTTAGCTTGAGCTAGGACATGTGTTCTACCCCCATCAAGGAGTTGAGGAATCGATCTTCTCTGTATTTTGGTTGGAGTATGAATCCCCATATCTTCTAAAGCTCGTTTTAACTGACTGTTTAAATTATAATCTTGAAATTTCATTGATATCACTTTTTATAGTCTAACCTAAAATCAAGTATCAATTCTCTTGAGGTATGATTCTAAGCAATTATTTAGGGTGTTGAAAAAAACTTAAACAAAATAATTACTTATTTCTAATCTTCCTCAACTACAAAAAAGATTGAGGACTAGTGTTTTAAAAGACTTCGATTGAACAGAAAAAGAGAATAAAAAATGTTTTCAATCACAAATCAACTGAATGGATACATATATTTGATAATGCTTATTAGTACTTTAATAGGAACTTTACCAGATGGTTCTAATGAAAAAGCTATACAATATTTCAAAAGCTAATAAACATCTCAAAATTGCAACTACTGCTATGATTTGTGATGAAAATCCAGAAAAGAATTTACAAAAAATGACTAATTTCATAGAAGAGATAAAGCAGAATCACCCACATGTTGAATTAATAGTGTTTGGAGAAACTATTCATGGTTGGTTTTTTAATTTCAAAAAAACAGCTGAATATCATCACAAAATTGCTGAAACTATACCTGGTAAAACTACAGATATAATGTCTAAACTTGCAGCACAATACAATGTATACATTAGTTTTGGAATCAATGAAAAGGAGAAGGAAGATTTTTACAACTCTCAAGTTTTGATTGATCCTTTAGGTAATATTACTGCAGTTCACCGTAAAAGAGCAATGAGAGAATCATTTTTTACTCCAGGAGAAAAACCTGTAACAGTTATTCAAATTAAAGATATTAAGACAGGCATAGTTATTTGCTATGATGTTCAAAGTAAAGAAGTTAACAAAACTTTGAGAAAAAGTAAACTTGAACTGATTATTCATAGCCTAGCAGATGATAAAGATCCAAGGTGGTTTGGAATTGGGTTTCTTTCTCGAAGTTATGATGCGTGGTTAATTAATGCAAATCGGTTTGGTGAGGAAGGTGGTCATTATTGGAATGGTTGGTTAACAATAACTAATCCTCTTGGAAAGATTTGTATTAGTGGCAAGGAAAAAGAACAATACCTCTACTATGAAATAGGAATAGTTGAACAAAATAGCATTATTAAGGCTATAAGGAGGATGTATGTTAGACTTGGACGTATCTTTCATGTGATTAGGAACTTGGATTTAGCTTTATCAATTGTCTTTGATAGATTCAAAATTAAAAAGAAGAAGAAACAAAACACAAAATCTTGATTTTCATAGTGTTGCAAAGCCCACTTTCTTTTTAAAAGGTCCACTTTATTAGAAGATAATATTCTTGAACACCTGCATCTTTAGCATTCAATACCCATCTTATTGTAAAGTATCTTATGAGATAATATGCTTCCCTAAGACATTCAGTCTTCTTGTAAATCTGCGATGTTGTCTTAAAACTTCAAGTAAAGTATTTAGAAATATTAATATACAAAGCTGTTAGTTAGGAATATTGAGGTATTTATTATGGCTGCAAGACCTGCGTCTTTTATTGGAGGAGCTTTAACAGCTGTTGGAATCTTTGGTGTAATTATTACAGTAGTTCAATTAACTGATCAGTTTTGGTGGTTCCTTTTTTACCTAGGAATAGGAATCATTGGTGGATTCGCTTTAGGATCTGTATCAGCTGTTTTTAGAACAGAAGAGAAGAATGCTTATTTGGTTTTAACAGGTTTTATGCTAGCTGCTTTAATTCTACTTACAATCTATCTAGCAATCTGGCAAAGAGATTATGAAGCACTCAACACTGTCTTAAGTGGCATTGCTGTTATTATGATTGCAGCAGCTTCAGGATTAATTACCTTCATTGGAACAACAATGATGTCAATAAAACCTAGAAGGTAAACACTCTTCCTACACCCAAAATCTTTTTTTTACCATAGTACATATTATTTCTTAATCAGTTAAAACAACAAAAGAGAAACGATGTATATGTCAGACATTAAATACTTTCATCTTGGGCAGTTTTTCACAAAAAGAGCATTGATAGCAACATTCTTTGGGATTGCTTTAGTAGCACTCACTGAATTTGTATTACCATGGTTAGGAATACTGCAAATTGAAACGCTTTGGGAATGGATATCTCCTGCAACAATAACCTTCACAATAGCCATTATTCTGGTTTCTTGTGCTATAGCTAAAAACCTTGTATCATCTATTTTTATTAGTACAGCAGCAATTTTATCTTTCTACGATCCCTATTCTACAGTTGCATTAAAGGGTTTCATAGCTGTGGTAATTATTTACATGATAACAGCATTTTTCGCTGGATGGTTTGCAACAATGCGTATAACTGGAAGAACAGCACTTCTTGTAACTGGAATTGTTATAGGTCTGCAAGGTGTGATTGGAGCTGGTGTAAGTATGGTTGCAAGTCTAGAACAAGCACAAAATAATTTCCATCAAAATTCTGTAGGGATTGCTTTCGGAGAGACAATTGGTGGATTTCCAGTTTATGACTTGATAGTTGCAGTTTTTTCAGCAATTTACATAGTAGTTTTCTTTATTCTGTCAAGAAGGAAAATTTCAGCTGAACAAACAGGTAAGAAAAAGGAGATTTTTGGTCAGTTATTAATTTTCTTAAGCATTGTAGGTGCTCTCTTGTTCATAATTCTATCACATGTAAACTTTAACCAATCTACTGCGGTTTCAATATTTGGGGATACTAATACTCAGTTCCTAAATTCAATCTTTGCAAAAACCACTGCAGGAGGATTTATGGCAGTTCAACTTCTGAATGTATTTTACATCCTACCAATTGTTGGATTTGTCATTGGTATTGGTATAGCACTTATTATATATCAAAGAGCATCAGGAACAACTAACTTTATGAGACTAAATTATGAAGGAGCTTATTTAACTTTGAATATTGCACCATTCTTGACTATTTGTGCATATAGTTACATCTTTCAGAATGCTATTGGTTCTGCAGACTTTTTCTATATCAGAACTTCAACTTGGTTTACATTATTTACAGAATTTACTAATCTACTTCTGATTAATTTCCTAGTAGCATACATAGTATTCTTAATCGTATCAATAATACGAAACATAGCTAAAAAATAACAATTTCCTTTTTTCTTTCTTTTTATGAAACATAAATTTTGTTTTCACTTGTTATCGATGGTTCGCTTTTGTCACTACTTTGTGTTAATCTTTCTCTCATTTTTGGATTTAATCCAAATAGAAGAGAGCGTCCTTCTTGTCCTTTAGTTACAACTACATTTTTATCTTTTAATCTCTTCAAAAAACTCTTTGTTCCCATATATTTACTTCTATATTCAGATGAAGGAAGTTCTCCATAAAGATACAAAGTTATTTCCTTTGCAGTCGCATCCTTATGGATTAAATATTCACATACTTGTCTTTCTCTATAAGGAAAATTATTCAGTGCTTGTTGAATTATGAATTTATCATGATCCTCAAATGTTCCTTGTACTGGAGTTCTAGAAAACATATCTATTACAGAATTTACTGCATCATGAGATACTATTCTCGATCCTTTCTTTTTTGAATATGAATATGCATCAGAAAGAGTTGAAATAAAAACCCAGGGATTTCCTTTGGATTCTACCCAAGCTGCTTCCAAAGCTCTTTCAGAGAATATCTCTCCAATTTGAACATTTGATTGATTCAAAGCATAACTCATTCTTCTTGTAACAAGTTCTTTTGCTTCTGCCATGGATAACTCTGGGAGATGAATTGAATATGACAGATGATCAGCACCCCCTTCTTTTAGTCCATTTCTTAAAATCATCATTTCACTCAAATTGCAAGTTATTATACAAGAAAAGTGTTCTTTTAGTAATTTCAGTAATTTAGCTGAATCACTTGAAACAGATGAGAGTAGATTACCACGAAAATTATCTAATAACAAAACTAACAATGCGTTATTAGTTGTAGTATAATTCTTTAGTTCAACAATTATCTGTTCTCTTGAGTGATTTGTTTTACCGAAGATTTGTTCTGCTATTTTTTGTAAGAAGATTGTTAAGGAATAGTCTTTCATTTCTTCAGAATCAAAGAATAAGATGTGTATCTTCTTGTATGTTGAATATTTCCACAATGATTCCTTAAATCCATCTCTTAATAGATTTAATAGATATGATTTGCCTGATTTTATATCGCCTATAATTGAACAAATTGCTTTGCCATCTTTAATAATCTGTAATAAGCGTGCAATTTGACTATTTAGTTTCTCAGAAGCAATATAGAGTTCAGGGATATACTTCATTGTCCAAGGATCAAGTCTCAGTTCTTGATTTTGAACGTCGAGATTTTCATCTCTTAGATAGGTTGACAAATTAAATACTCTATCAAGAAGATTGTCTGGCAATATATCCCCACATCTTTTAAAGGAATTTTTACTTATATACTTTATTAAGAAGGAAATCCAAAAAGGTGAGAGATTTCATTTTTACCAAAAAGTATTATTAAGAGAAAAAGATACTTTTTGTTGATTTAATGTATTTTTCTTCAGCACCAGCTAGAGTATGTCTATATGGAGAACATCAAGATTATTTAGAGTTAAGAGTCATTCCTGCTGCTATCAATTTAAGAGTAAATATTTCATCTTATGAAGGAAAAAAAAATATGATATCTGTATTTAGCAAGGATTTGAATCAAATAGTAAAAATACCAATTAAATTACAAAAAATAAGCAGTAATAATTTAGACTTCAAATCTTTTATGGAATCAGGTATCCTTGCCTTAAAGGATTTTAGTTCCAATATAGAAATACCTTCTTTAGAAGTAACAATTCAAAGTGATATTCCTATAGCTAGTGGACTTTCTAGTTCAGCAGCTCTATTAGTTGCATGGATAAAGCATTTATGTGGAGTGAGTGAAATCGAGATCGAAAAAGAAGAGCTAGCTGAACTAGCCTACAATGCAGAACACAACCTACTGGGTATTCCTTGTGGGAGAATGGATCAATATTCTTCATCTATTGGAGGGATTATAAGTCTTAAATGTACCGAACCACCTGAAATCAGAATACTCCCTAAACCTGATTTTCGATTGATTGTTGTAAATAGTCAAACACCTAAGCTCACTAGCCAGGTTCATGGGTCAAAAGTAAAAGAAATAAAAAAAGCGATCAGAGTATTTGAGACTGAATCTAGTATTCCTCTTCGTGACAGCTCCATTAGTATCTTAGAGAAATATAGTAAAAGTTTCAATAAAAAAGAAAAGAAAATATTGACTGGAGTTATCTCAATTAAACAAGATACTGAAGAAGCTGAAAAAGTGATGTTAAAATCAGATCCCAATATTAACATACTAGGAGATTTATTAACTTCACAACAGATTTCTCTGAGAGAAAATCTTGAAGTCTCAACACCCATTCTAGACAAGATAATTGATTCAGCTATTATTAATGGAGCATTGGGGGGAAAACTAACAGGTGCCGGATTAGGAGGTAGTGTTGTTCTTTTAACAGATAAAGAAAACGATTCAATAGTTGATTCATTAAAAACCAACTTCAAACTTCCTATATGGTCCGTAGAAATTGATGAAGGAGCAATATTCACTAGTTAAAACTATTTAGAGAGATTCTTTGAGAAGTATTTGTCAAAATTAAGAATCGTTTCTGCAACTCTTATTGCTTCTAATGTAGGTTTAACATCATGTGTTCTCACAATATGAGCACCATTTAGTATAGCAACAATTGTAGCCCCTATTGATCCAAACAGTCTCTCTTCTGGAGGTGCATCATTTAGAATTTTACCAATTGAGGTCTTTCTACTGATACCTATGTAAATAGGTTTGTTTAATACCCTAAATTCTTCTAAATTTCTAATCAATGAATAATCATGATAATAGTCTCTTGCTTCCCAACTACCTATCCCAGGATCAATTATCATCCTATCTTTTTTGATTCCACTATTCAATCCAATATTAACACTTAGTTTGAGTTCATGTAATACTTCGTCTATAGTATAAACGTCCCCTGGTTCTTTTTTTGCCGCCATAACAATAGCATGTGCATCATAGTCTGCAATTAGACTAGCCATTTTTTCATCTTTTTTAAAACCGGATATATCATTTATAATCCGTATATCTTTCTTCAGAGCAGATTCTGCTACTGAACCCCTTGTAGTGTCTACAGATATTTCTACACCCTCATAACTTTTCATAATGTCTAGAACCACTTCTAATGATTTACCAACTATTTCTTTTTCTTGTATCTCATTAACTCTTCCTTCTCCACCATAAATTTGAATTGGTCTAGTAGATTGAGCCCCTATATCTAAGCAATTTACTCCCTCATCAATCATCTTTAACACTACTTTTTCGAGATCTTGATTTGTTGATGCAATAGAACCTTTGTAAAATGAAGCAGGAGAAAGATTAACTACACCTACAATGGGAGTTGGAAATTCATCTCCTACTTGTATCTTTCCTAGATTACCTTTAATCATTTTCAATAGCTCTTTTCATTTTTTCCTCTAAGCAAGGAAGCAGAGGTCCAATGAACATACAATTTTCCTCTGTTATAAGTAAATTAATGTCTTGCTCTTCTTTGTTTGTGATTCTTCTGATAGGATACCCCCTAACGATAACAAAAGGGATTCGTTCGTCAGTCTCACCCATTAGAAGCTCTGCAGCAGTTGCAAGCTGATCTCCTACTGCTCTAGTTGTTATGTGCATTGGTTTTCCAAATAAATCATTCTTACCTCTTTCATCTATGACAGATTGGAATCCATATGTAGCTAATGCTCCACCTACTGTCCCTAATCGCAGTGGCATTGTTCGTGAATCAGCTATAATAATACCAATGTATGAATTAATCTGATCTAAAAACTTCTGATGTATTTTCTGAGCTGAAATTTTACAGTCTTCTGGGAGAAGGATTATTTTTTCATCTCCCACATTTGATTGATCTGCTCCTGCATTTGCCATCAGTCCATATTTATTTAGAGTTGTAACTGCACCAGGAACAGTGCCAATATATTTGTTATTGGTTTCATCTAAAATAATCTGAGCAAACTCTGGTGAAATGCGAGCTCTCTTACCGATAACTTTAGCTTCTTTTGTTGGGGAAATATCTTCATACTTTCTAATTCGTTTTTCCACAACAGAAACTACTTTACTAGCAATCACGAGAATATCATCATTCTGAAGAGCATGACCTTGGTCTTCTATTGATTTCAAAACTACAGATACTAAATCATCTTCTTCTTCAATTATTTTGTTTGAAGGTATTGGTATTATCTGAACGATAGACATCAAATATTAAGAATATTATCATTTGAAAAACTCTTCTAATAATGTAAAATGTTCATGATTGTTTGGTTATGTGAAGTATGCTATTAAAAACCAAGCTATTGCAATTATTACAACTGCTACAATGTTTAAAGCAGCATAAAGATTAAACGTTTCCTCATTATATATCTGCGTTACATTCGTCGATATGTCACTTAGTTTTTCATCAATTGATTCAAGTATCTCTTTCCCTTCTCCACTATCAACAAATTGTTCCTTAGTTTCACTTAGAACATCAACAAAACCATGTAGAAGTTGTTTATCACTTTCTAACAAAGATGGAGAAACAACAGATTCTAATTTTTGATGTAGAGCCCTAACTTCACTTTCAGCTAATTGGGGAAGTTCCCACTTCAAATCAATTTCTGCTAAATTGGAAAGATGTTTAGTTATGTCATCAAAATATATTCCAAAAGGAATTGCACGATAATCAAAGTCATCTATTAGCCTAAAAAATTTAATCTCTAAATCTTTCTGCTGCGAAGTTTCATAGTACTTTGAAGGATCGATTACAAGTGCAACAGCTTGTGAGAATAAATTTTGATATGTTCTTTGAGTGCTTTTGTCTGTTCCAGAAAGGAAACATCCATAAGAAGGATGGGTGTGCGCCCAACCCACGATCGATTCATTTCTTTCTCTATTCTGTAGATCTTCAACAATCTGAACAAGAGCTTCATCATCTAATACTACAAAAGTTGAGGTTTGTTTTTGCTTTCCAGTATCAAAGTCTGTAATTACTAGTTGTTTTCTACTCTCATCAAAATAACCAATTAAGACTCCAGCAGATTCCTTTGAAGTATCCAAAGCATCAACTGATAATATCTTAGCTAAAGCAAATGCAGATATCATGATATCTTTGCTGGAGTGGGTCATCTTACAGATAATATTAACATTCGTTCTTTAAATTTGTTACTCTTTAAATTCATATAAATGAATTAATAACTCTACCAACTGGTTGATCAGTTAAGAAAGTATATGCAAGTTCTTTTAGTAGAAGAACATCTGGATGGTCATGAGAAACATTCAAGTTGTTTGTTTTATCAATAATATCCATCATTGCCCAAGTTGACAAAAATAAATCTAGAGGATATCCTTTAGGATACATCTCTTCCAAGAGAACACCATATATCTCTTTTAGATGCACATTATATCCTTCAATAAATTTTTCAACCTCTTCAATTGTTTTCTCAAGTGATTTAGTTTCCCTGTACTCTAGAAATACTTGTCTTCCAAAAAATGTCCCAATATCTTCAAACCTGTCAAAAGATCCTTGCATCCAGAATGTTGGATCAATTAATGCTATACTAACAATTTCATTTTGAGGGCTAGCTCTAATCATTAAATTACTTTGGTGAAAATCTCCAAAAGCATCACTTCCTCCTTGTGATGAAGCTACCATTTCAATCAATGCTTTTGATTTCTCCATAATCTCTTGTTCTTCATCATCTCCACCAAATATAGCTAAAATTAATCTTCTATACAGCTCTTCATAGATGTCGATTATTACAGGTTTAGGTTTACCTTCATGAATTATAGAGAGCACATATCCTGCCCAGAAGCTTTTATTTTCAACATTTAAGGCGTCTTCATAATTAATACCTGTTATTCCTTCATAAGCTATAAATGTGGGAGTTTTTAAATTAACAAAAATATAGCGTGGAATTTTTACAAAAGAACGTGTTGAAAACTTCTTTTCTAGAAATGATGAATTTTTGATTTCAGTTATTACATCACTAACGTCTTCGATAAATTTAATAGCTAGCTTGCTTTTGTGTTCCCCAAAATTTGATGAATAGAAAACATCTACAACGTATACATCACCAAAACGACCACTAGCTTTAGAGTATTCAAGATCATTTATTTTTACTTCTTGAATATCATTACCTGTTGCCTTTCGAGCTTCATCTACAAAATAATAGGAAAAAGAGCTTAACAACTGCATCAAAGAAGGTTTTAGTGATTCACTCATCAACTAATATTAAATTGTATAGTTATTAAATTTTAGTTTTCTATTATGCTAGTACTAAAGCAAAATAATTATAGTAAGAACAACAAAGAAACCTAAATTAAAGAACTTAATCGCGGAATGAATTTAAGTATCTAAGAAGTTAAGAAAGATTAATAAGACAAAAAAAGTAGTGTGACTAAAGATTCTAACTGTCACAGATAAGTGATTATCTCATGGTTTCAAACAACGAAGACAAAGAAAAACTAGATTGGGATAAAAAGAATATTACTCGATTTGCCCAATACTTATACAATTTAGCAAAAGAAAAAACGCTTAGAGAGAAAGAAAAATCTGTAGATGAGGTAATCTTAGAAAAACCAGTTGTTGAATCCCCTGATATAGCTGAAGAGAAAAAAATAGAAAGATCGATAGCTTTGGAAGAAGCAACTATTGGTTTAGCAAAAGCTGTTTCTGGTGAGGATTTAGAAGAAGTCAAAACAGAATTAGAACAAGAAGAAATACAGGAAATAATAGAGCAAGAACAAATTCCTCTCCCATCAGAAGAAGCTGCGATAAAAGAAACAGAATCCTTAGTTTCTGAGATAGATCTAGCAGATGTAGATCTTGACGAACCTGTTGATGAAGAGATAGATACAGAGATACAAGTAGAAGAAATAGATGAAATAGTAGATGCAGAACCACTAGAAGTAGAAGCAGAAATAGAACCTGCAGAAATTGTTGAAATTAAAGAAGAAATAGAAAAAGAAGTTGTTTCTGTAGAAGAACCTTTCTTGGAAGAACAACTAAAAGAATTGGAACCTGTTGATTTATCTCAACCTATAGTCACTAATCCTATTATAAATGAAAATGTTCAGATTCAACCTGAGAATATCCCAGAAGACGTGCATGAAATGATCTTCATAAATGAAACTACTAGTGTTCCTATTACTCAAGAAGACGTTATACCCTTAGAATTAGAAAAAACTATTATAGAGCCAATTATAGAACAAGTAATTGAACCTGAACCAGAAGTAGTGGTAGAACAAGAACCAGAAGTAGTGGTAGAACAAGAACCAGAAGTAGTGGTAGAACAAGAACCAGAAGTAGTGGTAGAACAAGAACCAGAAGTAGTGGTAGAACAAGAACTAGCAGTTGAACCAGAAGTTGTTATGCCAGAAATAGATGATGAATTAACGCAAAGAAGGGAAGAAATAATTCAACAAATGCTAGCGGAAACAAAAAAACGAGAAGAAGAAGAATTTCAAGTACGAGATCTTGGTCAAACAGAAGGAAGAGCTTATTCAGCAGTTATTTTTGGTCAAGAGTCTACTAAAAATGTGAAAAAATGGAAGAAATGGGAGAAATCCAAAGAAAGAAGAGAGAAAAAATCGAAAAAGAAAGAGGAAAAGAAGAAGAAGTAATTATTAATCTTCAATAAAGTCTTAAATATGTTATACAATTATTATTAATTGATTAGGAGTAAAAAATGAGTGACTTTGATTTACCTTGGGAAAAATTCGTTGGTTTTAGTCTTTTTACTTTAGAAGAGGATATGATTTTTGATAAAGTTATAAATCAAAAAACACCTTTTTCAACAGTTTTTCAAGTAATTGATACAAGTACTAAAACAAGGGAGGAGCTCAAGAAATCAAGCACTATTTCTCTTATTAATGATGTTTTTCGAGTTGATTATCACATATTCTATAATATAGTATTAGCAAGTATGTTTATGCCAGATATACCAGATGATGCAGCTGCAAAAATTATCGGATTAATCAAAGAGAAATTAGTAGATCAGCTCAAAGATTATGGTTCTATTGATAAAATGGAACCAAAATCCCAAACTGCTTTAATAAAGAAGTTGGGTGATCTAATTTCAGAAAGAGCATCAAGTCAAATAAAATATGATTATTTTCCAACTAAAAAACCTCAACAAGTTGTTGTTTCAGAACCACATACTCCTACTGTACAAGAGCTTAGAGAACAAGCTCAAACTGAGAGTCACACTCCACCTTCAAGACCAACTCAACCTACAACTCAACCTGCAACGCAACCCACCCATGCACCATCAACTCCTTCAGAATCAGGAAAAGTAGAAAATCTACTAGAGTTTGTAGGTGTAAAAGCAGATGCACCTGTAGAGGTGAAAGATGATAAAAAAGTACAATTAACACAACAGCTTTTAGAAGAAACAAAAAGGCAGTCTATTGAAAGAGTGTTATCATCTGTTATTAAGGGATTATCAACAAAGTCAGGTGTTTGTTTTGTTGCTACAGGAGCTACAGGAAAACTTGAAACACTTACTTATGGAATGTCTGATAAACACGCAGATTTTGTTTTAGGAATTCTCTCAAAATATCCTGAAGTTATTAAACAAACATTAGATAGTGGAACACAAGAAAAGACCTTAGATGCAGGTGATGGAGTAGTTATTCTTGAAGAAACGGAGAGTGGAATGCTGGTAGGCATCACGAAAAATAAAGAAGAAATTCCTATTATTGCTAAAAGATTAGCCGTTGTTAAAACAATGATTGATGAGTTCTTAAAAACTTCATTCTAGAATCATTAATCAATTTTTTATTAGGTAACCTTAATTAGGTTATTCTTAACTTAATTAGTTGGTGAAAGCCATTATAAATCAAGATGAGATAAGAGATATTCTTGAATCTGATGAGTTGAGATGTAATATCAAAGATATCTCTATGTTGTTTGATTATTTGAATGAAGAATATGAGAAACAAGGTTACAAAGTAGATCAATCTAACCCTAAACAATTAAAAATATATTTTAGAAGTGGATTTGGTCGAATCACTGTATTAGTGGAAGACTTGGAGGAAAATAATATCCTAAATATAGAATCAAGTTACAGTCAAACCTTGGTTCCTAGCTCGTTGAACAATTGGATGAAGAAAGAATTCTTAGGTTTGAGGTACAGTTTATGGATTATTCTGTTACTTTTAACACTAGTTCTAGTTCCATTCATTGTTTTAAGTTTCTTTAGTTCAATTTCTTTAAGAATTCCAGGTTTTGTTTTACTAGGTATAGGTTCTGCTGCAATTGTTTTGTATTTTATTCTTAACATAATAGTGACAAGAGAAAGGAAAACTAGAAAGAGTCAAGCTATACTGTTTATAAAAGGATTTAAAGAGAAAGTATCAGTTTATTCTCTTGAGAAACCTTCTAGCAAAATATGCTGGAATTGCTTTCATGAAATAAAGAAGATTGAAAATAAATGTCCTAAATGCAAAGCTGATTTGGAACAATAAACACAAGTATTATTGAATCTCGTCTAGGAGTAGAGTATTATCTACAACAACATTCTGAACATGACGTAATCTTCTTGATAATTCATCAACATCTTTTTGTCTTTGTACAATCCCTACTAGATAGTTATCCTTCTGACAATTTTCTAGGACAACATATCCAATTCCTGTATCAAGTACTTTTATCTCTTCATCAGATCCAAGTAAATCATTAATGACAGGAGGATACTTCCTGAATATAGCTAAAATTCGTTTTACTATATCTCTGTTTAGAGGCCCCCTAACTATAGCTTTTGTCTCTTGACTCTCAGGATGCGGTACAAGAGAAGCTGCTGACAAAGATTTCATCTCCCCAGCTATACTATCAAGTAAAGCATCAATTGTTACTCGTATAGCTTCATTTACTGCTTCCGCCGTTGATGTTTCTCTTAAAAAGTCACGTAGATATTGTCCCGATTTTATCTTTTTCTTCGGTATGTTTAATGTTTCATAAGCTGTTTCTTCCATTTCTACAAAGATATCTTTTTTTACAGGCTTTCTTTTTTGAGAAATTATTCTTCCTTGGGGAGTATCATTAGTTTCTTTTTCTTGACTCATTGCTTGTCCTCAATATGAATATATCACTAAAATCTAAAAATATTTCTTTACTCTCCATTGAAAAATCGATATTTTTTAGATTCTTTGAGAAAAATAATAAAAATTTCCTCTTCCAATAAAGTTTATTAGCAAAAAACAACATAGTAGAAACTAGTTGAGGTCTTATGCCATTTCCAAAGATTGACATAAATCCTTTAGTTGCAGTTATTGTTTATGATAACAAAGGACAGAATATATACGAAGTAGAATGTATTAGAGACGAGTATGAAAGAGAAGAAGTCTACAAGTATTTTATTCAACCTATTGAATTTTATCAGTGGGTAAGAAGATATTTCGAAATTACTATTTTTAGAGGTCGTTATAGAGCTACATATATCACCTTCATTGATATAACATTGTTGTTCGTCTCTAGAGTAGAAAATATAAGTGCAGAGATACGTCCAAACATCTTGGAATATATAAAGAATCTTGGAAGCAGTATTCTCTTTGGTTGGCACAATAACACTAACTATGAGTTGTTAGATATTGTATGTAAATCACTAATGGATCGAACACCTCCTAGAATAGACAATGAAATAGACAGGATATTTTCCAGACTAGGAATTGAGAAACCTGAAATAATTGCACCAATGGAACGTACAATCCACAAAGAACAAATTGATGAAAAAATTGAAACTTACGAGGAAATAAAACCATTTGAAACAGTTCCTAAGATCGATACAAGTGAAATGACACAAGAAATTCTCAATGAAGCTAATAAAAGAGCAATTACATCTCTATTATTCTCATCTATAAGAAGTTGCGATTCTCCTGCTGCTTCAGCTTATATCTTTCCCAAGGAGGGGGGTACTATGGGCGAGTTGTATGCTGGTAATCTTGAGGAAAGAAAAATAGTCTACGTATTAGAGACTCTAACAAAATATCCACGAGTAATCTATGAAATGATTAAGTCAGAGAATGAAATTAAAGCTTTGAATGCAGAAGTTGTTCAAATAATTGTTGAAGATTGTACAGATGGAAAATTGTTAGTTGGTATGACAACTGATGTTAATGATGTTATTAATGTTGGTTACAAATTTAAAATTGTTAAACACATACTTCACACAATGGGTTTCTAACTTTATTTTCTTTTCGCTCTAAATTGATTTTTATCTTATAAGAAAACTTTTAGAAACGTTATATCTAACGTTTTTTAATGGATGAAGGAAAACTCCCACTTTCTCAGCTGAAAGATATTATTAATCTTAGAGGGTATGAAAATAATGGAGTGTTAGAAGCAGGAAGAATAGGGGGAGATGTAGCTATTATAGATATAGAAAAAGGGAAAGTTAAAGCTCAAGAATTCTATAATAATACTTCAGAAGTACTTGTTGTTGTAAAATCTGATCCAATAACATTTCCTACACCCGAACCAGGCCAATATGCTGTTATTGTTAACTCAAATGATTTAGCATGTTCCGGAGCTCTCCCATTTGGATTTCTACCAACTATTATTGCACCATATGGAACTTCCTTTCAAGAGATATCAAAAATACAGGAGCAAATACATGAACAATGCTTATCTTATGGAATTACGATATTGGGAGGTCATACAGAAATATCAAAATCAGTCAATTCAATCATAGTCTCTGGACATATGATAGGATTTGTTCCTTCTGATTATTCTGTTCCTAATGAACTTTCACATGAAGATTTAGTGTTAGCTGTTGGATATATAGGAGCAGAAGGAATAGGGATAATCATTGAAGAAGCAGAAGATTTTATTAAAGCTATATTAAGCAAAAGCGAAATCGAAAAGGGGAAGAGAATAGGCTCTCAAATAGGAATTGTTGATTTAGCTTTAGATTTGAACAGAATTTTCAAACCTTCATTAATACATGATGCTACTGAAGGGGGAATATTTGGAGCACTAACTGAAATAGTTGCATATAGAGAAATTGGTATAGATATAAAAACAAAACCAGTAATTTCTCCCATTATTCAAAAATTAGCTAATTGGTTAAAATTCGATCCTTATCGATTAATCTCTTCTGGTCTCCTAATTGTAGGAGCAGAAAAAGAGAAAGCTAACAAAATAGTAAATTATTTAGAAAAGCAACGCATTCCTGTTTCAATAATTGGTGAAGTAATCAGAAGTAAAGGTAAAATAATCCTAGAAGATAAAGTACTTCCGCAAGTTATAGGAGACGAAATAATTACTGCTTTAAAAAACCTAGAGAGGATGAAGAATGATAACTAAATCTAATTTCAAAGAAGCAAGTGACGATTCTGCTGATAGATGGGGGGCAGAAGCAATTTTGGTTAAAGATAAATGGTTTGATTTTGATGTAATGAGAAAAATACGAATCCCTAAGAAATACAGAATAAGTCAAATAGATGATGAATTACGAAACAGCAGAACCATTATAGAATCTCGATTATTAATTGCTGCAAAGAAAATAGGTGTTCAAACACCCTTCATTTTTGAAATTGACATGAATAAGGCTACAATTGTAATGGAATTTATTGAAGGAAAACTGGCTAAAGACATACTAAAAGCAGATGGATCTAAAAAGGATAAAGTAGAATTAGTTAGGGAATTGGGAAGATTAGTGGGAATTCTTCATTCAAATGACATAATACATGGGGATCTTACCTCCAGTAACATCGTAAAATCAGGAGATAAACTAGTTTTCATTGATTTTGGTCTAGGTAAATTTTCAAAGGCAGTTGAAGATAAAGCTGTAGATATTCTATTGATAAAAAAATGTTTTATCAGCACTCATACTCAAATTTGGAAAGAGTTGTTTTTCTCTTTTCAAGAAGGATATTATCAAAGTGTGAAAAGTGCAAGAAGCGTTCTAAAAAGAGCAATAAAAGTAGAAGCAAGGGGACGACATTTAAGAGAAGATCAAGTAATCAGCGATTATTTACTTTCCTAAGAGGTGGAAGATTCGATATTTCTTCAATTACATTCCAAGCTTCCTTTGCATACCTCTCTTGTTCTGACCAATTTCCTTCTATTTTACCACTTGAACTTAAAGAACCTAATCTTTTCCTAACTTTTTGAGAAACAGGAACATATTTTGTGTTTTCTAGTGCTGTTCCAGGCAGTGGCATAAAAACATGTGCTCTTATAGTTGACCCTTTCTTTGTTAAATCATCTATTAAATCAATTGTTCTCAATTCATCTTGTTCAGTTGAATCAGGCATTCCTATAATTATATCTACAACTGGATCAAAACCAGATTTTATTAGTATGTTAATAGCTTCGACTCCTTCCTCAACTGTATGACCTCTTCTTATTCTTCTTAATACTTCATTACTTCCTGATTGAAGACCTATTGAAATTCGATTGTTGGAAATATATTTTTTTATTTCATTAACTAAATCCTCAGATACTGTTTCAGGTCTAACTTCACCAGGGAAAGTACCAAAATAAACATCCCTTATTCCAGGAATTGATTTTAGCGATTGAAGTAAATATAGTATAGCTTCTTTGTTTACTTCCCTTGGCTTTGTTGACATATACCCAAAGGAATTTGGTGTAATAAAACGAATATCCGTTAAATTTTGTTGAACCATCCATTTAGCTGTATCAACTATAATCTCTGGAGATCTGTGTCTTACTCTGTGCTGGTAAAGTGTTGGGACTTGACAATATGTGCACCCAAATGCACACCCTCGCGATATTTCTAAGGGAGAAAATAAACCTCTTTTCTTAGAAACAAATGGATAATCATCAAGATTTATTTCTGGAGGTTTTGATGTAGAAGTAAAATCAAGATAGTTATCATCTAAAAATGCAACACCTGGTGTAGAATAGATATCATTTCTCATCATATACTGCCTAAGGAAAAAAGGTAAAGAAAATTCTGCTTCACCAATAAATGCAAAATCAAAACCAATCTTTAAAGTTGTATAAGGATCTCCAGATGAATGACTTCCTCCTGCGATAAAAGTTACTCTTTCTAAATATTCTTGTTTCAAAGAAGAATGCAGAAGCTTCATTTTCTGATAAATCTTCTCTAGTTGTGCTGTTCTAAAAGAGAAAGCAATAATTATTTTGGAATATTTCTTTAGGAGTGTTTTGATTTCTTCAGGATCAACATTTTCTAGTAACAGCACATCTAGTTCATCCAAATCCGTATCTTCATCTATAGTAGCAACTAAGGGTATAATACTGTAGAAGTTTTTCTTTTGCATTTCAAATACTATTGCTGTAGAATTATTTTTTACCATTACAATCTCCATGTTACTTCTACATCTTCAGGTCGAAAATGCTGATCTATTGTAGTGTCTTCAATTTTTGTTTCAATTCCAGAATTTTTCATTAGAATCCCTAACCACGCAATCATCACCCCATTGTCTAGAGCTAATGCTGCATCTAGTCCTCTGAATTCTGCACTATGAGATTTAGCCATCTCTTCTAGCATTTGTTTCAATCTCTTGTTTGAAGCCACTCCTCCAGTAACTAAAACTGCAGATTTTTTTGTATGAGCTAGAGCTCTTTCTGTAACCTCTACTAACATTGCAAAGATTGTCTCTTGTAGACTATAAGACAAATCCTGCAAGTTGTAACTTTGATTCTCTAGTAATTTTGTTACATGGGTTAATATACCAGAAAATGAAACATCCATTCCTTTAATCACATAAGGAATTGATATGTAATTTTTACCTTTTAACGCTTCAAGCTCAATTACTCTCCCCATAGGCATTTTTTTATCACTCAAGCCAGCGTTTCTTCCAAAAACATCAAGGCAGTTTCCTACAGGAATGTCTAAAGTTTCTCCAAATACTCTATATCTACCTTCTGAATATGCTATAACTTGAGTATTACCTCCAGAAACATATAATACTACAGGATCATCAAGTTTCCCAACCAACCTTCCTATTTCAACATGTGCAATTGGGTGGTTAACAGCCACCATTGGTTTGTTAAGAGTTAGCGAAAGTGTTCTAGCTGTAACAGCTCCAATACGTAAACATGGACCTAAACCTGGACCTTTTGTAAAAGAAACTAAATCAATTTCATCAGGTTTCATTGATGCTTCTTTGAAAGCTTCTTCAATTGCTCCAGCCATATTTGTTGCGTGAAATTCAGAAGCTTCTCTAGGATGAATACCACTTCCAAAAGGAGGTTTGTAGGTTTTTCTTATATTAGATAATATCTTTCCTTCACTAGTTATTATTCCAATTCCTAGTTTATCAGCAGAGCATTCTATTCCTAGAGAGATCATTTTGTTAGTCAAACTTGTTTATAATGTTTAAAAACATATTTTTCAAAAACTATTAGAGAACTTTTAAAAAAGTTTGATACAATAGTTCATTAATGCCTAGAATTCGGCTTTTGCAAGCAACATATTTTTGGGATTCTCAAGAAAAAATTTTAGTCAAAAGAAATCAAGATTTAAGCAATTTAATTTCGTGTGTTTTTGTATTTTTTTATTATCTGTTATTTGTATTTGGAGTATCTGGTGCTGTATACCCAATACTTAGAGAAGCGGATTTGTATTGGTTAGGTTACGTAAGTAATATAGTTAATTCCCTTGGTTTTATTGCTAACAGATGGTGGCTAATTATTATTTTATTTCTTTTAGCTCTCATTCTTACTCTTGGTTTATCTATGCTTTTTACAAAAACATCATTTACTGTTCTTCGTACCTATATTGAATATTTTAAGATAGATACTAAAAAATATACAAAAAAGGAAACAATAAAACAAGTTATTTCTGAGGTTGTAATGCTTTTCGTATATGCATTACCTATCTTTATTGTTTTTGAAATAATTACAATGGCTATTAGCTCAATATTTTTCATCTTCGTACTACTAATAATATTCAATCTTACAAGTAATACTCTAGGTCAGGTATACCTATTAATTTTAATCGCACACATAGTTGTATTTCCACTTTTTATGCTAATATACCAATATTTCTTACGAAAAAAAATGATAAAAACTTCTTCTATTGAACTGAAGGACTTTCTTAAAGAAGATGGAGAGGTGGATTTAGAGAAGTGGAGAGCCAGAACATGGGGAAGAAAGCCTTATTCTTTTGATTGGGAAGAAGAAGAATTTATACCACTTACTTGTTTTTCATGTGGCTCTGTAATATCGAGTAATTTGACAGAATGTCCTATATGCAATGCAGATCTAATAAAAGAACTCGAAGAGATTGATACTGAATATAATACTGAAAATGAAGAAGATGCATCTACAAAAAAAACATCAGACGAAAAATCAAACGATGAAGAAATTAACCAATAGAAAATATTATTGTTGCTGCAATAAGTCCTAGAATCATAATTAGTAGAAAACCAGATATAAATGCATTCTTTAATCTTGTATTTTTTAAGCATTTAGAACATAAAATCATCTCTTGCTCTTTACTTCTTTGCGGTAGAAACATAGAAGAGATAGCATTTGTGTGCCAGTAGGAATTAGAACAATCAAAGCAGATAGAGAGACCACAACGATCACATTCTTTGAATGATTCTTTTTTAATGTGAATATAGCAATATTTAGTCATAAGAATCACTAATATGATGCCTCAGCTAAAAGTCGATCATCAACAATCAGATCGTTGCAACTACATCATTGGCTGTAAATATATTGTTCTGTAGTTTTAAAGAATTACTATCGAGAAGAAACTAAAGATACTATTTTTTCAACAATTAATTTTCTTGCTACTGTCAAAGGTGGATTTCCTCTTTCTGATAGAACTAGAGGTAGTTTGCGAATTCTTGTTTCATTTACTAGATGTTCGTGAATCTTTCTTATATCTTCAAAATGTTCAAGCAAAACTTCCTTTTCTTTTGTGTATTGGGAGCTCAGATTTTCTCTATGTAGAGTTGGATCTGGAACAGATATGGTCATATAAAGCACATTGTCTTTAGTTGATATTGTTTCATCAAAGAAGGCAGGAAGAAGATGCTCACCTTCAACAATGATTGAAACAGATTCAGTGTTAGCACGTGATAGAACCGCATCAATTCCTGTATTAACTAATTTTGAATGATTCTCAAAACCTAAGATAACATCTTCAAATCTACTACTATAAATAGGCCTGAGTGTTTTATATGCATTATAAGAAGAAGAATGTAGTTCTGGCATTACTTCTGCAGACAAAACTTTCCTTAAAACATCTCTCACAACACTTGTTCCAACAACATGTTGGATTCCTAAATCACCAGCTAATTTTCGAGAAAGTGTACTCTTTCCTGATCCAATTGCACCAGCAATTAATATCCACAAAGGAGTTTTGGAATCACGCCACTCTTCAATCCTTAAATATTGTTCTGACATGGTTTTATTATAGCTTTGTTGCAGCTGTTCAGCAACAATATCATCTAATTCATTTTTTTCTATAACCTTTTCATCTTTCTGAATAAGTTCATTATAAACCTGTATAGAAAATTCATACCCCTCTGAAAGAGTGAAACCTATCAGTTCTAGTTTTTTAGCTAAAATTCCTCTAGAGAACATTCGTTCAGGTTTTCCTTTAACTACGATTTGAGGTTCTGATTCCATAACAATATCCCTTGGATAATTACTGATATTCGAAAGTTTTCTGTGTGAATTAACTGATATGTTATTTACAGAGTTTAAAATTATATTTAAACGCTACGAAACCACATTCAAAACATTATATCCCTTAGTATCTCTTTTTTGTATCTGTCCTAAAGTTAAATTTTTAGATAGGGAGAAATATTATTTCATGATGAATATAGAGAATCCTAACGAATTCCTCAAAATTAGCATAAGAAGAGATAGATATGAATATTTCTCAAAGGGAATTCTGTCTTCATCTCTATATTCCGTTGGTATGGATGCTAACCAAGCTCTCGAAGTAGCTACTCATGTAGAAGATGTGATGAGTGAACTTCCAAAACCCATAAACAAAAAGAAATTGATCAGAATCATAACAGAGGAAATTGAGAAAATAGATAAACGTTTAGCTGAACGTTACAAAGTTTATGAAGGAGAGGGGAATTACAAGCCGATCATTGTTCTACTATCTGGTGTGCCGGGAATAGGTAAGAGTACTATTTCTTCTCTTCTTTCTCAAAGACTTGATATAACTAATATAATAGGAACTGATATGATTCGTGAGATTCTAAGGCAAACCATAGCACCTAATCTAGTTCCAGAATTACATTGTAGTAGTTATGAAGCATTCAAGTATCTAAAGCCTAAAATTAATCCTATTCTTAGGCAATCAATAATAGGTTATGAAGAACAGAGTAGACATGTTATTGTAGGAGTAGAAGCAACTATAAAGTCCGCATTATATTCAAGAGAGAACACACTAATTGAAGGAGTACATCTAGCGCCAAACATGCTTCAACCATCAATTTTAAATGAATCTCATGTAATAATGTTTCTTCTTTACCTTGAAGAAAAGGATGAGCATTTACAACGAATTCAAGCTAGAGGAACAGCCGTTGAATATCGTAGAGCAGATAGATATATCGATGCTTTTGATGAAATTAGGAATATACAAACATACTTAGTGGAAGAAGCTACTAAAGCCAATATACCTATAATTGAAACATCCGAAAGTAAAAACGCAATCAATAAACTAATGGATTTAACTTGGGATAGAATTCTGGATTTAGAAAAAAAAGAAAAAACAAAAAATTAGTTTTTCTTAGGATGTATGTTTTATTTTGCATTCAAGTGTTGGGATATAGGGTAATTCTATTTCAAAACACACAACTGATACCCATATTTGGTTTTTTTCCAAAACATTTGGGTGAATTTCTCCGATAATTCCACAATCTTTACTATTCACTATGATTTTACCGCTTCTTCCTTTTGTAAATGATGGGTGTCCTAAGCTTTCTATTTTGTAATCAGTGTTTAGAAGTTTCATTAATTGATGTATTCTTTTATGAGCATCTTCAAAACTAGCATCAGCATCAGCTATACAAAAAGCAGCGTTGGTTTGAGTCCAAACATCATTTTTATCCATCTTAACTACTTCACCTACTTCAAAGATCATCTGAGGATATGGTTCATGAGTGTTTTTTGAGATTACATTAATCAGATTGGGAAAAATCTGATTTCGAAGAGCACTATATGTTTGACTAACGGGATTTTGTATTTTTACTAGTTCTTGCTTATCTAAATTAACTTTAACTGTGAGATTATCAGGGTCTGTAAGTATATTAGTAACCAACTCAATACCGTATGCCCCTACTAAAATATCTCGTACTATATTCTCACTTTCAGTCTCTGGAAGAAGTCCTCCAGTTGTTAACACGGTCCATTTTGTAGGCCCTATTTTATTATAATCTAATGCTATTACTATTTCTTCTGCTATATCTACCCAATGCAGAATATCTTTTCGATAGGGGGGAATTATTGCTTTGACTTTATTATTCTCTAATTCCTCACATTCAAATCTTCTTTTTTGCATCAGTTCTATTGCTTTCTTTACAGTGAGTTCTACATCTAGATATTTCTCAATTATATCAAGATCAACAGTTATACTCTCAAGTTCTAACAAAGGAGTTATAACATGTTTTTTATGAATTTCTGGAGGGTATTCAATTGCAACACTATAGATATCTGCGCCATGATCAGCCATTGTTTGACATAAGATGTTTAGAACTACATTAACTGTTTCAAAATTAGTGCCTGTAACTTCAATTAAACATTCAGTTGTATCTTCTGTAATTCTTCCTACATCATTGCTGTTAATTACTGGTGGCAATGATAGTGTCATTCCATCTGCAGACAAGAGAATGGGATAGATACCATAATCTTTGACAATTTGACCAAACTCCAATCCTTTCTCATGCTCATTAAGTATCTTATCTAAAGTCATTTCTTTTTCATAACCGAGAGGTATGAATTTATGCGACCTTTCAGCTGTTTGGTATAATACTGGACTTTGTAACATTGAAAGATTATACATTCCAATAGATGATCTTTTTCTTTTTCTACCATAAGAATTATCTATTTTTTCTGAATGTTGCATTAATTGTTTGATGTAGAAATCATCTAAGTTGATTTTTTTAGCTATTGCACAAGCAATGTATGGTCGAGTTGAAGCTAAAGCTGAATCTACTTTAACAGTGAAGCCACTTTCTTTCACTTCATAGGTGGGAATTCCTTTTTCCATTTCTAGAATTCCTTTTATTTCTCTAATCATACCTTCAGCACACCAGAGATCAGGACGATTGCTTGTTTTAATATCTAGAACAAGCATATCTTCCTCTTTGACATAATCGTCAATCTCTGTTTTTGCGAACATCAATAAATCTTCCAATTCATCTAGTGACAACTCTTTACCCAAGAATTCTTGCATTTTTGTGTAACTTGCTTTTATTGATACCATTTTTCCACCTCACGACATCCTAGCTGATCGCAGCCAATCCAATTTGTAACTATAAAGTTCTCTAATGTCAGTTATTCCATACTTAACCATGAATAGTCTGTCTACACCTAAACCCCAAGCAATTACAGGATCTTTTATGCCAAAGGGTCGTGTTACTTCAGGTCGGAATATACCTGCTCCACCATATTCTATATGACCAATTTTAGGATCTTTAACACTCAATTCAACAGAAGGTTCTGTGAATGGATAGTAATCAGGTTTGAATAAATAATTTGGAGCTTCAGATATCTCAACAGCAAATGTTTCAAGTATCCCTAACAAATCTCGAAATGTAATTGATGGATCACAAACTATTCCTTCTGCTTGATTAAATTCTGATAGATGTGTTGCATCTGTAGGATCTGGTCTGAAGCAGCGAGATATACTAAAATATTTTGAAGGAATAGGTAAATCCACAAGTGTTCTTGCACTTACAGAAGTTCCTTGAGCTCTAAGGACCAAACGTGCACTCTTCATTGGATCCCACTTATATCTCCAACCTTTGCTTCCTGTATCATAACCGTTTTCATGAGCTTTTTGAACAAGTTTAACATGATCTTCCTTTGGTAAGTTTCCTTTACTAGGATTAGCAACCCTATACACATCTGACCATTCCCTTGCCGGATGATCTTGAGCTTGAAACAGTGCATCAAAATTCCAATATTCAAGCTCGACTATAGGACCTCTCATCTCTAGAAATCCATAACTAACTAATTTCCGTTTTACATCATCTAAAAATCTTGCATAAGGTTGTTTTCTACCTGCATAGAAATCAGGTGGAGAAACATTTAGGTTATATTCTCTTAGTTTTGCTTTTTTCCATGAGCCATTTCTGATCATTTCAGGAGATAATCGACTTATTTCTGATGATACAACAATTTTTTCGCTTATATCACCATAAGCAATTTTCATTTCAACAAAAGATTCTTTTCTTTCTTCTAATGAAATTAAATTCCTTTGAACTAGAGTTTTCTCATGATCTTTTATTTCGATTTCTTTTCCTGAAGAAAGATTCTCTAAAATCTTTTGTAAATCATTACTCACTGAAACCTTGGGATCAATTAATGATATTTCACCTTGATTTATTTGTAAAATTCCTTGCTTTTTTAGGAATCCTACACCTGCATTCATCTCTCTATTATCACCTTTAATTTTCTCAGAAAGAGAATCAAAATCAGTTGACTTTTTCTCCTTTAGTAAATCCACGATTCTTCTCTCAATTAATTGATTCAATGCAGCATATTGTCCTGCTTCTGTTAAAATCGGCTTTTTCTGGACAACTGTGATACGTTCTACTAGTTCATTTGATATTAGATATCCAAGGAAATACTCTAGTTTTCCTCTATCTAGCTTTATCATTTTTTCCAGTTCTTTGACTGAAATTTTCTTTCTTAAACAAATTTCCTTATAGATTTCAATTGCTTCAGAAGGTAAGGATATTTTCTTTTCTAAATTACTCATTACATATCTCTCCTTTTTCTATAGTATAAAAAAATAGTTACAACTAACACATTGCTTCCGGGGGATTCAGAATAGGTTAATGAAATTCCAAGTCACGTTACGCCCCAATAATATTGATTTTAAATTTGTTATAAGTTATTTAAAAGTTTCTAACTTATAGGAGCAGAAGAAACCAGACCAGATTAGAAGTCTTTTTCATAGTCATATTTTTCGAAGTCTTCTTCTTCAAACCCTTCTTCTTCAAAATCATTTTCAGAATCTTCTTCCATTTCCTCATGATATTTATCCAGAACTTCATTTGAGTCCATGAGTAAATCTATGTCATCATCAGAACCTAGTTCTACTTCTAAAATCCAACCCTCTGAAAAAGGGTTCTCATTAAGTAGTTCAGGAGATTGACGTAGTTCTTCATTGATTTCATCAATTGTTCCACTAAAAGGAGCTTGAATAACAAATGTCGCTTCTATAGAGTCTATTGTGACTATTTCATCATCTTTTTCAACATAAATACCCTTTTCAGGAAAACTGACAGATATAATGTCATCAAGAATGTATTGAGCATAGTCTGTAATGCCTATACGAAAAATACCTCTACCATCATCTTCTACCCACACATAGGTAGATTGGTAGAGCAAATTTTCGGGAAATTTAAATTGTTTTTTCATGTCAGTCTAATCAATCGTTTCTACTCTATTTTTGAAGTTTTCCTTATTTATCTTTTTCCGGAAATCATTATTTATTAACCACAAAAATATCAGATAGCATTTCAGGTATTTCTGATATGTTGTCCACGATAAAATCAGGGTTTGCTTTTTCTAGGATTTTTTTGTTTATCTGAGGATATTCACTCAAAACAGCAACTGTTCTAATTCCTGCATTTTTTCCAGCTTTTATATCTGAAGCAAAATCACCAATTATTACAGCTTTTTCTTTGTTTATCTGTAATTTCTTCAAAGCTTTGTGAATTTGATCAGGAAATGGTTTTGTTAGTTTAACATCATTTCTGGTAACAACACAATCAAATTTATTGTAAAGATCAGGAAATTGTTTTTTCAAATGTCTTACTGTATATTTTGATGCTGATGTTACTAAAGCCAATTTAAAACCCATTCCTCCTAGGTTTTTCAAGATATTAGTAACTCCTTCAAAGGGAACAATCTTGAATTTCTTCCTTGTGATAAGCATTGATGATAATCTAATTATAACTCTGAAAGTTTGGAAATTGTTTAATCCAGCAACTTTACAAACCTGGAGAATTCCTTGAAGCATAAGTAAGCTTGATCTTCCACCAGTTACTAGTGCTAATGAAGGACTTTCTCTTGTGATTGTGTCTAAATCATAATTTGGTTTAACCTTTGAAATTACTTCTTCAATTGGATCAATCCATCTTGATTTTAGACTAATTAATACTCCGTCCATATCAAAAAGCAAAGCATAACTCTTCCAAGAGGATTGATACATAGTAAAAAAAGGTAGATTGAGGGATTTTTATATTTTGTTTATTATCACCTTAATCTTTTCCTTAACAAGAAAGTATTATCAACTAATTCGAATATCTTAGAAAGAGTTTCTTCCATAGGAGATTTGTTGAAGTACTCAAGTGACACGCTTATTGTTACTTCTTTGTAATCCTTTATAAACTTGAAAATCCTTTGGCTGAAACTATCCAGTTTTGCAACATCTTTCTCTTTAGATACATTTACAGTTAGTGGATGCAAAGTCCAAATAAATAGTTCTTCAGAGAGAGTATCAACTATTTGTCTTGCATTTTGAGTAAATTCATCAGTTATTCCATCCCAAGTTCCACTAATTATTGCGTGAAATCTTTTCTCAAACCAATCAACAAAATTAGATATTCCAGTTTCAACATCTACAGAGATATCTCCAGTGCTAAAGAGATATGTGGTTATACAGTCTGTTCCAGCACTTGAAACACAGAATTGTCCATAATCTATTTTTCTTACTGCTCCAGCTTCTCCTCCACTAATTTCTCCTCCCATTCCAGAAACAGCTTGTAGAAAACCTGAAACTAGTGAAGAATCTACTGTTATTTCTCCACCTAAATCCCATTCAAATACAGGTAATCCACTGTCGTTGTGAACAACTATCACTTTTCTCATCGATATAACGCTGGTCAGAATCTTTGATATCTTGTCTAAGTATCTCCTTTTCTTAGCTCTTCTAGCTTGCTTCTTTGGTCTTATAGCTGCGAAGTAGATAGTAAGTGATATGAAGATAACTGCTAAGACTGCTAATCCAGCAATCATGTAAATTCTGTATTCCGAAAATAAGTAAGATAAGAGTTTCATGAATGCAGGAGCAAG
The DNA here is from genome assembly GCA_016839945.1 of Candidatus Heimdallarchaeota archaeon. Lineage (GTDB taxonomy): Archaea > Asgardarchaeota > Heimdallarchaeia > Heimdallarchaeales > Heimdallarchaeaceae > UBA460. The sequence goes on along the minus strand of JAEOTE010000056.1, from coordinate 4,459 downwards.
TGCTGTAACTTCTGACAATGTTGTTGACTTTGATATAATCACAGATTCAGAAGTAGGCACGTATCTTACTGAATACTCGACAGTTGTTACTCTCCAAGGTACTGTGATCTCTTCTGAAATTGCAATAATTCCATTTGCAGTGTCACGAATTTCTGCTAAAGTCCAATACGTGATAACAGAGCCATTAGCAAATGTAAATGTGTATGTGATATTAACATAATCACCCAATAGTGTAGGAACTAAATTTATTCCATATTCAGACATAGCTGCTCACATATCAATAGAGAAGTTCTCAAACGTAATAATAATTTGAAATGTTTCTAGTTGTTGAACTGTTCCCACAATATCTACAGAAATATCATACGTTATTGCAGGTCTGAAGATTAGTCGAACTGTAATATTCTGGGACGCGTAACCATATTTTGAAAATACAATAATTATGTAAAATTCGCTTCCTACAACAGCTGAATCTATCGCATCAAAATCTATCAGATAATAAGAACCAAAGGTAGTGTTTGCAATTGAAGCGAAATAATCATTTATATCCAATGTAGAGTTCTGTGAAGCAAATTCTATCGATATATTAGAAGAATAAATAATTGAGCTCCCTATTACATCTGTAAAGTTAAAACCAACCTCAATAGTTTCATCTCCATATAGAGTAAAATCGTAATCACCCGTAGTTGTATCCAGTTCTGTTGTACGTTCTATAACTGTAATATAAACTACAACAAGCTGAGGACCATATCCAGGTTTTGATAAAGTTATGTTAAGATAGAAAAATCCTAAGGTATCTATAGCGTTTATGTTTATTGTAGTAATATCTCCATTGACTACTGATCCAAAGGTAATAGAAATATTCCCTTCAATAAAAATATCTAATCCTGTTAGATTTGTAGCACCTAAAACATCTGTGTATATCACGTCGAATGAGGTTCCTTGTTCGAAGTATATTACAACACTATCAGATGAAGTTGTTTCTGCTGAAGTTTCAATAAAAATCAGGATTATATCATATGAAGTAAAAGCAGAATCGTAACCTTCTTTATTCAAAGTAATTACAATATTAATATATGAGCCATTAGGAAGAGCAAAATCCGTAATTTTGAATGTTATATTATACATTCCATTTCCTAGGTAAGCCATAGTATAGTTTACATAAGTAGCGTTAATGACCAGGTTCACTAATATTGCATCAGCTATATTTTCGCCATGTGTTGTATCTGTATATTGTACAACTACTGAAGTGTTATATCCCGAATAAATTTCTGAAGGAGTGTAAATTGCGACTTCACTTAAACTTGTTTCAATTTGTAAAACTGATAGATCACCTAAATGGTAATTTGATATGGTTTCATAATTAGTCTTTAAAATTGTAACATATACTGAAATAGTAACTAGAAGAGGATTAGTACTAGTTACATTCACATAATATGCATTCCCAATTGTGTATACATTATAAGTAACTCCTGATGCTCCACTGAAAGTAGCTATAACTTGTGCTCCAGTCAAAGATACTGAATGATTTGTATCTTCATATTCAAAAGAGAATACTGCACTATGATATGTGTAAATCTCTGTTGCAGGAACTTCACTAACAACTGCTGTTTTTGGAGCTTCTATTTGTAAAGAGAGTATTTCGTTTGCATATTCTTGTAAATAATCTGTTCTATAATCATTAATTTGAACAGACACATTTACAGTGTAAGTACCAATAAACAGACTATTTGTGGTTGTACTTATATCTAGCTCCCATTGTTCTGTACTTGCTTGATATGTAAACGTATAATCAGCAGGAGAGGTTAAAACAAAGCTATCTGTTACATTTGTTACTTCAACAATCATGTCATTTGGAGACGTTGAAAGGTTGACAGAAGCTGTTTCATCAAATAATGCCAGAAGATAAATTGCATTATTTGTATAATTTGTTTGGTAGCTACTATATTGAGGATTAATAGACAATTCATAAAAAACTGTAACATCAAAACTTGCTGTTAAATTCTCAAGAAAAGCACCTGTAGCTAAAAGATCGAAAGTATAGACTCCAACAGCTACATTAGCGGCTAAATTATAAGACAAGTTGTATAATGGAGCATAATCATTCAAACTACCAATGTCTGACCAGCTACCATTGTGAAAATCATATGAAACAGTTGCATCAGGAATAATATGACGTGTTCCTGTAGTATAAGGTTCAGAAACATTGTAATAATATGTCCTTATATCTATTGAATCTAGCCCTTTCCTTGTAATATCACTTGTTATCCAATTATTATTTCCAGGCATTTCCTCCCATTCTGTGTCAAAAACAGTTTGGGTTTGAACTACTAGTCTTAATGAGTAAAATCCTGCTTCAGTTCCATTCTTCCAGAAAACTGATGCAGTCCAGAAACCAGGTAAATCTGTTCCACTGTTTGAAGGATCTAAAGTTATAGTTGGATCAAAATAACCTGCTGAGGTGTTTGTTATTCCTGCTAATGTATATGATGTCAAATCAGTGTATATTGTACTACCTGCCAGAGTGCCTTTATTTGGAATAATTTGACCATTAATATCATAAAGAGTATAATTTAAGCTTCCTGTTGTTTCATCATATGGAGTACCACCCCCACCTTTTACAAGTGTTTCAGCAGTAACATTCGAACCTACATGTCCTACTGAATGAGTACTATTAGCAGTCCAGAAACCAAGGAAGAATCGCTCCGTTTCTATAGCTCCCTCATATAATTCTAATTGATTAACATAATTTGGACTCGTAGTTTGTAAAATCCACAATCCTGCAGAATTATTATTTGCATTAAGTGTTAGTCTATAACCATCTGCAACCCGGGAACTAGTCATTGTATTGGTATCATTATAATAAATTGCAAAAACCGTATCATGCCAATCAGAAGGAGCATATATTACCTGATATCTATCAAGGTTTATGTAGTCCCCTAAATCAAGATATGGTGTAGACCAAGTTAAATTCCACTCAATTCCATAATCCCAAAAAGATGAATTGGTTGCGTAAATAATTGAAGCGGCATTATAATTTTTAGCGAATTCATAATTGTTATTAAAATCAATGTTAACTGAAGTGTTACTTGTTAAAGCATGTGTTCCAACACCTGATATTGATTGAGTTGTGGATGTAATTGAAACACTATTATCTTGCATATCTACTTCATCTGGATTTGTAAAAGTTATAGGTAATCCACTTACATCAGATGGTAGAAGCTCGGGTATAAGAGTTAAATCCCTATTAGACTGCTCTGACCAAGATCTAGTGTTATTATCCATTGAAAATGTTTTTCCCTCATAAGGAGCTAATACATTCTTAGCCCACACAAAATAATCTTTAGTTCCAATATCACTAAAATCTATAATACTAAGATTAGCGATAATATAATAACTTCCTTTTTCTAAAACAACATCTGTAAAATCATAATAATTTATATTGTTAATAGTGCTGGTTGGTAATAAATTTACAGAGTCATAAGGACCACTTAATTCTGTGGAAATTATATCAGTTGAATTTGGAGCAAAAGGAGTCGTAGTGTTTGCACTCACAAGTATTAACTCCAATTCATAGGTTCCAGGATTGAATAGGTTGATATAATTAACTAATATTTTTGCACCATAAAATTTAGCATAATCCCATTCAACTTCGAATTGCTGAGCCCAACCAACATAATTGAACCATTGTAGATTTTCAAATTGCCCTGCAGTTGCTGTGCTTTCAACTGGATAATAATCTTTGATTGAAGTTATATCTGTTATATTATATTGTAAATTTGTTGAAGAATAATCAGATATGGCATCTAGACTATATGAGTTATTTATTTCCCCACCATTCTCTGTTAGATTTAATTCAAATTGATGGTCGACTGCAAGATTATCTGCAGCTGTAAAACTACTACCAGTATCACTAAAATCATCGACTGGAGTATAGGGAAAACCAATTTCATCTGGACGGATATCTTGTTTTATGAATGTTTCAATTGTTATACCTTTTTCACCATCTAATGTTATTTTAGAGTCAATAATATTATTAGACGAATTATCAAACATATTTGGACTTGCTATTGAATAAATTAGAGGAACTGGCGATAACATTACTAGAAATAAAACGCTGTAGGATAACAAATATACACTTACATTTTTATATTTACGAATAATTGGTGGGAGCTTCATTATCATAACACGTACATTAGAGTCTTAAATATTCTTCGACAAAGGCTTATGCTAAAATTGATTAATTAATAAAGAAACTACTATTATATTCCTGGAAAAATTCCCAAAATTCTTCTGAAACCCGAAGGTACATTAATTTCTGAAACAACGATTGCTCTTTCTGTAGAAATATCAATTAAATTAAAACTGTTTTCTATTGAAGATGTTTTTTGTGAGGAAAGAGTATTGCAGTTAACAAACGCTGTTTTTTCCACTCTAGTGCAAAAAGCTCTTCCTAGGTGAC
>JAEOTE010000055.1 GCA_016839945.1 Candidatus Heimdallarchaeota archaeon | reverse complement strand
GTTCATTGTTTTCGAGATATTCAAATGCAGCTAAAGGGTCAATGAGGCCATTACCTTGAACATAAACAGGATGATTTAAATCCACCGCAGTTTCTAAAAGTGCAGCTTCATATTCATGAATATTCATGTCTGGATATGCTTGCATAAGAAGTATCAAAGCTCCTGATACAATAGGAACTGCTACCGATGTACCGGAAACATATCTTAATCCACCTTCAGCAGCGTCTGCTCCGCCAATTGAACTACCAGGAGCAAGAATATCAACAGCTGAAGTAAAATTCCTGTTTAAGCCTCTTGAAGAGTAAATTTCAAGATCCTGAAGATTCTTAGTTGCACCAACAGAAAGGACGTAATCCCAAAGTGCAGGGGCTCCTACTGAAGAAGAAGTAGGACCTTTATTTCCTGCAGATGCAACGACAGGGATTCCTCTTCTTCCAGCTTCATACATTAGTTCCTCAACAGGATCACCAATTTTTGCAAAAGTAATTGAAGTCAAGCTAGCTGATATTACATCAGCATCTTCGTCAATTGCATGTGCAAACCCATCAATAAGCCATTCATCTTCTCCGAAACCAGTTTCATCTAAAACTTTAATATTAAATAATTGAGCGTCAGGTGCCACCCCGTAATTTACTGTTCTTTCAACTCTATCATTTATTATAAAATCTCCATTTCCTGCAAGAATTGAAGCTATATGAGTACCATGACCTGAACGGTCATTTGAATCTTCTATTGGAACGTAATTTAAACCGTAGATAACTTTAGCATTATCATTTATACGAAGAGTGCTTAGAGAAGGAGCCTGAGAAACATTCATTCCACTGTCGAGAACAGCAATTTTCATACCATAACCAGTATACCCTTGATTATGTATGACATCAATTTCTAGAGCTTCACGTATTTCTTTCATATCTATTCTCCCACTTAATTCCTTGTCTATATTTTGGGGAATGAAATAGGAGTTAGTTCCAATAGGATAAACATATTTAACCTCAAAACCACTGAAATCTACATTCAAAATCTGTTCTTTATTGTAGCTTATAGTAATTGCTGGAATTGGATTGTATATTTTTTCAATTCGAATCCCAATTTGTTTAGCAAGCTCTTGAAATGCATCTCTATCCTCAAAATCAAAAAAAGATAGAAGAGCTCTATTTTCATATTCAATCAACTTACTCTGGATAATCTTTGATTTCATTGGATATTTCCAACGTGAATTTGTTAATTGGTTTTCAGCTTGAATAAAATCTCCAACTTCTAATGAATCTTTATTAGCAATGTAGAATAAAGAATCACTTTCTGTGCTTGAAAAAGTTGTATTCAAAACCGCAAATGGAAAGAGCAAGAAACATAGCAATAAGAAGAGAACATGCTTATTGTTCATAAATAAAAAATAAGTTCTTTGCTTTTAGATTTTTCTCTAGTTTTTGGATGTATCTCACGTTTTAAGGGATATTCTCATGACTATGTAATGGAAACTCTTATATTTAAACAGAAAAGATGGGTTCCAAGGTGAAAAGAATTGCCTTATCAATGGTTAAAAAGGTCAAGAAGAAAACTCTCTGGCGGTCTTATTAGAAGAGCTGCTTCAAAAAAGAAAAGAGATATGGGAAGATATCCCGCTGAAACACAAATAGGTGAAAAAAGTCTTAAACATATCAGAACTCGTGGTGGTCATAGCAAAATTAGAGTTCTAAGAGATGAGTATGCAAATATTCTTGATCAATCTACAGGGGAATCCACCAAAGTCAAAATAACTAATGTTCTTGAAAACAAAGCAAACCGTGAATACGCCAGAAGACGTATTATCACAAAGGGATGTATCATTGATACTGAAATTGGAAAAGCAATGATTACTAGTAGACCTGGTCAGCATGGAACTATTAACGGAATTTTAATTGAGAAAAAAGAAACTGAAGAATAAAATTCCAAATAATTTAAGAATATAAAAAAAAAGGCTGAATCATGTTAAGAAGAAAAAAGTATTTTGTTCTTTATCCTGAATATTTTAATAAATCCTTATCAAGGAAACAAGGTAGGAAAATACCAAGAAATAGAGCTGTAGAGAACTGTACCTTATCTAAGATTGTTTATGCATGCAAGCATTTAGAACTTGACTATGAAATTGAAAAAGATAAAAAATATTCAAAAAACTGGTGGAATAGTGAGGGTAGGATTATAGTAAATCCTGAGGGAATTACAAGTAAAACAGATTTAATTCGCAGAATTGCGAATATCTCAAGAAAATTAAAGAAAGTAGAAAAACCTCAAGATCAGAAAAAAACCAAAAGTTCTACTAAAACTAAGAAATAGTTTTTCTTCTTGAAATTCAGGAATAGGTAGATGATTTCATGATCCCTTCTCGCATTAAGAAACTTGGTTCAATAGTTCATTTCTCTGACATTGGAAATGCTATCATTTACAATCCTGGTAAACTCCCCAAAATTGGGTCAAACGTTGTCAATGAAAATATGGAACATATTGGTAATGTTTTTGATATTTTTGGGCCAGTAAAAAAACCATATGTAAGTGTTAAACTAAAACCTCAATTTAAGGATAAAATCCCAAAAGATACTGTGCTTTACATAATCGATAGGAAACCTCTAGATGTAAGGCAAAAGAAAATCACAAAAGGAAAAAAATCAAGAAAATTACAAAATACAAAACAAAACTAAACCTTGTGTAAGAATTTTTGTCGCAAATTTTTAATCAATTTTTAATGTTATGAAACTCATTCAATAAAATACATTTTCTAGACACGTGTTAAGATTTAAATATGGTCAAACCGAATGTATCTATTGAAGATAGGATTAACGTTTAGTGTTATCTTTGTCTAAGTATAATTGTCAGATAAAGGTGTAATAGAGAATGATACCAATTCAGAGAATTCGAACTGAAAGAAATTATAATAACGCATTAAGTGATGAAATTATAGAGCTAATTGATCGAACAGAAAATGGACAACTGCTTTACAGAGAAGTTCTGGATTTATTAGGTATCCATGACTCAATTGTTCTCAAAATAAGTGAGCTTTTATATACTAATAAAATCCTAAAAATCCCGATTCAAAAAGGGAATGTCAAGGATTATGTCTTAACAATACCAAAGAAAGAAGAAACTGGTTGGATGACAATGATTTGCCCATGTTATCTTTGTGATAGAATTAGCGAATGTGGTATTAATAACCCTGTTAATCCAGTATCTTGCAGATTATTCAATGAATGGCTTATTGAAGAAGATACAACAGATAAAATACAAGCATTCAAATTTGTTGAATATGAAATTTTAGAAGATGATTCAATAAAAATACCTTTTAAATAAATTAGTCTATCACTTTAGAAATTGGGGAGGACGGAAATTTTATCAATATAATATTTTATAGCTGTACAAATTATAACTGTGAATTTTGTGAGTGATGATTATTACTATCTAAAAGCGAAGTACAAGGGATATAGATCTAGAGCTTCATACAAATTATTAGAAATTGAACAAAAATTCAGCATTTTTCAAAAAAACCAGATAGTATTAGATTTGGGTGCTGCACCTGGAGGATGGTCACAGGTAGCATCTAAAAAAGTAGGTAAAAATGGAAAGGTTCTAGCAATAGATAAAGCATATATCTCTCCTTTTAAAGAGGAAAACATAGAGATTATAAATAAAGATATTTTTGACGAGGAATTGAAGGATTTAATAGAAGAGAACTATGGTGAAATAGATGTTCTTCTTTCTGACTGTTCCCCAAACATCTCTGGAGATTACAGCAGAGATCATTTTACACAGATATATCTAGCTAATAGAGCTTTAGATTTATCGCAATCTCTCCTGAAATCTGAAGGATGCTTTGTGTGTAAACTATTTCAGGGAAAAGAGTTACAAGATTTCACAAACAAGGTTAAAGAGTCTTTTGAAGCAATTAAGCTGTTTAAGCCGAAATCTTCAAGGAAGAAAAGTGCAGAAATTTATATAATTGGTCTTAAGCTAAGAAAACACAACTAATCAGTAATAATGAGTAGGTTAATATGAGTACCTTCAATGATTCTTGGAAAGAAGTGATGGAAGGAAAAACTAAATTCATTATCTACCAAGATGCTGAAAGAATCTATGATGCATCAGTCTTCTATAATCCAAAAATGACAATAAATAGGGATTTTACATTATTATTTCTGACTGTAATAGCTGAGGATCCCTCACATCCTATAACTATAGTTGATCCATTAGCAGGAACAGGTGTAAGAAGTTTTAGGATCTTGGTAGAATTACCTACTGAAAAAATAGATAAAATAATAATTGGAGATAAAAATCCAAAAGCAGTTGAAATAATACAAAAAAATATTTCTGATTTATGTCTCGAAAAAAAATCCGAAACTAAAAGATCAGATGCATATAACACAATTAGTAGTTTGATTGAAAAAAAAGAGAAAATAGATGTTATTGATATAGATCCATTTGGTTCTCCCATCTCCTTTCTTGAAGTATCAGTTAGAGCTTTGATGAGGTTTGAAGGATATCTTTTGATTACAGCAACAGACCTTCAAGTATTATGTGGTAAGCATTCTGATGCTTGTATGAGAATTTATAATGCTCTTCCAACTAGGCATTTCTTATGCCATGAAGTTGCACTAAGAATTTTGATATACAATCTTCTTGTAAGCGCTGGAAGATTAGGTGTTGCAATCGAACCAACGTTTTGTTACCATCATGAACATTTCTTGAGAGTGAAAGTAAAGATTACAGAAAGTAAAGAAAAGGCTAATGAGCAACACAAGAAAATAGGTTTTGTTTATTTTTGTACTGAATGTTCTTTTTATAAAATTCAACAAATTGAAAAAAGTGATGTTTCAGTTCATTGTCCAGTTTGTATGAAAAAACTGGAAAAAGCTGGACCTCTATGGTTAGGTGAATTATATAATAAGAAAATTATTAACAAAATGTTTGATGTTTTAGATGATTTGGACTTACCAACAAAAAAACAGGTAAGTCAAATTCTGACTCAAGTATCTGAAGAAGAGGATCCTCAACCCTTCTTCTACTTTATTCCATTTGTTCTAAGACTTCTCCAGAAAGGTGGAGTTTCAATTAAGCAAATAATCGAGCAACTTAAATCAAATAATTTTAAAGCTTCTAGAACTATTTTTAATCCCGAAGGAATAAAAACTAATGCTTCCTATGTTGAATTAGTTGAAATAATTAATAAATTCTAATTGAAGGTTTGTCAAATGTCTCAGAAGAAACAATATATCATTGGAATTGATGAAGCTGGTCGCGGTCCTGTAATAGGACCAATGGTAATATGCGCATACGCAATTGAGAAAGAAAAAGAACTTGAAATAAAGAAAATAGGCGTTAAAGACTCAAAGAAACTCTCCAAAAGAAGAAGAGAAGAGCTTTATTCTAAATTAATGAAATTAGCAGCTGATACTCAAGTTAAACATGTGTCTCCAGCTGAAATTGATGAGTTAAGGAAGAGTCACTCACTTAATGTGATTGAACAAAAAATTATGTTAAATTTAGCCAAAAAAATATCTGTAAAACCCATTGAGATATACATCGATGCAGCTGATGTAAAAGAGAAAAGATTTGGTTTTGTTTTTGAAACCGAATTTCCTCAAGCAAGAGTAATATCAAAACACAAAGCAGATGAAATTTATCCAGTTGTTTCAGCTGCTTCTATAATTGCAAAGGTTCAAAGAGATAAAGAAATCCAGAAGATATCTAAAGAAACAGGTATTGATTTCGGTTCAGGTTATCCTGCAGATCCAAAGACTATCAAGTTCTTACGAGATTTATTTAGGAAACAAAATAAGTTCCCACCATATGTTAGAGAATCTTGGGATACAGCTAAGAAAATAAGAACAGAATTATCTAATTCTAAAAAACTAACTGACTATATAGATTCTTCATGACGCTTCTTTAATCTGAGAAAAAGAACTTCTTTTGCGTTTTTTTAATATAAATAATGGAAGTAGTATACCCGAAACCAAACCTATCGCATGTGCCAAAAAATTAACATTCAAACCCCCAGATATTGCAAGAAAAATAACTCCTGCTCCCAAATGGCTCCAAATAGATCTTCTTTTATTCTCTTCATAAGCAAGAATTAAATCTGTGCCTAATAAACCAAAAATTCCACCACTTGCACCTGCTGATATAACATTAGGTCCAAATGAGAGAGATAAAAGACCTCCCATTAATCCTGAAACTATAAAAATAAGATAATAATGCCATGATAGTAGATTTTCTTCAGCTCTTAATCCAAAAATGAACAGAAATAAGCAGTTTGAGAGAAAATGCAGAATATTAAAGTGCACAAAAATTGATGTAAAAAGTTGGTAAATGTGTCCACTATAGACCTTAGCATTATATTGTCCTATAACTACTAAGATATTTTCTGAAATTGAAAAAAAATCAACGATGTCATTTATCTGAACAGTAGCAAGTGTGATGATTGTTATGATTAAGTATACAACAAGAATGACAATGAAAAAATTCCTTGTTGGAAGATTTGTTTTCCAAAAAGATTCAAATGTTGAAGTTTCAGAGTATTCAGTCACAAAAAGTTAGAATCTTGTAACGATTATAAAACTGTTGATGAAAACGAGATGTAAGGTCTTTTATTCAAATCAAAGAGTTAATCAACAACTTTTTATTAATATTCCATTGGTCGATTGTGAGAGTCATGGACATTAGTAACACTCCAATAGCTACTGTAAATAATGATGGTTCTATTGAAGTGTTAAAAGATATCTTTTTTGAATGTAAGAACTGTGCTGAATGCTGTAAACTAAATAACATACCTGCAACTGAAGAAGACATTATTAAGATGGTAGAAAATGGTATAGAAGTTGATCAAGCTGTTGAAGAGCTCAGTCCTATTTTAGTACCCTGTCCAAACGTAGAAAATGGTGTAACCAAGGCATATATCTTGCGAAGAAAACCATTCGTAAATGAATGTGCATTTGTAGATGAGAATAACTTATGTAAGGTTCATGAATTCAAACCTTTAGCATGTCAACTATATCCATTCTCTATCAGAAAACTTTCGAAAGGTTACAGAGCTATAATTCATCCAGATTGTGTATGTGATTTTATTCAAATGGATGTAACAAAAGAAAAATCCAATACACTTCAAATTGTAGAAGAATTACTTGCACTTCTTTCTCTAGATTAAATTTTCAAAGTTGTGGGGCCGTATATTTAGTTTTTATATGATTTTAAACAATGTATATATGATAGTTTGACCAAATGATACAAACAGAAATATTTGTATACTAGTAAGATTCAAAAAGATAAGAAAATTTATCATCAATTAAAAAGATGTTCGATTATGAGCCTGTTCAAAACCAACTTTATGAAGCTAGTGGAAGCTTATTTACAAGACCAAGGCTTTACAATAGAGATGTGTAATATTTATACGAGAGGAGTGGATTTCTACGAGAGTTACAAGAGAGTAATTATGTGTGCATACAAAGATGATCTTCTCCTCTGTATTAGGGCAAGAAGCGGAACTGCTAGCGATCCATTTGTTGGTGATGAAGAACAAATAGAAATTAAACTACAAGAACCGGCTTTGAAACTACTCAGCTGTATCCGATCATTAAATACTGGAATGGATCCAATTTACTGTGAAAAATTTGAAAAAATGAAAGCAATCCCAGTTATTATCATGGAGAAATCTTCCAGAAGTCACCCATTATATTATTACTATGATAGCGAAACACGTGAATCAAAATTATGGTATCTAAAGAAGAATGTTGTATATCTTCCTTGGGAGTGGATAAAGGAATTTTGGAATTCTGATTTTGAAAATTCGCTAATAGATCAGAGTTATGATATTTCTCCTCCAATTGAATATCAAGCACCCCCAAATATAGTAAAGGCAGTTAGAGAAATCGAGGAAGTTCTAGCATCTAGAAGAATAGGAATACTAAAATCTGTTTACCTAAATAAACCAACTCTACCACCTTTAGCTTTTACCTTAACACAAACAGATCAAATGCTGATTTTTCTAATAGATGAACCTGATGATGATATACATCCTAAGCTAATGGATTTTGCTGTATACTACTTTGGTCCAAAAACAGAAAAATTCCCAACAGCTACTCGAGCAATCTTCTTCAATATTGATACAACAAAACCAGATGAAGGCTATCTTCAACCTTACATCCCAAAAGACAATGAGTTTGTTGAAAAGCATTTTGAAGATCCCAAAGTAATAAGAACAACAGTAAAAGGTTTTAAACATCTTCTCGATGTTGCGACGATTGACGAATTACCTGGAATCATTCAGCTAAGTAAAATTCCAAAAATGAGCTTTGATGAGCTAGTAAAAGAAACTTCAGGATACTGGTTCTCCAAAATTTTTCAAGAAGCTAAAAGAAGATTAAAATCACTATTTTCTCCAACTTGTCCCTTCTGCTCTAATGGAAACATAGTTCATCAATTACCTAAGAAAGTAAGAGACAAATTAGAAATAAATATTGAATTATCTAAAGAAAATTCCTACATAGCTTTTTGTGATAACAAGAAAGCTGGCTGTGGTTGGGGTTTTATTACAATAAAGGATATGATCTTAGGAGGAATTCATGGATTTTTTGTTGGAAAAGAACAACAATATGTTCATGAGTTAGATGGAGTAAAAACTCAATTTGAGCAAATTGGTCTCAAAGTTCATTCTTTTCATCATATTAAAGCAAAAAATAACTAGTAAGGTACAAATTTGTACCCATATTTGATTAAACCTTCTTCATTATCTATTGATAAAATTCTGAAGGTCATCCTTACTTTCATCCCCTCTTTGACATCATCATAATTGTAGTCAACTATTTGACCTGTAACTTGTATTCCATCATCTAATTCAATTAAACCTATAATGAAAGGACTGTAGAAAATGTGTTCCTGTGCTGGTTGTGTTACTTGTGTAAATTGCAGTATCTTGCCTGTTTTTGATAGTTTATACTCTTCGATATTCTTACTACTACATTTCAAACAATAATCTGTTCTTGGAAAGCTTTTTTCATTACAATCTAAACACTTGTTACCTATTCCAAGATATCTTTCTCTTCTTTCTCTCCATATTTTTGGTGGTTCCATTATTTTTTCACCTCATCTTTTCCAAAGATATTTACGTAAGACATTGCGCCAGTACCTAGTACATTTTGTGTAAGACCATAGTTGTTATCTGATACTTGTCTTTGTCCAGTGCTTCCTTTCATTTGTTCAACTATCTCAACTATTTGAGCAACTCCTGTTGCACCAAAAGGATCACCTCTAGATTTTAATCCTCCACTTGGATTTACGCTAATTTCAGCATTTAATTCAGTTAATCCTTCTTGAGTTGCTTTATTCCCCTCTCCTTTTGTAAAGAAACCTAGGTCTTCAATTGCTAAAATTTCACCTATAGGATATGAATCATGTACTTCTGCAAAATTGATATCTTTAGGAGATAATTTTGCTTCAATGTAAGCTACAGTTGCAGCTTTTGTAGAAGAAGAAAAAGTTGTTAAAGAATCACGATGATGAAGAGCTAAACTGTCAGATGCCTGACCTGATCCTAAGATTGGAATTTGAGTTGAGATATCAGAATTTTCTTCGATATATTTTGAAGAAGCTAAAATTACAACTGCTGCACCATCACAATAAGTAGCAGGATCAAATCTTCCAATTGGATCAGAAATTCGTTTTGCTTTTAAGAAATTTTCAATTTTTATTTCTCTTCTAAATTGAGCTTGGGGATTATGAACTCCATTTTTATGATTCTTTACAGGGACAGAAGCAAGTTGTTCCAAGGTTGTGCCAAATTCCTTCATGTGAGCTTTTGTTAACATTGCATAAAGACTAGTCAAAGTAGCTCCCATTTCATACTCCCATTGATAATCAATTGTGGAACCTAATATTCTCTCAATAACACCACTTTGAACATAGTCACTTAATTTTTCTACTCCAATAACAGCAGTGCATTCGTATACTCCACTTAATATGCTAAGATAAGCTTGGTAGAATGCGGCTGCACCACTTGCATTTCCCGCTTCTATCCTAGTTATTGGGATATTGAGGTTACAATTTCTTATACATGAAGCACCAATAGAAGGTTGAGAGTTAGAGCTTGAAACAAGAGAACCAAAGAATGCTGTTTGAATTTGATTTTTATCTACTTGTGAATTTACTATTGCATCAGTTAAAGCTTGTGCAGCCAATGAACTTGGTCCTTGTCTGTATAATTCTCCGAATTTTGTTATACCATATCCGATAACATATACTTTATTCGAACTCATAGTATCACCTCAAAACTCCTTTGAATCGAGCATAGATTCCGTAATCAATTATCTCCTTTCTGTTAACATAATAATCAACATTGAACTGGTATGCCTGAACTCTTTCTATCTCATCAGTAACTTCAAAAGAAAACGAATCACTTCCGGCACCGCTACCATAAGATGTCATAAATATTTTATCTCCTAGTTGAGCCTTATTAAGAAGTTGTGATAATCCTAACAAAGAGGATGCAGAATATGTATTACCAATATCTCTGCATACCAAGCTCGGTTCTACCTGTTCCTTAGAAAATCCTAACATTCTAGCAACTCTTAAAGGAAATTTAGTATTTGGTTGGTGGAATGTTACATACTTGTAATCTTGAGGTTTTGTTCCTAATTCTTCCATCAATCCTTTCGAAGCATTAACTGTGTGCTGAAAATAAGCTGGTTCTCCGGTAAATCTTACACCATGAGAAGGATAAACTGCTCCTTCTCTTCTCCAAAAATCAGGAGTATCAGTTGTAACAGAGTATGTTCCTTCAAGTTCAGCTACAACATTTTCTGAACCGACTAGGAATGCTACGCTTCCTGCTCCAGCTGTATATTCAAGAGGGTCTCTAGGTCTTCCTTGACTACTATCTGAACCTATTGATAATCCATAGGAAATCATTTTAGATTTAACTAATCCAAAGCACATTTGCATTCCTGCTGTAGCTGCTTTGCATGCAAATTCTAAATCGGCAGCTTGAAGTGCTCCTTCAGCATCAATTGCAGCAGCAACTATTGTAGCTGTTGGTTTAACAGCGTATGCTCGGGATTCACTTCCAACATATAATGCTCCGATATCCTTAGGATTCCCCTTCCATCTACTCATTGCATTTCTTGCAGCTTCAACAGCCATAGTTGTTACATCTTCATCTGGTCCAGGAACTGATTTGCTATTGACCTGCAATTGAGATTTAATTTCATTAGGGTCCTCTCCCCAAACCTTTGCTATCTCCTCTACATTAATCCTATATTGAGGAACGTAAGAACCATAGGATACTATTCCTAACTTACTCATTTCAAAACCTTTGATTATTCAATAATGCACAATTCTTTGCACTTAAAACATGTAATATAAACTAATAATTAAGATTTGCTGAATGGTTTGATGATTTATTCTTTACTTTTATCTTTTTTAGCTTTCTTTGAGATAACAACCTTTGCAGGTCTAATAACAATATTCCCAAGTTTAAATCCCTTAGAGATTACTTCCATTATTTGGTTGTCCTTTAAATCCTCTCCTTCAATGAAATGAACTATTTCATGATATTGAGGATTAAATGTTTCCTTTATTGGTTCAATAATTTCAAGTTCTAAGGATTCGAATGTTGATTTTAGATTATTGAAAATTAATCCTATAGCTTCTTTTAATTCTACTGGATCTGGTTGATTTTCAAACATCAAGTTTGTTCGTTCAATATCATCAAATATAGGTAAGAATTTTTGTAAAATTTTCTGTTTGTTTTGAAAACTATACCATTCTTGATCTTTATGAATACGTTTCTTATAGTTCTCAAACTCAGCTTGGACCAGTTGAGCTGTTTCAAGATATTCTTCTTTCAATTTGTTAGAATCTTTAAGATCTCTGAACAAAGCAATATATTTCTCAAGAAGCTTATCTGTATTAGCATCTTTTATGAAATTAAGTACTTCTTCTCTCACTTCTTTAAGTTCTTTAGTTTCTTGGTCATCTTCTTCTACTTTTTTTGTATCCTTGGTCTCTTCTACTGATTCCACATCTACTTCGATGAATTCTTCTTCATTCTTTTCTTCCATGAGAGTACCCTCGCCTTAAATAGCGTTTTTCAGAACATTTACTGACATTTAAAATCTTCCATTAAGACAATTTTTTATCAAATAAAAACTTAGATTAAACAATCCTTAAATCTTGAATAAACTAAATATTTATTTACATCAGAAAAAAGAAAGCTCAAACATATAGGGGATATATATGTCTCCAATATGAATTAAAAAAGTGGTTAAGATGCATGAAAAGATTGGTAAGTCTTCAGAAGAAAATAAAGAAATAATAAAGGAATTAATCAAGAAATTACACAGGGGAGAAGATCCTGTGAAAGTAAAAGAGGAATTTAAAGGAGTTATTAAAAAATTAACCCCACTACAAATTTCACAAGCTGAGGAACTGTTAATTAAAGAAGGTATGCCTGCAGAAGAGATACACCATATGTGTGATGTTCATTTAGCAGTTATGCAAGAATCATTAAAAGAAGATGCAGATTTGGCTCCTGAAGGACATCCAGTAAACATACTGATGCAAGAACATTCACTACTCCTAGAATATGCGAACGAATTACGTGATTTATATAAACAAATCAAAGAAAAAGGAAGTCTTGCTGAGATGGAAGATGAACTAACTAAAATAGAAGGAATTGTTAAACATCTGAAAGCTTCAGAAAGTCATTATTTACGAGAAGAAAACATTCTATTCTCTCAATTAGAAAAATATGGTGTTACTCAACCACCAAAAATAATGTGGATGGATCATGATCGAATAAGAGATATTGAAAAGAAATTATATTCATTAATAGAGAATAAATCAACTCTAGATTATCAAGAATTTGTAAAACAATATCACCTCCATGCTCATGGACTAGCAGAGCTATTAGCTGAACACTTTTCAAAAGAAAATCGTGTTCTTTTCCCAACAGCTATGCAACTGTTTAAGGATTCAGAATGGATAGAGATAAGAAAGCAATTTGATGAAGTTGGTTATTGCTGTTTCACTCCTGAATTACCAGAGATTACAGCTGTTAGTGAGGAGGAACCAAAAGAAGAAATAGATTCCAGTTTGATTGATTTCGGTACTGGTGCTTTATCTTTGGAACAACTTTTAATGCTTTTTAAGACTCTCCCAGTTGATATCACATATGTAAATGAAGATAATATAGTAAAATTCTATAGCGAAGGTCCAGACAGAATTTTTGTCAGAACTCCAAGTGTTGTAGGAAGATCAGTAGAAAATTGTCATCCAGATAAAAGTGTTGACAGAGTACTAAAAATTATTGAAGGTTTTAGAAATAATACTTTAGACAAAGCAGATTTTTGGTTAAATCTTGGAGAAAAATTAGTTTACATAAGATATTTCCCATTGCGAAATGAGAAAGGAGAATACAAAGGAGTACTTGAAGTTACTCAGAATATTGCAGATATTAAGAAACTAGAAGGAGAAAAAAGACTCCTTTAATTTTCTTATATTCCAACCAGCGATTTTTTATATTACATATTTTCAATAATATTTGGCCAGAGCTTATCATAGACTTCTCGGAGCAATGTCATGGCTAGCGGTGAAGAGAAAGTGCTCTCTGGCCAAAAATAAAGGTGAATAAAGTGAAAATTATTGTACTTTCTGGTTTGCCATTGTGTGGTAAAACTACTTATGCTAAAAAAATAGGTCCTAAATATAATATGCCTCTATATGAAACTGGAACTGAGGTTTTAGAAGAAGTAACTGGAAGAGGTCTTGAATTTACACCTGAAAACATTAAGAAAGTCACAGACGAATGTAAAAAAATCTCGGACAGTTATTTCACTGAAAGATTAATGAAAAAAGTTGATGTTCTTTCAGATGATATTCCTGGAGTTTTTCTATCTGGTATCAGGGCTGTTTCTGAAGTTGAAGTTTTGAAGAAACATTATGGTGATGATAATGTTTTTGTCATTGCATTTCATACTTCTATGAGAACTAGATTTAATAGACTCAACAATCCAGATCGAATAGAAGATACAAAAGGAGCAAAAGCAGAAGAAGATAAATTACTTAGAAATTTTGATAATTTCCTAGCAAGAAACAAAAAGGAACTTGGATATGGTGTTGGTGATGTTATGGCTTTATCAGACTATATGATGAGTACAGAAAACGAATTATGGCCATATGTTACTGTTGACAAGAATACAGAATATTTTGACATTATAGTTAAAGAGATCTTGAAAGTCTGTTAGAAATATTTTCAAGCATTTATTTATCTCATTATTTTATTTGTGAATAAATAACTTTATTTGTTTCTTCTTGAATTAAGATTAGGGATAGATATGGTTCATAATCCATTCGATACAGAAGATTCATCTGATGATCCTAGAAAGGCAAAATTAAGAGAACAAGCTCAAAAAGAGTTTATAGCTCAACTCCAACAAAGACTAGCAAATCAAACTGCTGCATTAGAGGATCTTCAAAAACAAATAGTTGATCTTAATGCTGTTATAGCACAGAAAGATCAAGAATTGGGTAATTATTCTAGTAAAGTAGAAGAAGAAAGATTATATTTTGAACAAGATAAAAAAGCAAGAAGCGATAGAGAGTATGAATTACAAAACTTGCTAAAGGAAAAAGAACAAGAGATTGATCAACTAAAAAATAGTCCAATACCTACAGCACCTGTTGCTGAAGTTATTGTTGAAAAAAAGGACGATTTAAGTGATCCTACTAACGATTATATTTCAAAAATGATGTCCTTCTTCAAACGACCAACAAATGAAATTTTCGTTGAATCTCTAACAAATCTGATTAAACATTCTGGAGAAAACGGAACTGATGAACAAAAGATTCTAGGAGTCCTTCTTAAGGATGAAATGCCTCAAACTGAAGAGGAAATCACTCAAAAAATAAATTTAAATCCACAAGAAGCAAACAGAGCTCTATTTAGATTGGTTCAAAAGGAAAATGTGAAGAAAGTAGGAAAAGGATATGTGTTAGTCTCTTCTGATTTTGCTGAGATGACTGATGTCTCACAAAATTGGAGTGGATTAGCTCCAGAACAGATTTTCGAAAATCTTCTATCTGTAGTATACGTTGGAAGCAATAGAGATGAACTAGTAGATGCTTTTACAAAAGCAAGAGATGCATTGATGGAGATGGGAGCTTTAACAACTACTAGACGACATGAATTAAGTCAACTTCTTGAAAAAATAAAAAGACATCCAATTGAATCTCAAGAGATTATAGATACTATTCAAAAGTGGACCTCTGAAACTACAGAATGATTTTCATTCCAAAAGGTCCGCGGAAAATGAACTTGCTGTCCTTTTCTTGAAACTCAACAACTAGATCAATAGGGAAACCATCAATTGTTGTTTCTTTAGGAATTGAGATTTTAGCATTTCCTTCGAATAACTTGATTTGTCTTCCTGGACTTGTGTCATATGAAGAAAAGGGTGTCTTTCTAATCAATGCAATTCTAGGAGAAAAATATGGATTCTTCATAAGAATAAATGATGAAATTTCACCTTCTCTGACTACAGTTCCTGCATGATAAATGTAGAACCAATCTTTTAGAAATGAAGATAAATCATCTAAAGGTACAAATTCAGTTGTAACGATTCTTTGTAGCTCATTAATATCTGCAAAACTGATGTTTGGTAACTCAAAAACCCCTAATTCTTTTAAGTCCTCTATACCTTGAAAAATCTCTTCTGTGCATCTTTCTTTGATAGAATAATGTAAAATGACTAGAAGTTCTAGAGTGTCTTTAGCATGAAGCTGATTCTTTAGGTTTACAGCAAGGTAGTGTGACTGTAAAAGAATAAGTAAAGCGTGTTCAAATTGTTCATTCTGAAGCAATATATACCCAATTTGGATTAGAAGTGAAATCTCATCTTTTCCATCTATAACAGCTCTCTTATCAATCAATCCACTTTCCATGATTGTTGAAGCTAAAATCACAACTCTTGTAAGTCTCAGAAGATCTATTCTTTCTTGCTTTTCACATAAGAAAAGAAATTTTTCAGAATAATATCCCTTTAAACGTTCATGATTGTTGGTGACAAGAAAATATACCATTCTGAGAAAATGTAAGTCCATGAAAAAATCTGCAACTAATTTTGGATATACTAGAGAAATTTCTATTAAGATATTAAGATGCCCATCCAATTTTTCTAAATCCAAAAGAGTAAACTCTGCTACACTAAGTAGAAATAAAATTCGTGCCTTTAATCTAATCGCAAGCTCTTCAGTATAGCTTTCTTTATCCATTAATGCTACTCTCAATTCTAAAGATAAATCTGACAGTACTGTATATGCTTCAATTAATTCAAAACGGAGAACTTCTAGGTTTCCTTTTTCTAATTGATCTAGAAAAATTGGAAACTCAAATTCTATTTCATTCATTATCTCAATCAAATTGCTCTCTTCAGGAAGAAGATAATGCTGTTCTTGAACAACTTCTTGTTTTACATGATTAACTTTAGATATATTCTGAAGAACTGAAAGAGCATGTTCTTGGATTTTCTTTATTCTTGTAACTGGGTCATAGGTTTGTCTTTTTTCTACTGAATGTCTTATCTCATCTGAAAGAATAGTGTCATAGATTTTTTCTAACATTACTTTTTGTTCAGTCTTTGTGCTAACATTGTTCAACAGGAATATAAAGGAAGAACTAATAAGAACTGGAACATCCAAAGCTTCACATGTTTTTACTAGCTTCAAATCGCTAGATATTACAATCCCTCCTATTCTTTTTGCTACTACTATGTTAGATAAATCATTTAGACTAGGTGTGGAAACTTGTTCTTTTTCTATTTCCTCTTTATACTCTCGGATTTCTTTTATTGGGATTCTTATAAATTGAACAGGATCTTTAACTCTCCTCCTTAAATACCATCTGATTTCTTGCATGATGTGATTGGATACGTAAAGTTCAATTTCTAAGTCTTGAGCAATCTCTAAGAATATATTAAAATCAGCAGGATTCTTCTCAAAACCGCTAATAAAGAAATTTGTATCTAAAACATATTTCTTAGATTGAAGTTGCTCATTTTTCATATTTTATCCTTCTTTTTTCCTCTTACCCTATAGATAGGAATCACGATTATTGAATAAAAAACTATCTGCAATAGATTAGATGTGAATGAGGTTTTTTCTATTTCAGTAAATTCTGGTATAGTAATATTTTCTGGTACTGATTCTATATAAAATTCGTATTGATAATTATTACCATAATCTGGTTCCTCTGGATCGTAGTAAGCATGAAAATGTTCTTGGAAGAAACTTGAGAATCCTACTAAATCACCTTCGTTTGAATAAGCAATCCATCCTGTCATATTTGTTTTAATTTCTTTAATGAAATCTTTAATTTCAAGAGTGAGAGAGTTTATTTCCTGAAAATCATAAGAAACATCCCAAATCAAATGATGAATGTTTTCTTCAAAGAAATACTCCATTCGAAGATTAGCATCTCTAAGAGTAAAAAGTGATTGAGTTACACCAGATACTATAAATTGATAACCTACAAGTGTCTCTTGCAGCTGTTGCCAGACATTATCAATTAAGTAAACTATGCCAGAATATCTTTCCCAAACAGGAATTAAAGCTGGAGGTATTATCGTGATTATTGAATTCTGTAAAGGATGTGATTGCGTGAATAATGAATTTTCTGCATCAAAAATATAGAGATTCCAATCAAATTCTAAACCGCTTCTAGCGAAAGTATACCTCAAACCATTTGTCTGATTTAACAAATCAATGAAGTGCTTCCAATCTTCCAATTTCTCTTCTGTTGAGTTTTTCTGCTGATAGAGCGTGTAATTTGCATAACTATTTGTTATATACATCATCTTTACAGGAATAATTGTAGGAGAAATTATTTCCTTATAATCAACTAAAGATAATACAAAATTGTTTTTCTTGTTTCCGTAAATAATATGGAGAGAAAATGATGTTAGTAAACCATTGGATTTATCCCAAGAAGCTCTCATAGAAATAGCAGGTTCAATATCAACATCAAGTGAGACTGTAAACTCATTATAACCTTGATTATATATTTTAGCAGAGAATGATTGTTCTAGAACCAAAGAAGCAAATTCTGATTCGAATCTTTCATAATTATCATTCAATATAATTGGTAAGAAGTCAAAATAATCTATTTCTTCAATAATGGAAGCAAAATTAGGCCTTGTTATATTTGTGAATATTTTAGGAATATGAAATGAAGATGTTTCAGGTATTTCGGCTTGAATAATCTTTGATTCTACTGGTCTGTAATTGTACCCAATGAAACCAGTTAAAAATTCACTTGATGTATTTAATTCTACTTTAACTGGATTTGAAACAACTATATAACATTCTGAAGAATAAACAGATTCATATGTAGGAATATATTTTCCTGATTCAATCATGTAAATATCCCGAATTTCTGTATTTCTATTTTTTAATAAAACATGAAATTCTCCTGATAAGGAATCTAATACATCAAATCCTAGATCTGCAAACATATTTTCTATGTTTTCTCCCTGAACAATCTCATATGTGATATCATAACCTTTGTTATTAAAACTGGCACTCCTAAAATCAATATTTGAATCATCAGATTTTGTATACTTTATAGGTAATAACAAGATACCAATAAGTAATAAAGCAGTATACAAACACCTATACTTCATTTGTTTCACCTTCTGATTCACTGTTTATTTTTTTCTTCTTCTTACTCTCCTTGAATGTAATTATGACAGCTGGAGGAACAATAAATATTCTTGAAATAAAGACATCAATCAGTATACCAATACCAAGACCCAGACCTAATTGCTGCATTTGGACTGAAGAGGTAAATAGCAAGCTTAAGTAAGTGGCAGCCATAATTAATCCTGCTATAGATATATTATTCATTGTTTGTTCTACTGAATCAACTATTGATGATTTGGGATCGTCCTTCTCTTTATTTATATGTATGAAAATACCTAGAAATAGAACATCAAAATCTAACCCAAGTGCAGTAAGAACACCGAACAACATCAAAGGAACTATCCAATAAATAAAACCACCAAAGAAGATAAGACTAAATATCGCAAATATTCCTAAACTCATTCCTAAGGAAATGAGAATAGTAACAAGTACTCGTAATGACATAAAGAATTTTCTAAGAAAGATAAAAAGCAAAACTACAATAGCTAAAGAAGTAAGTGCAAATATTAAGTTGAAAATTTTTGCAATTTCATTTTTCGTATCATAAAGTCTTGGAGCAAAACCTGTTACGTACGTGTTCCATTGAATGAGATTCTTTACTTCTTTTTGTTCTTCAATACTCTCTCTGATAGTAACGATTTGTTCATCAAGTAATTCATCTCCTTCTTTGAACTGTGAACCAAAAACAACGATTGCTATAGTTTCTTCAGCCATCACAAAATTCTTCATAAGAATATAGATTTCTTCTCTTAAGAATAAAGATGTATTTTGCAAACTTTCAGTATAAGGTTGTCCTAGAGGATGACTTAATCCAATAATCCGCGTTACATTTGCCTGAATCGATGCATTTTCTGCAATATCTACAATATGGTTTATATGCTCAAAATTTAGACTATTGTTTTCATGGAGAAAGGGATTTGTTTCTGGAGTTTGAAATACGATCATAATTTGACTAATATATTCTGTTCCCATATGCTGATTGATAGCATCAACACCTTGTCTTGATTGGTAATATGATGGTGCTGTTGTAATTTGAGCATAATCTAAAGGAACTATAAAGAAAATTCCTATACCTATTCCTGCTATTATTAGTGCAATTACAAGAACTTTGACTGGATTGTTGACTGCTTTTCTTAATGCTTTACTAACAGATAGTTTTGGAATTTTGAGTTTCTTTAAATCTAGTTTCCATTTTGTAAGAATTTTATCATTAACTAAAACTAAAACTGAGGGGACTAGAGTAAGGGAAACTAGCATACTAGTAAGAAAACCTAAAGCTCCTCCAATTCCCAAACCAGTTGCTGTAGGAAAACCACTAAATATCAAAGCACCAAAACCAACAGCTAGAGCTATTGATGAAATCATTATACTTCTTGCAGTTCTATTCAATGTTGCTTTTAATGCTGAAATTTTCTGTTTGTGCTTTTTAAGATTCAATAAATAATCACCCATCAAAAAAACACAATAATTAGTAGTTGCACCTAGCAGACTTACACTTAGAATAATTAAACTAGTGCTCGCTAAACCACCAACAAGATTACCAACTCCAACAAAAAATATTCTAGAAACACAAAAAGCTACTCCTAAAACAAAGATTTGAATGAGTGGTAGGATGGGGGATCTATATACTAAAAGAAGAATTACTATTATTGTAATAACTACAATTAAATCAGTTCTATGAAGCTGATTTTCGTAATCAAGAGATATTTCAATAACATAATAATCTATTCCAGTCGCATAAACTTCCATTGGAGAAAAATTCTCATTGAGAATAGGTAAAATTCTTATTAACTCTAAATATGCTCCTTTACCATTTTCAGTTATGTGATCTAGAGCTAAATTAAATACGATGATTGTTGTATCAGTAACCTCAAGATCAGTTTGATAATTGGTATATTGCATCAAGAATGCGTTGATTATTTCTTCAGATAAAGAAGGTACAAAAACCTCCTTTCTTAATATTGGGAGAAGATAATTATTTTTTGCTCTTACAAATCCTTCAATATCACCATTTGCAAAAACTTCTTTTACAAAGTCAATGCTTGAAGTATCATTGACACCAAAAAGAAATTTAGTTATCCTTTCAAAAGCATAATCTTGATTATTCCATTCACTACCATTGAATTCACTTGATATAGCAATTAATAATTCATATTGTCTGTTATCTGAAGAAAAAGATTCAAACAGTGTTTCATTTGAGGCGATAATGGTTTTTGATATATTAAGAGCTTCAGAAGTAGTATTTGGAAGACTTATGTTAGCGTGGTAAGTAAAACTACTAGTGAATGAACTAATGAAGGTTTCCGCATCAGTTGAATATCTTGATTCATTATTATCATGCAATAACTGTGTCACATAATCTATTGTGAGTAGTTTGCTAACATTGGAAGATTGTTGAACATCTCCTGTTATGTTATATGCATCAATCCATTCAGCATTAAAAAAATCAATTCCTGCCCAGATATAATGAATTGAAGCAAAAGCCATTTGTGTACCATACCATTGAAGAGAAAAAATTGTTCTTAAAATATCATCTGCATCATCATATAATGAGGAATATGGAGAATTTGGTGAAAGATAAGGACCGATTTTTGGATTATACGTGATGTTGTTTATTATCTGAGTGATTGTTTGTTTTGACTCTTCTGTAATGATTGATCCATTAGGATTATGAACAATCAATTGAAATGTACTATTAACATCACTAAATCTAGCTAAAATATCTAATCCTGTTTTTGATTCAGTAGTGGACCCTGTAGCAACATTTGTTCCTTCTTCACTAACGTAATCAAAAACATTGAGGACTTTGTTAAAATTTGTGGAGACAATTAATAACCAAAATAGTATTATACCAATTGCAAGGTATTTTGGTTTTTTCCAAATTTTCTCCAATATTTTCACATTAATCAATAGTCTATGTAGTTTTATTACTTATATGTTTATTTCTAGACAAATAACATAAATATAGAATTGATATTCACATTGTTTTTTTGTTTCAATAGATTATCAACAAAATGTATTAAATGTACTAGTTAACTTGATAAATAACCTAATTAAAAATCCAATAACAACTAAAGTTAAAATCTTAATAATTTCCTAAAATTTGTATCCTTATATGTGGTTTAGATGGGTAAGAAAGAAGAAAAAACAGAAATCGAAAAAAAAAGTTCTCTACCCGAGGATGAGAGAATTAAATATCTAGCTAGTTATACAGAAAAACCCGTTATTTTCAGAGCAATGGAGTTAATGGTAGATAACTTACAAGAGAATATACAGCATATGACAGAACATTATGAATATGTTCAACAAGTAAGAGATAGATTAATGGATGATATCTTAAAAGAGAAAAGGATTTACATTCTTGCTAGTGGTCGGAGTGCAATGGTTGGACAGATGTTTCAAACTAGATTGGAACATTTCGGTGTAGAAAGTAGGTTCATTACTAATACTCGTTCAGTACCCAAATTGAGAGAAGGTGATACAATTATTGTGATAAGTGGATCGGGAACAACTCCAATTGTAAAAGCAATGGTTGAGACTTATTTGATATATAATCCATTTGTTATTGTTCTTACAAGTTATCCAAACAGTGTCATCGGTAGATTGGGGGATGTTACTGTAAAATTAAAAGGAAGAACAAAATCTGATATTCAGAGAAGAAATATAGGATTAGATAGTACTTTATCACCTGAAGGAACTGCGTTTGAACAAGCTGCATTAGCATTTCTAGATGGAATCGTTGCAGAACTTGCTGTTTCTTTACATAGAGACGAGGAAAGTCTTCTAAATGAGCATAATCAAGGGCTTTAAAAAATAAACAACTCAAATACTCTTTTTTCATATATATTTTCCAGATTTCATGAATGAAACCATAGCAAAGTTTAATAGATTTTCTTCTTATAGAAAAATATACCCTAAACGGAAAAGATTTAATAAAAATTCAAATCTTTTACACCAGTACAATTGGCGGATAGGACTATATGTCGGGCAAACTTACTATCAAGGACATTTTCAAGATTGATGGCAGTGGTATACCTTATCTTAAAATCGTTATTTACGGCCCATCTCTGGGTGGTAAAACCTCAATGCTTACAGTTTACAACGTTTTAAGAAAAGTAGAAGATCCAGAAACAATCTATTCTTCTCTGAAGAAGATAGATGATCCAAGCGGAAGAACTATCTTCTATGATCAAAGTACATTTGAATTACCAAAAGGACAAGGAGTAAGTGTTCCGAAATTAAGATACCAAGTCTGGACTGTAGCAGGGCAAAAAAGACATTATATTCAAAGAAAAGTTGTTCTTGAAGGTGCTGACGGACTTATTTTTCTCTTTGATCCTACCAAAAATATGTGGGAAGACAATGTTGAAAGTCTTACTGAATTGATTTCCTTAAAAGGAGATACATTAGGAAAAAGTTTACCATATCTCATAGTTTTAAATAAAATGGATCTTCCCCCTGAAGAAAGAACTCCAACTGACAAATTCTTAGATCTCTTGATAGAAAAAGGTCTATCTAATAATAAAGGAGATGCATATATGCGAGTGATAGAAACTTCCTGTTTACAAGCAAGAAACGAATTGATGACTCTCCTAAGAAGCCCAGATATCAAAGCAAAACTTGATGAATATGGAAGATTAAAGAAGGGAGCTAGACCTCTTAGTGTTCAAAAAGTGGCACAACCAATTGAACAGATAACAAGAGAAATTGTAATTCACAGAGTGAAATCAGCAAAAGGAAGTTAAAACCTCTTTAATTTGAGTGAGAATTTTGCAGATAAATAGTTCAATAAGAATTATCTTATTTCATGTTTTTAAAAAAGAAAAAACAGTTCTTTCAAAACTATCTTCAGTTGAAAAAGAGAAAATTCTGGTAATAATTAAACCATTAAATTTTACTCTGGATAGTTTCTTTTTTAGAAAAGAATTTTCAGAAAAGGAAGAAAGAGATATTATTTCTGAGATAATCAAATCAGGTGTCGATGCACTATCAATAAGTAGGATATTAGATTGGAAACAATTTGAAAATATAATTGCAACAGTTTTTGATCAGATGGATTTTACAGTTATAACAAATTTTAGATTCAAAGATGAGTTTACCAGATATGAAATTGATGTGCTTGCTTTTAAGTATCCATATCTGTTTATTATTGACTGTAAATATCACCAAAAAGCTTCTTCTGCAATGTTGAAAGAAGCTGCTGATAAACAGAGAGACAGAGCTGAAATTTTAGTGGAGATGTTTCCTATTTTATCTGATGAACTAATCAGAAAATTGTCCCTTCCCTTAAGAAGAAAACTCCTTATTATCCCGCTGGTTATCTCATGGAGAGACAATGTTGTTCAATTTCATGAAGATATAGCCATTCTTCCGTATCAACAATTACCGGGATTCTTACAAGAAATAGATGAATATAGGGATAATTTGTTTAGATTGAATCTCTATCTTGAATAAATAAGTAAGAAAATCTCCATTTCACCTTAAATTCTAGCTATCAGTTACGAAATTAATTTATACCTTAAATACTTATTATCATCTATAATATAAAGGATAGAGCTGAAATATATGGCAGTTGAATCAGAAAGTCCTTTTAGTATTGTACGTTCACTGGTAAAGAAATTTCTAGCTGATATGAGAGTTATCAGAACTAATTCTGAAGAACAAGCCAAAGCTAGAGCTGAAGAAATAAAAAGCAATTCTTTAGCCCCTGGTAAGGCACAATATTCAGTTTCAGAAGTTGATGGAATTATACGAAACTTCAAGGAAAGCTATGTTGATCTCTTTAGAGATATTC
>JAEOTE010000054.1 GCA_016839945.1 Candidatus Heimdallarchaeota archaeon | reverse complement strand
ACTTCCTCCATCTGGTTTTCCAGTACGACACCAGTATCAACAATGAAAAGGTAATTTGGACTGTTTATACAATAGATTTGGACAGTAAATGGATCACTTGGTAGATTGAATAATATTCCTCGAGACCCTATCTTTTGAACTTCCATAAATTATAAACTCTTAAGCACTTAAATTACTTTACTCAAAATAGACTAACTGGAACAGGGATTACACTATTTTTTTCTTGAACTTTAAAAAGTGAGAAATTTACAAATCTAAAAAAATAAATCGGTGGATTTTTCTAATCCAACCTTCTTCCACAATTTACGCAAAAGTTGGCTTTTTCTTCCAACTTAACTCCACAGAAATTGCAGAACACAGGTTCATTTCTTACCATTTGTTCAACTTTTTGTGAGGGAATAAAATCCTTCTCTTGATTTTTCCAATAAGGATTCTCTGTGGGTTGATATTGTTGATGTCTCTGATATTTTTGGTATTGAACTGGTCTCTGTCTTACTCTCCTTCTTCTTGAACTTGAAATACTATATATAATCAGGATAAAGATTAATATTCCTACTGTTGGAAATGGCCAGAATATATGACTGACTACATCTGTAAACATTCCAAAGAATATAAACACCCCTAACAAGAGCAATAAGAAAGCTACTAATCCACCTGTTTTGTTTCTATGTCTATGATTATTTCCGTGCATTTCTAAGTAGAATTGGGAATGGACATTAATAAACCAAACCAAATGAAAAGGACAATTGAAGCAGAAAATGAAGAAAATAAAAGAAGAAATAATAAGAAGAGATTGATTACTTTCCACAATTAGGACAAGTTTTTACTCCAGCTTCTAGTTTCATTCCACAACTATCACAAAACTTGCTTTTTTGTTCTTCCTTTGGGGGAGCAGTGCTTGTAAGATCCCGACCTCCAGTGATGTCGTAAGTACTTTTACGAACACTTGGACTACCTGCTGCAGTCTTTTTTAAGAAAGTGAATAAACCTATCACACTAACGATTATAAAGAGAAGCGTCACTCCAAATAAGATATAGAAAATAGCTCTTCCTGTAACTATTCCAAGTACTAGCAGGGTAATCAGTACTGCAAACAATCCAAACAAAACACCATTAAATGAACGTCTACCACGAAAACTCATTTCAGTATACATTTATTTCAGTCTCATATAAAGAACTTTTGCATATAAAAAAAGAAAGAGAAAAGCTTATAGCTTTGTTTCTATTTGTTTTAGAGTCGATAACATCTGTGTTAAAATCTCTTCTTCATCCAGAGAGGAAGCGGTTTCAGTATCAGCTGTTACTGCTGCTTGTCCTTTCATTTTTGATAATATTCCTCGTATCTTTTCAGTGTATTCAGCCAAATCCATTATCCCAACAATTCTTTGTTCAGGGTGAGCTTGTTGAGGACCTTGTCCAGCTGTCTCGACAACTATTGTTCCGAAATTATCCCCACCTATCATTCTGTGCAATAACCCTCTTCTCATCACAAAATTAGTTATATTCCGATAAGGAACAATTTTGGTACTTTTTGTTATGATCCCTTTATGCACAATTATTTCTTGTGTAGTAAGTTCAAAACTTATAGCTTTGAAATATGGATTAACGAATATAAGAAATATCAAAAGGATAGGTAGACTACCTCCTACTACGACTAAACTATACTCTAACCATCCCATTACTTTTTCAATTGGGACAGCGATTATACTGGCATAGAGGGTTATTAAACTACTCAGATAGATCAAAAAAATCTTAGTTGAGATTATGATTCTATACTTTTTGTGTGGTCTGAAAGTTTCCAACACTTTTTGCTCTCCTACTTTGAAGGCTTTAGTTTCTTTTTCTGTCATAGATTTTCACTGAGGAGGTTTTGTTTTCCTATTTAATAAACAATTTTGAAAAGAAAAGTTGTCAAAACTATTGAAATACTTTTTTTCTCACTAAATATTGAAAAAGATTAACACAATTTATTATATGAGGAGAAAAAATGTTAGTTCCAGAATTAACCTTCGAATCAGAATGGGTTTTGAAAGCTGTATCACATAAACTTCGAAGAAAAATATTGAATCTTATTTACGATTATTCTTTTCTTAATTATTCCGATTTATTAAGAGAATTAGATTTAACTACAGGAAAATTAAATTTTCATCTTAAGCAGCTTACTGGTTTGATAGAGAAACAAAGAGATGGAGAGTATAGGTTAACTCCCATTGGAGAAAAAGCATTAGAAATTCTTAAGCAAGTTTATTCTATAAGTGAAGATGAAGAGCAAGTAAATTATTTTCAAACTCTTCAATTGGGAATTACAATTCAAGAATTCAAACCAGGAAAAGAAGCGAAAAGAGCTAATTACCTAGCTATTTTCTTATTCTTCGCTCTCCCTACATGGATCTCTTTGATGTTTGTAGCAGGCTTCGTGGATTTTAAAATTCTAACCAATATTTCTTTCATTGCACTCAGAAAAATTGTTTATGCTTCCATATATACAGGAATTGTTATACTTGTATTACTTCCAATTTTATTTTTAGTAAAATTGTACATTGAATCTATTAGGTATGAGATTCTAGATACAGAGATAGTAATACATAAAGGTGTTATAACAAAAAAACGTGCTGTAATTCCTTTCCGTACAATTACTAATCTAGTGTCGAGAAGGACTCCTTTTGATCGATTGTTTGGAATTTCAAAAATCATTATTCAAACAGCTGGTGAATCTGGATCAGGTCAACCAGAAGGAAAAATGATAGGAGTTTATTACCCACATGATTTACTAGAAGAGATTCTGAATTTAGTTCGACTTCTTGACCCGCCCATGTATCTAAGAGAGAAAGCACAGATATCAGTAACTCCTGCTGTAATAAGGGAATTATACATCAAAATTCTCAATCAATTACAAGCAATGGACGAAAAATTATCTGAATAGTTTTCTAGTTTTTCCCTTTAGATTTTTCATCCTTATTCGAGAAAGCTTTATTACAAAAACAAATAGTACACAGCTTTGATTAAAAAAATCTAAAGGTGATTAAAATAAAAAAAAGAAAAGTAACTAAAGATCTAAGATTTGTTTTTCTTCTTTTACTCATAACAACTGTACTTCTTGCTTCTCAAAATACTCTCCTTGTAAATTCAGATGCTGAACAATTTCAATCAATTAGAGATTCTAACTGGTTTTGGACTGATACTGAACTTCTATCTGATGTGGGTACTCAAAATTCCGAATTTCCTGAAATTGTGACTGATTCTCTCGGCAACCTTCATGTTGTTTGGTTTGATCCATCTAATTATTTAGGATCTGGAACTGACAGAGACATCTTTTACAAACGATGGAATGCAGTTTCTAATACATGGACTGCTATTCAAGTTATCTCTGAAAGCTCTTTAGAATCAATGGTTCCCGATATAGCTATTGATTCAGCAAACAATGTCCATTTCGTTTGGGAAGAAAATTCTCAAACCATTCTATATAGGAATTGGACATCTTCTACACAAACTTGGTCTAGCATTACTACTATCTCAACTGAAAGCCTTGACCACTCTACTGGTCCCTCAATTGCAATCGATTCATCTGATAACATATATGTAACTTGGAGTGATGATTCTGATATTTTAGGAGCAGGTGGAGATTTTGATATTTTCTATAAAATATGGAACGAAACTAAACAAGCTTGGTCAACTACACAGCTTGTTTCTCCAGAAAGCAATCAAGGAAGTTATGTTTCTCAACTAGCTATTGATTCTTTGGGGAATGTTCATGTTGTTTGGTACGACGATACAGATTATGCAGGAGCTGGAGCAGATCATGATATTTTCTACAAGTATTTAGATGTATCAACAAAAATTTGGCAACCAGCAGATGTTATATCCTATATGAGCACTGATCTTTCATATGATCCCGATATAGCAGTTGATTCTCTTGATAACATTCATATTGTATGGAGTGATGAATCACAATTTGACGGTTCTAAAACAGATCATGATATTTTCTATGTAATCTATGACAGTGTTGCTGCAAATTGGACAGTACCAGAGGTAATTTCAGATGCTGGAGATCATTCTTCTTGGTTTCCATCCATCGAAATAGATCTGGAAGATAATATCTATATTGTATGGGAAGACGCTTCAGTTTATGATGGTGCTGACACAGATTCAGATATCTTCTATCGGATGTACTCAACTCATACAGATACTTGGAGTAGAACTGAGGTTATTTCCACTGATAGTTCTGTTGGTTCTAGATTCGCAACTATTGCTGTTGGCAAGTACGGAAGTGTAAATATAGCATGGTCTGATTATACTAATTTGTCGTATTATGGTTACGACCAAGATATCTTCTTTAAGAGGTTTATTGGACCACCTACAGAACCCACCTTAGCTACTATTTTCCCCGATCTGATAAACACTGACTTACTCAATCTAGAGTGGGATGATGTAAAAGGTGTTAGACAATACTATGTTTATAGAGATTCATCATATATCTGGTCAGTTGATCATTTAACTCCAATATACACAACTAGTACAGAAACACAACTAGATACACTCCCTGGAACAGGAATCTACTATTATGTCGTTGTAGCCGATAATGTACATTATAATAGTTCAATATCAAATTGTATAGTTGTAGAATATAAATTAGCACATATTTGGGAATTTGCTATACCAATTAGTATGATGACAATAATAGCTATGCTAGTTATAACAATGAGAATTCGACGTAAAAAACTCAATCAATAAACTATTTTTCTTTTTTTTTCTTTTTACGAATAACTATGCCACTTATTCAAAAGAATTTTAAGTAGATGGTATTCATTATATACATGAAAATAACGAGTTTTTTGGGAGTAAAGGAGGATTTTGAATATCAGTGGTTTGATAATATTGAGAAATACACAATGGTTCAATATATAGCCTTGGATAACGATGGTACACACGAAGTTCAGATTGGTCATACTGAAAGAAAAGCTTACGGATTAAACAGAAAAAGAGTTGTTGTTTTTATTGGTGGATATCCTTATGCTGAATTTGTTGCAGCAGATGATTTTGATAAAACAGGAGATCTTCTTTCGGAAATAAGATTATTACAAGAAGATGAATATTTAGATATGTGTGAGTATCCTGAAGAAGGAATTCCAGCTATTTATTCAAATTTTATAGTAGAAGGATTACCAAACAGAATCAAAGCTAGAGGAGTTCATAAAGCTTGGTCTGTTGTAGCAAACATAAGTGACCATAAAACTATGATATCTCTTGCTTTCCTCAGAAAAAAAGAAAAGGAGATTCTTTCAAAAATTAAGAAATGAATTTAATCTAAATAATTTTTATTTCATTTCAAGCAAATATATCGTCTATTAGATTAAACTCAAAAATCCTCCACTGCAGGAATTATTTCATTTTTGAATATTTCTAGTGGTTCTTGACTTGCTAATGGATCTCGCATATTGAAGAGAGCATGATCTATTCCCATTTCTGCTTGTAACTTTAGGTTGTCGATTATATCTTCTACTGTTTTTAGATTCTTTGCTCCTATTTGGCTTTTTTCCGGGACATTTGGTTGATCTAAGAATACACTTCCTAAGGATGTTTTTTCTATTTCTTCATAGGGACGCTTTTCATTTTCACAATGTTTCTTTAGGACTTTGATTGCTTCTTCCACGGCATTCATTCCTCTTCCAATGAAAAGATTGCATGCGTCTGCATATTTTGCAACGAATCTAAGAGTCTTCTTTGGTCCCATCCCACCTATCAAAATTGGTGGATATTTCTGGATTGGTTGAGGGTGACACATAGTTTCTTTTAAGTCATAGTGTTTGCCTTTGTATTCTTCTCCATTTCTTTCTGACCACATTAGTTTTGTTATTTGTAGAGCTTCTTCTAACATTTCAAAACGCATTGTCCAATCATAAAAAGGAATTCCTAAACCTACAGATTCTCTTTCAAACCATCCTGCTCCAATTCCAAAGTAAGCTCTTCCTTTTGAAAGAATATCAAGTGAAGTAACTGTTTTTACTAGCATTCCTGGATGGCGATAGATGTTTCCAGTTACCATAGTGCCTAACTTAACATTCTTTGTTAAAGCTGCCATATAGTTCAAAACAGAATAGCCTTCATACATATCATCTTCAGCAGGACCTAGAAGTATTCCTTTCCCATCACCAAGTTGGAAAAAGTGATCCATTACCCAAAGACTGTTGAAACCCGCTTTATCAACTTGAATGCTTATTTCTTTGATATTTTCTGCAAAGGTTTCCTTTCCTCCCTGAAAGGTAAAATTAGGAACTTGTAAACCGATTTTCATAAAGAGATATAATTTGAAAATATAATTAAACCTTAGCTTTTATCAAATATAAGAAATGATTTATCTTGCTCTTTGCTTTAGATATTTATTTAATTGTTCTAGTTTTATTTGAGCTTCTATTGATTCTCTGAAAAACTTGAATCCTAGTCTATCATTTATTGATAACATTGGTACATTAGTTGTAGCATTTTCTGTTCGAACAGTTTTAACATCTGGAAAACGTTCTTTTATTTCTAGAAGCATTGCTGCTTTCAACCATTTTCCTAATCCTCTTCCCCTATATTCTTCCTTCACGCCTGTTAATTCTTGAGTTATCATGGTTTTGTTTCCAGGATTGTATCTCATTTCTGTTAACCCGGATATTTTTTCATCCTCTTCTATTGTAACCATAACTAACCATTCTACTCCAGTTTCTGCGAAAACTTTTTTCAAATGCCTGAAATATTTTGGAGAAAAAGTAAATGCCACATCATCTAGTTCATCCCAAGGTTGTTGATTGTAGGTTTCAGTATATATCTTACTAAATTGTTCTATCAAATCCTCAGGGATAGAACCCAGCTTTACTAACTTTATTTTTGGGGAACGTTCTGGTCCTTCTTCCACCCATTTTTCTACCATTGACCA
The DNA here is from genome assembly GCA_016839945.1 of Candidatus Heimdallarchaeota archaeon. Classification (GTDB taxonomy): domain Archaea; phylum Asgardarchaeota; class Heimdallarchaeia; order Heimdallarchaeales; family Heimdallarchaeaceae; genus UBA460. Next base: position 30,775 of record JAEOTE010000054.1, on the reverse strand, counting down.
ATCAATATTTTCTAGTTGTAACCTATTTTCTATACCTATATCTAATTCTGCTCCAATAGTTTCAAGAAATGCTTTACCACTTGGGTAATATGTGTCAGTAGCTAATAATGTCTTTTCGTTTTGTTTTGCTACTTCCTTTACTTTTTCTAAAGCTAAAGTTCCTATACCTTTGCGATGATAATTTTCTAAAATGTTGATATAAAATTCCATATAATGTTTGTTTTCTTTATAGGTTTCAGAGCCTATACGTGGAAGTGAGCATATTAGATCTCCAACTTGTTTGTTTTTTGTTGTATCCTCTATAGTGAAAATGTATCCTTCTATTTCTGGGTGTTCTTTAAACATTTTCAAACCTTTTTCTGCTTGCTTATTGGTTACAGTCAAAGGTCTATCAGGAAAACGCTGCTTATGTAGAGTAGTACGATACTCATGATATAAATCCCAACTCTCTTTGGAACAGCTATCAGGATTAAACAGCTCTATCTCTATAATATAGGAAGAACCAACTTTACTCATTCAATACACCCTTTCTAATGATGAAAAAACATAACTATTTATTTCTTCTTTTTCTGAATAAACATCATCATTTACTTCTGATTTATTAGCATACTTTGACTTTTAACAATCATTTTTTTCTGTTTTCAGTCACAACTTGTGACCACAATGTGTGAGCAAGTTATTTTTAAAGGGTGAACTATGTTCGGTTAGGTGAAAAAATTGGCACAAAAAATCAAACAAGAAAAACCAGAAAATCAAAATGAATGGATTTACAATCATGAAGTAAGAAAGGTTGAAAAGAAAAACTTCGCTTTCTACCATGGGCATACTGTTGTATACTAGCCTTTCCTTTTCTAATTTCTTTAATTTGTTATTGATGTCTTTCTTCAAATAAAAGTTTTGAATCAGTTCAATTGATATTTGTAAAATAATCTATATAAGTATTTGAATGAGAAAAAATCCATGCAAAAAATCAAACTATTATTGAAATGGAAAATTATAATACCCATATTTCTTATTCTTACTATTTCTATTACGTTGGGGATCATCTTTCAACCATTAAAAACATCAAACAGAGTGAATCATACTTTAGATCTTGTAAAACTTTCATCTGTTCATCCTGCTGAACTTTATTGTGAAGGTTTACTTATTCATAATGATATAGTTATAATTTCTGAATTAGGTGTTTCTTTCGTTAACGTTAGTGATGCTCTTAATCCTAAAATAATTAACCGTTTCTTTGATGGTGGAGGAGCACATACAACTCGTTTGATAGACAATTTACTCTATGTTGCTGATCACCATCAGGGTATGGAGATACTAGATATAGGTAACTTAACCAACATAATAAAAATTACAAACATTCCTGTTTCTGAAGATACAGCGAGTATTGATGTATACAATGACCTTGCATATATTTCTGCTTATGAGGGATTATATATTTACAATATATCCAATCCTTATTCTCCTCAATCAGTTGGATCTTATCTTACTTCTAATTCCTTTGGATATCTTAAGATACTCAACAATTATGCTCTCATAAGCACTCCAAATGGTATAGATGTGTTTGATGTATCAAATCCTGCAGATCCTGTTAAGACCGGTAAAATAGGAAGTTGGGGGCAAATCAGACACTTTCAAATTATTGGAAACATTCTCTATGGAGCTAATATGGATAGAGGAGTTGAAATCTATGACATAAGCAATCTACACAAGCCAAAATTACTTGGGCGTTTTCATAACGGAGGTAAACCAGCTTACATTCATGTTATTGATAATATAGCTTTTGTTGCAGATTATGAAGATGGGTTGGAAATAATAGATATTAGTAATATTGGGAAAATGGTTGAGATTGGTCAGTTTCATGAAGCTGGGGATTATATTAGGGCAGTTCAAGTTGTTGATAATCTAGCTTACATATTCGATGCTTCAGGGGATGGATTGGAAATAATTCAACTCTGGGAATAAGTATATTAAAAATCCTTGATGGGGTAAAAATTAATAAATATAAATGAGAATCTAACACGATTTATTTGCTTGATATAGTAGGTCAGATTGTCATATTATCATTTACTTTTTCTTCTTTAGCTGTTATTACACTAGTTATAATTCTACCAATAAGAATCAGTAGGTATTTTAAAACTGATAAAAAAGAGGAATACAGAAGATATCTGTTTAAATTAGCTTTAACCATGCTAGTTTCTGCAATCGTTCTTGCTCTTACTTCTTGTTTTCTCTTTGTTTTTAATTGGTTTTATTAATCATCCAATTACCTTCTCTTTTCAAAACCTATGAAAAGATATAAAAAATGATATTAGTTTTAAGAACTGATGATTAAGTCTCTCTATATTATCTCTCCAGGTGGTGTTCCAGTTTATTATTATGATCCAGTATCTGGAACAGACAAACTTGCAGATGCTATTCTTTTTTCTGGATTAATTGTAGCAATCAGAAATTTCCTTGTTGAGGTAGATATAGGGGAACCAGAACAATTTACTACAAAGAGCAGTGAAGTTTATCTAGAAGCCACAAATTGCTTTGCAGTTGTTTTAATAAAAGAAGTTGGAGATGGAATATCTCCTAATATTGTTAAAGAACTAATTAGTGAGTTAACTTCTGAAATATGCAAACTCTTACCAGACGATCAAGCATGTAATGTAATTGAAGAAGATGAAGCAGAGATAATTAGAGGGATGGCAGATATAATTCTTAAGAAATGGGAATTATCACATAAAATTTAGAATTAGTTTGTTTCTTGGTCACCTTTTGGTCACTTTTTCTCACCAGCTTCAAAATATGTGACCAGTTAAGGTATACATAGGTGAAAAAATTGACAAACAAAGTCAAACAAGAAGAACCAGAAAATCAAAATGAGTGGATTTACAATCATGAAGTAAGAAAGGTTGAGAAAAAGAACATTGCCTTCTACCATGGACATGCAGTAATTTACTAACCTTTCCGAAATTTTTCTATTATTTATTATATCTGAAAATCTTTATTTCTTCTTAAATTTCGTTCCTGGTATCCATTTTGGTACTTGTTTTTTATAATCTTCATATTCTTTCCCAAATTGTTTCAAAAGTAGTTTCTCTTCATATGTAGCAATATATTCATAGAATATGACGATAATCACCCAATAACCCAAAGAAATCAGGGACATTGTTAATAGAATCCATCCAACATAAACAAGAATGGAGCCAAAATATATTGGGTGTCTTGAATATGCAAATACACCAGTTTTTATAACTGCAGGAGAATCTCTTACTTCATTGAATACTTGTTTTAAACCTTTGTAAGCTAAAAATCCAGCTATTATGAACAAAATAGCGGCTATTGGAGCTCTAATGTAGATATACCCATAATCTGCTAAAAAAGTGGAAAATCTGAAATAAAATGAATCCAATCCCCAGATTATCAAAAATGTAATTAGAAAAAACAATTGTCCCAAATCTGATAGTTTATGTTCTCCAGCTATATCTTTTCGACTTTCATGAATACTTCTTTTGTATCCTTTTACATCATCATCTTTCGCATTCATTTAGGATTATGGTTGTTTGGACTATATAATTATTTGCAAAATAAAGGTAATTATGAGAGAAGGTAATAAATCATTGTTTTTCAGAAAAATTCTTCAATCACTTAAGCTTATAATATTACTTGACAAGTAAACGAGGAATATCAAATGTACAAACTCAAAGTTAGTGTAACTAGTATGCTTGGGAAATGTCCTATTCACGAAATTGGTGATAATTTCATTATAGACGGTGATGCATTATTTGTTCCAGAAGGAGAAAAAATTTGTATTTGGTCATTATCAACATTACTACCTTTCTTGTCAGGTATCCAACGAAAACATGATGAAGAGTCAGATTGGTTATCTGATGTAAAACACATTGAATGCCCAGATCCAGAGGTTAGACTTATTTGGGAAATCGAGAAAATTGATGCTTGAAATATGTAAAGGATTTTTGTTAAAGAATTAGTTTTATTTATCCTCTTTATTAATTGTTAATCACATGAACTTACCCAAGAAATCAGAAAAAGAATGGAAAGAAGAATTATCAGACGAACAATACCAGATTTTAAGATTAAAGGGTACTGAACCAGCTTTTACAGGAAAGTTTTGGAATCATAAAGAAAAAGGTTCATACAAATGTGCAGGTTGTGGAGCTCTTTTATTCACTTCAGAAACTAAATTTGATTCTGGGTGTGGTTGGCCTAGTTTTCATTCTCCAGAAAAAGATGAAAATATTGAGGAACAACAAGATACATCACATGGTATGGTTAGAACAGAAGTTCTCTGCAAAAACTGTAGCGGACATCTTGGACATGTTTTTGATGATGGACCAAAACCTACAGGATTAAGATACTGTATAAATTCTGTTTCTCTTGAATTTGAGGAAGAAGGCTAACTTTAGTAGATTGAATTCTCGAACAAAGATTTTTATCTTATAGATTCATTTTTTATACATGCAAGCATCTAGAAGCACTAAACGTTCTTCTACTAAAACTTCAAAGAAAGCAAGTTTTTTCTTGTTAAAAGGAAAAATAAAACAATTACTAATTGCTGCTTTAATCCTTGTTTTGTTCTGGGTAATTGGATTAGTTGTTTTTTCTGTAGTTGAAGCTGATAAAAGCTTCTCCAATATTATTCTAACATCCTTATTGTTAAGAGAAGGAACTGCATCAATTTTCTATTCAATTTATCGATTCCTTTTTCCTCTTTTATTTGAACTTCTTATTCTAAGTATAATTGTTACAGTTTTGCTTGAATATTACAGTTTTAATCCAGTGAATCGTGCAAGAGATTTAGCTAAACGTCAGTCCAATCACACTGTTGTGTTGGGTTATAACCATCTTGGAGAAAGAATCGTAGAATTTCTACGGGAACATAAACGTCCTTATGTTTTAGTTGAACAAGAAATGGGTTTAGTTGAAGAATTGATCAGTTTAGGACAGCCTGTAGTTGTGGGGGATTACACAAGTGATGACATAATAGAGCTATCAGGTATTAAGAAATGCAAAGAAGTTTTTTGCGTTTCAAGTAACCTACGCAGTTCTCTAATTGCTGCTGAGAAAGCAAGAGAACTTAATGAAGACTGTAAATTGTTTATGAGGATGTTTGACGAACATTTCCGAGAATATTTGGAAGAAGAACCATGGGATGCATATACTTTCTCAACCTCAGGTTGGATCATGGAATCAATAAAGGAATGGACTGAAGGTATCGATGGTTCAGTAGTAATTTTAGGAAATGATTCTACCGTTAAAAGGATTATTCAATACATCGGAGAGGAATTAAAGAAGGAGATTTATGTTATTGATCCTATAATTGATCTTGATTTATTTGATCTTGAGACTATACATGTTTATAATGAGGAAGTCAAATATCTTGAAAGTATAGAGGATTTTTGCAATCTTAAAGATGTTTCACAAGTATACATTTGTTGGAATGAAGAAGAATTTCTTTCTGATGCTATAATGCTGACTAAAGCATTGAAACAAAAATATCCCAATATTACTGTTTATGTTCGAATGTTTGATGAGGAATTAGCAAGGATTGCAACAATTTTGGATGCTATACCTTTTTCAACATCAGCTTTTGCTTTTCAGATGTTACAAAAAGAAGTTGACATGAATTCAGGAATTTTTCTTATAAAAGAACAAAAATCTTGAGAATATTGCATGTACCCTCAAACTTTAAAAATTAAAAAGAATAGAATATTTAGAATGACATCAAAGTCTACAGATAAAAAAGGAAAAGGTTTCAAATACGCTTTAATTTTATTTGGATTATTAGAAGTTGGGGGAGTAATAGCAGGACTCGCTTTTATCTTCATGTCTTTTGGTGATATTGGCGGTGGCGGTGGTGTTGATTTAGATAAGTTATGGATTGGTAATTACATCCTATTTGGTGTAGCTGGAGCACTGCCTTTGCTAGGAATGCCTATATTGTTTTCTTTTGTAACCTCTAGAAGGAAAACCATTTCATCAGCTGTTACTAATATGAGGAAAAATCTAATAGGTCCTTTCTCACCAAACTATACATCTTCAGGTGTTAAAAAACCTAGATTTTGTGAGTATTGTGGATTTGAAGTAAGAACTGGAGAAAGAGAATGCCCAGAATGCAGTGGTCCAGTTAGAACACTCAAAGGGTACTAACTACTTTCTTATTTCTATTTTCCTTTAATTAGAAACACTACTCCAAAACCTTGAAATTGTTTCGAAGCTATTTCATTTGCGTGAAACATTTTAAATATAAGTAGAAGAATTATTGGTTTGATTTCAACTAAATATAATCATATTGTTATATTTAGTGTTAAGTTTGGTGGATAGATATGTCAAAATTCTTCAAGAAATGCAATCGTTATTATCGTTTTGGAGAACCTACTATTGCTAAAGCTCAAGGCTATTACCCTTATTTCCATCCCATCAGTGGAGAACAAAATCCTGTTGTTATAATGGATGAGAAAAAAGAAACAATCATGTGTGGAAGTAACAACTATCTTGGAATGACTTCTCATCCCAAAGTGAAGAAAGCAGCAAAAGAGGCAATTGATGAATATGGTGTTGGCTCAACAGGTTCAAGATTACTTAATGGTACTATGGAAATTCACATAGAGCTAGAAGAGAGATTAGCAAAATTTGTTGGTACAGAGGATTGTGTTGTGTATTCTACTGGAATGCAAGCAAATCTTGGAACTCTTTCAGCTCTGCTTTCAGAGAAAGATGAGTGGGTTGTTTCTGATCAATGTAATCACGCATCAATTATTGATGGAATTAGATTAGGTAAAAATGATTCAGAGAATAAGAAAATCTACAAACATAATGATATGGAAGACTTTGAAAAATGTATTAAAGAAGTACCAAAAGGAAAAGCTCTGATTGTTTCTGACGGCGTATTTAGTATGGAAGGAGCGATTGCGAAACTAGATACCATTGTAGATTTAGCTGAAGAGAGAGAGGCTGGAGTTTATGTTGATGATGCTCACGCTGTAGGCGTTATAGGTCCTTATGGTAAAGGTACTGCAGCTCACTTTGATCTTTTAGATAGAGTAGATGTTACAATGGGAACCTTTTCCAAAACATTTGCAACAGTTGGTGGATATATAGCTGCAAATAAGAAAATCTGCAACTGGCTACGTCATAAAGCTAGATCCTTTATCTTCTCAGCAAGCCCACCTCCTGCTACTTGTGCTACAGTAATAGCTATCTTAGATTTAATTGAAAACGATGAATCTTATAAAAATAGATTAACTGAAATTGGAGATAAAATGAGAAATGGTTTATCAGATATGGGTTATGATACTGGACCTTCTGAAACACCTATTGTTCCATTGATAATTGGAGGGGTTAAGAAAACCTTGAGTTTCTTCATGGATTTGTATAAACATAAACCAGTAGGAATTTTCACTAATCCTGTTATGGCTCCTGCAACCCAAGAAGGAAGAGAATTGGTTCGAACTTCATATATGGCAACCATGACAGATGATGTACTTGATCAAGCATTAGAAATCTTTGAAAAGGTCGGAAGAAAGACGAAAATAATCTAAAGATATTATCTTATTCCAAATCCACCCAGAATTCTTTTTCAGGATGTTTTATTTCTTTCTCATATCTTTTATCTACCCAACAAAAATCACAATAGGAATTTCCAATCATTACCGTTTTTTCTCTTGTTAAACTAAAGTTCTTATTCATCCTCTTCGTTGTGTGAAAATCTTGATAACAAACAGCATAATATGCTAATTCCTTATCATAATTCTCATCAAAATCCCTTAAAACCTCTCGAATCATGCATTTTTTTACTTTCACTCCAATTTGTCCTTCTACTTGTTTAAAAGCAACAAAATTGTGTGTGTGTTTGTATTCTTTTTCAAATAACTCCACCATCTCTTCCACATACTCCATTGTAGGGGGAGCTACTTCTTTGCTTTCATAAACATAATCAATATATTCCTTATAGAATTCAATGGCTTCCTCTCTTTGCATGAAGTCTTTAAGTACAACAACAATCAGATAGTTTGGGATGATTCTTCCCTTGGTTCTGTCAAATAACTTTATTTTTAACTTCGTCCCTCGTTTGGAAAAGTAATATTTGTTAAGATTAAGTGAGATTTTAATAACTTCAATAAGTTTACTTTGTAACAAGCGGAAGAAGTCTAGTATTACTAAATCCTTACCTTTTTGTTTTAATCTGTAATTCCTGAGTAATGAAAAAACAACAGCAGAAACTTCTTCTTTTTTAATGATATCAGAAAGTTTCTTCCCTAAAGCTCTAATATATGGAAGGAATTGATCAGGATGGTTATCTGCTAAATACTCTAAGAACGAGTTGAGATGCATAAGAATTGTATTTACTAGATTCCTTAAATTGAAATCTATCTCGAAGTTCTCGTCATAATCATCGCTTCTTTCGAGTATAATCACAACAATAGTATTGTTTAAAACATTTAAAATCTTTATCAACCACTAAAAAGAGAAAAAAAAAGGAAAAGCTAGAGAATATTGTATAAGCATTTTCTGTTTTTTATAGACAGATTCTTTATTGAATTATAACCCATAAAAAGATAGATTTATATTTACTGACGTTTAAATAATATTGAATAATAACCCAAAAAGTGAGTACAATGTTTAGAAATAGAAGATATGGACCAGGACCAAGTTATGGTAGAGGTCTAGGATATGGAAGGGGGAGAGGATATGGTGGAGGAGGAAGAAGAGGTTATAGCCCTAATTGCGATTGGTATCCTGATCTTCCGCGAGGTTGGTGGGCTATGCCAGAGTATCAATCAAGACTAAAGGACACAGGATTTGTTTCACCACCTGAATCAGCTAGATGGGACCCATATGGTGTTCCTAAAAGTCCAGAAGCTATTGATTATGAAATATCTTTACTGAAAAAGCATATTGAAAGTCTTAAAGAGGAGATTGAGTATCTAGAATCACTTAGGAAACCTGCAAAGTAGATTCTTACTCAAAACCTTTTTAATTCCTTTTTTTCTCAAAATAGTGTAGGTTCCAAAAATGTCAGACCCAGATGAATATGGTTTCCGAAGAGGAGGAAGACATGGTCGAGGTAGAGGGCGAAGACATCATAGAGGTATAGGGAGACCACCTGTTTCTTATCCAATAGATATAAATCGCAGAATCACTAAAGATCAAGTTGCTATTGAATTAACTAGCTTTGAATTACAAATACTACAACTTTCAGATATAGAGGGATTAACACAACAAGAGATAGCAGAAAAGCTGAATATATCTCAAACATCTGTATGGAGATATCTGAAATCTATTCGATTAAGATTAGCAGAAGCAATTAACAAGCACAATCAGATCAATATAACAATTATTGATTAGTATAGATTAGCATTTTTTCATACTTCTAAATAGCTATTCTTATCAATAAGTTATGAATAATTATTCATACCTAAACATTTATTTAAGTAAAAGAAAACGTAGGTATGATGATCCAAAAACGCAAATTAAAACGAAATTGCATTAATTTTGAAGGGAGCGTGTACAAACCCATTGGAGTTCCAATGAAAAGCATTGATGTTCAAATTTTAACAAAAGAAGAGATTACAGCAATTTATTATGCAGATTATATAGGGATTAAGCAAACTGAAGCTGCTGAAAAAATGAGTATCTCTCAACCGTCTTTTAGTCGTGAACTCAATACTGCCCATAAAAAAATTGCAGATGCAATCTTTCAGGGAAAAGCTTTACAATTTGCGTCTTGGCCATCTGAAGATTCCGATGTATAAATTAAGAAGTGAAATAATGAAAATTGCAATACCAGTAGTAGAAAAGAGTGAAACAAGTCAGATGTCTGATAGATTTGGTAGATCTTCATATTATCTGATCTTCGATAGTGAAACTTCAGAAATAGAGATAATTGATAATCCAGCTGTACAAGCTAGAGGTGGAGCAGGGATACAAGCAGTTCAATTTCTAGTTTCACTAGATGTAAAAGCAGTAATAGCACCAGAAGTTGGTCCTAACGCATTCAAAGTTCTGAAAGGTTCCGATACCAAAATCTACAATGGATTAAAAACCTCAGCTAAAGAACTTATTGAGAAGTGGAAGAACAACGAATTAGAAGAAATATAGGTGATAAGATGAAATATGCGATACCCTCACAAGGGGAAAAAGGTTTAGATGAGGAATTAGGTTACCATTTTGGTAGATCACCATTCTTCACAATCTGGGATGAAGAAACTGATGAAATAGAAGTTATTGAAAATAAAAGCGACCATTTTGGAGGAAAAGGTCTTCCTGCAGAATTTCTAGAAAAGCATTGTAATGGACTTATCTGTGGAGGGATAGGAGCTAGAGCTATATCCCTTTGTGCTCAACTTGGTTTAAGAGTCTTTGTTGGAGCAGAAGGAAAAATCAGTAAAGTCATATCTGATTTTAAAGAAGGGAAAATAAGAGAAGCAACCTCAGATGATGGTTGTAAACATTAGATTAGTGACTGGAATGGTTCAGATAGCTATAGTTTCAGGAAAAGGTGGAACAGGTAAAACTTTGGTTGCCACGAGCTTAGCTTTATCGCTCAAAAATGTTCAACTCTTAGATGCAGACGTAGAAGAACCTAACAGTGCTCTATTTCTTTGTCATCGAGTTCAACCTATTGATAAAGCAGAGATCCCTGTTCCTGTTATAGATAAGGAGACATGTACACTCTGTGGAAAGTGCAGTGATAGTTGTGAGTATAATGCACTAGCAAATCTTCCAGGAGAAGTTCTTCTTTTTGAAAAAATATGTCATGGTTGCGGGGTTTGTTCTGCAGTGTGTCCTGTTAATGCCATAACTGAAAGGTATAGACCTATAGGTACTATTTATTCAGGAAGAGAACAGAACCTTCTTTTTAACTATGGTGAGCTTATTGTTGGTGAAGAGTTAGCAACACCAGTAATAACAAAGTTGAAAGAGTTTGTTAAAGAAGATAGAGATTTTGTTATTTTTGATTCTCCTCCTGGTTCTTCATGTTCAATGGTCGAAACTGTAATTGATACTGATTTTGTTCTGTTGATAGGCGAACCTACTCCATTTGGTCTTTCTGATATGAAGATTGTAGTAGAAGCTCTTAGACAATTAGGCAAGAAATTTGGTGTAATAATAAACAAGGATGGAATGGGAAATGAGGAAATGGAGGAATATTGTGACAAAGAACAGATATCCATTCTAATGAAAATACCTTTTGATTTGGAAATTGCTAGACAATATTCTTTAGGTAAAACTTTGGTACAAGCATTTCCTAAGTGGCAGGATGACTTCACACAGCTTGCTCTAGAAATAAAGGAGATGGTCTAAAATGAATAGCCAGAGTAAGACAAAACAGCTGACTGTAATTTCTGGAAAAGGAGGTACAGGTAAATCATCGATTATAGCTTCTTTAGCACACATTATGAAGGATAAAATAGTACTTGCTGACGCAGATGTTGATGCAGCTGATCTGTATTTAATTTTTACGCCTAGGGAATCATTTACTCATGAATATTGTGGTTTGAAAAAAGCAGAAATTGATCTCAATGTATGTACAAAATGTAACATATGCAGAGATTCTTGCAGATTTGATGCAATAGATCCTGATTTCTTTGTGCAACCATTCAAGTGTGAAGGATGCAGCTTATGTTACCATGTTTGTCCTGAATCAGCAGTGATGATGAAAGAAAATGTTTCAGGTCATTATTTCATTTCAGAAACTAGAATTGGGAAGATGGTTCATGCAAAGCTCAAACCAGGAGAAGAAAGTTCAGGATTATTGGTTGCAGAAGTAAGAAAGAAAGCCAATGAAGTAGCTAAGGAACTCAATAGAGAGCTCATATTAATTGATGGTTCTCCAGGAATAGGTTGTCCAGTAATTAGTTCAATTACCGGATCTGATTTAGCACTAGTTGTAACTGAACCAACAATTTCTGGAAAGCATGATCTAGAGCGAGTCTTAACACTTTTGGAGCAGTTTCGAATAAGAGCCTATGTTATTGTTAACAAAGCCGATATTAACTCAAATATTACTAAAGAGATTGAAGAAATCTGTAAAGAGAAATCTCCAGTAATTGCAAGTATTCCTCACAATCATATTTTTACAAGTGCAATGATTGAGAAGAAAACCGTAATTGAAATGGAATCAAGAAATAAAGAGGAAAAAGAGATACAAGAAACACTTCTCAAAATTGCAAATACAATTGAAGAGAAATTACAATTAACAAGTTAAGGATTATTACATATGTTTCAGCATGTTAGAAGCAGCTGATGCAAGGTACACTATTGCTTGAAATGTTTTGTAAGCTTCAACCATATCGGTGGATATATATTCAACAGTGAGAGCATCAACTCGTTTTATTATTGGTAATAATGAAACTACATCTGTTTGGTGAGTATCTCTTAATGTTACAGTTAATTTCACTGGTTTTTTTGTTACTAACGGTTTGACGTTGTTTTCCTTTACATTAATTATTGCTTTATTAACAGCTTCACGTAGTTCTTTCTCTATTTGCACTAAACTTGGACTTCTAGCAGCAAATCTGCTTAAGGAATGTTTAAGGATTACTGGTTCTGCCCATGGAGCGTGTTTTTTTACATCGTCTTCTAAAAGCTGAGCATCTCCTGCTACAAGGATAACAGGAACACCTAATTCTCCTGCAGTATATCCATTCAATAGAAACTCACTTACTACGATATCATTTACTTCAAGTTTGTGAATGCTTCCACCACTATAGGTGTGGTCGAATGTTGATTTTTCTGTTCCAAACTTCGCATGATATCCTATGAAAATAGCGACATCACATCCCTCTACTCCAGCAACCATGCTAATTGGACGAGGGGTTCCTCTAACTAATTCTACACATTCTGGTAAATCTTCAACAAGTAGATTGATTGCAGGACCATGACTATCTGCTATAATTATCTTATCATAACCATTCTTATGTAATTCATCAGTAACTGCTAAAGTTAATTTAGTAGCTATTTCCCTAGCTTCTTTGAATAAAGAGCCCTTAAGATTTAAATGACCAAGAGTAACAACAAAAGGAAGTCCTTCTAGATCAACTGATATGAATGCTTTCATTAAATCACTAAGTTGTTATTTTTTCTTTAATAATTAAAGCGTTTTGGGTAAATTTAAAGAATGGTTACAAATAGTGTTTGAGGATAATGCATGAAAGTTAAAATTACGACGGTCTATGATTCTCAATTTTTCAAATGGCGAAATCTTGGTGGATTAAATGGAGTGTCTTTTCACATATCAATAAATAAAGAGCAAATAATTTCTGATTTAGGTTTGATAGGATGGCGTTTAATTTACAATATGAAGAAACTCAATATAAATCCAAATGAAATTGACAAAGTTTTTCTCACTCATGGTCACATGGATCATGTTAGAGGTTTGATTGGTCTTGTTAACGCTAGAACTACTACAAATAAACTACCTATATTTACTCATCCTGATGCAACAATTCAAAGGTATTCATTTATTAGAAGTAGAAAAATGTGGAATGCAGGCTTTCCTATTTTTGAACCTGAAATAGAAGAAAAAGTTCAGCTCATCTTTAGCAAAGAATCTATTCAAATTACCTCCAAACTTTTCACTACAGGTGAAATTTCTCTGAAGGAAAGAACCAATGTCCAGAATCTTTCCAGACACTACAAATGTAAAACAAATGGTTCGTGGGGATATGATACAGTCATCGATGATCAATCTATAGTGCTTCAAACTTCTGAGGGTCTTGTATTGATAACTGGTTGTTGTCATTCTGGACTACTAAATACATGCAACAAAGCAAAGGAGCTTTTTAATGACGACATTCATGCAGTAATTGGGGGAGTGCATATGGTTTTTTCCAGAAAACAGAAAGTCGAACAAGTCATTAATAATATTAAACGGGAACTTAAAAGTCCGATATTATATCTTAATCATAGTACAGGAACTAAAGCAATCCGTATGATGAAGAAGGAATTTGGAAATAATATTGTTAGAAATTGTTCTGTGGGAACAACAATAGAATTTGATTGTTAAAATAAAAAAGAAAGAAAAAAATCTATTTTCCTACTTCCCGAAGAATCGCAGGAATTAGATTTGGGAAATCATCGTTTTCATGTAATCCTGCATTTGGATCATCTGCTGCAATTACATTCAAGACAGCTACATCAGCTCCATTGAAAAAAGCTGATCTAACACTGTGTGGTTCTAAACCACCTGCAACTGCAATGAATGTTTTATACTTGGAATGCACTTTAGAAATATCCTTGTAACGTATTATACTTCGAGCATCAGCTTCTTCATCTCTTCCTTTATGGATAACAATAAAATCGGGTTTATTTCTCAGAGGAAGGAGTTTTCGAAGTGGATCAGTGACACCTAACATATCTATCATAGAATATACACCAAGTCTAGCACAATTAGCGTTGAATAAATCTATAGTTACAGTTGGAGCTGAACCCATCACTGTAACTGCATTTGCACCAGATCTGCTTGCAAACAAAATCTCTCTAACTGCTCCATCAGTTACTTTGAGATCAGCAACAACCATACCTTTCCACATTCTTCTTATCAATCGAATACCTGCTGCTCCAGTTAATTTTATGTATGGAGTTCCTGCTTCAATAATTATTCTAGGATCATATGGGATCTTTGGTAAAATCCTTCTCACTTGAGAAGCATCGCGATTGAATGCTATTTGTATATAGCGAGTATTGGGTTCGAGCAAGTCTTTCCCTCTTATTTTTTGGTTTTCTTAACAATTTCAGTTATTCCTTCAGAAAGGTCATTAGGCATAAATATAACAATTTTTTCACTTGGATCTTGAGCTATATCTCTTATGGTTTGCAATGTTCTAAGAGCTAGTGCGCCTCTTTCTTTAGATAGCATTTGAGCAGCAGCTGCAAGATTCTTGGCAGCAATTGCTTCTCCTTCGGATTGAATAATAACAGCTCGTTTTTCTCTTTCAGCTTCAGCTTGTTTAGCAAAAGCTCGTTTCATTTCAGCTGGCAATTCAATTTCTTGGATTTTAATGCTTTGAATGTCAATTCCCCATTCACTGGTTTCCTTATCAACAATTTGTCGTATATCGTTAGCAATCCTATCACGTTCTATTAACACCTGATCGAGTTCCATAGTCCCCATTGTATCTCGTAATGCTGCTTGGGTATATTGTCTAACTGCGTAAACATAATTCTCTATTTTAATTACTGCATCAGCAGGTCTCTCAACCTTGAAGTAAACAACAGTATTAGCTAAAACTGGAATGTTATCTTTTGTCATGACTTCTTGTCTGGGAATATCTTGCGTAATAATCCTCAGATCAACTTTTCTTGCTGATTCTACTATTGGTGTTACATAGACTAAACCAGGTCCAATGGTTCGTTTATAGTGCCCCAATCTAAAAACTACAAGTCGTTCATATTCCATTGTTATTCTTATTCCTGCTAATAGCAAGATAACAATAATACCACCAATTACAGAACATACAGCTATAATTATTGTAACTACAAATGGTTCCATTTTTTCACCTTTTTATTTAATTCTGGCTATGTGAATATTGATAGGAAGTATTAATTAAAGATATCCCAATGTCTACATATTAAAATTTTAAACCAATAAATGTGAATAAAATGAATACCATAGACAAATATCGCTTTGGTAAGATTGTTGTGGGTGGTGAAACATTTTCTAGAGATTTAATTATCTTTCCCGATGAAATAAAAACTAAATGGTGGAGAAAAGACGGTCATTCTCTGCATTTAGAGGATTTAGCTATTCTTGATGAGAAAAAAATAGATGTTTTAGTTGTTGGTACTGGTTCTTATGGTAAGATGAATGTTCCTTCTGATGTCATTCAAAAGCTGAATGAAAGAAATATTGTAGTTGTTGCTAAAAAAACATCTGAAGCAGTAGAAGAGTATAATAAACTAGTAAAAGAAAATAAAATTGTAGCAGCTGCACTTCACTTAACATGCTAGAGAGTTCTGTTTCAGTTAAAGGAGCAGAATTTTATAAATACCTATGATTTTATCAAGTCATGTCAGAATATATAATTAAACAATACCAAGAAGAGTTTATTGAAAATCAGTTTAAGGTAGGATCAGAAGTAGTTAAAGATTGGAAATATTTTGGTCAAACACCTGTTGAACAATTAAAGCAAGCATACTCTCAAGAGGGTTTTGATCCAGAAACAAGATTATACTGTTTTAAGGATGACAAACTTGTTGGATTTTTGACAGCTGCAGTTACTGAAACAGAAGAAGAAAAATTTGGATTTCTTAGACTACCTTTTGTTATTTCTGAACATAAAGATGCAGAAGAACTACTATTTAACGAAATAGTTGAGGTTTTTAAGAAAAAAGGAATTAAGAAGATAAGAGCTGAAGCTTCAGACCATTGGGGGAATGCATTAGAATTAGTCAAAAAATGGAATTTCAAGAAGAGAGATGATAGTTTCTATATTTATTTAGCAAATGTAAAAGATCTCTCAATAGAAAAAGATGACAAAATAGAAGTTCTATCATTTGATTACGAAAAAGATGTTGAACCAATGGTAGAGATTTTTATGAAAAAATATGGTTACACAGAAGAAGCAGCTAAGCAAAATTTTGAAACTATTAAGAATTTTGATGGAGTGATTGCTCATTTAATCGTTCGAAAAGATGACAAGATAGTTGGTAGAGCTTTAGCTTATCTTACAGATGATCCCAAACTAGCGATTAATGGATATATTTTTGGAGAAGATGAAGTAAAGAAAGCATTGTTAGCAGAAATTGTAGAAAAAAGTAAAGAAAAAGGAGTAGAAAGATTACAAATGTTCTTCAATCATCAAACTAAAAATATCATTCCCACCTATGAGAAATATGGTTTCAAGTTTGATGGAAAAGGTACAACATTTGAAAAAGAAATCTAAATTTCTTTTCTCTTTTATTCAGGAACGCTTGTTGGAATGCTTGGATCATCTTCAGCAGGAAACATTTTTCCATTTCGACCTAAGGTGATTTGTTTTTTGTCTTGAAACATTTTACACCAGCCATTTTCAATAGTTACAATGTCTCCTACGTTGTATTTCTCTCCTGCTTGAGCACCCCATAAGGTTAAGACTATTGAGTCTGTATCATCAACTACTAAAATATCCCAAACAAACAATGTTTGTCCTCTAGCTTCAACTTGACGAGGTCCTTGTTTTGATATAATTCTTACTTTGACAATGTCAAAATTCTTATCTGGTTCTAATTCTGCAATCTTCAAATTTATCACTTCTAATTTTATATTATATTTTCAAAATTTCTCACACTTAAGTGTACCTCTTAGTTAAAAAATTTAACTCATGAAACTCTTTTGTGAAGAAACTCTAACTCAGAACTATCTGATTATAGAGCTTCTTGATCAATCCTTTTGAAGGTTTTAATTCACCTTTTTCTAGCTTCTTGATTGTTTCAATTAGGAGTTCATTAATAGGCATCTTTACATTGTATTCTTTTCCAAGCTCTACTACTTTACCATTTAGATAGTCTATTTCAGTTGTTTTGTTATTTCGTATATCTTGCAAAGTTGACACTATTGCGTCCTTGTTTTCCCTTGTCATTCTTGTAACTACTGTTCTTGCAATCCCAAAACTGATTATGTCATAATTATAAAGCATCTCAGGATAAAGTCTTCCTTGGAATGGATTGAGCTTAAGTTCCAAGGCATCAACAACATGGATTAACTCTTTCCATGTCCACAAAGCTAATGTGAGACCAGAAACGTCAGATGCAATTTCTCCAAGCGCAAAGTTACCGATTGCACAAATTGGATTAATTGTACAATTAATCATAACTTTCATCCAAACATCACTAACGATATTATCAGAGATTGAGGTAGGAGCTATTTTAGAAAGAGCATTTACAATAAATTCAGGGACATCTTTGCCTTTCTCTGGAGACATATCAGCTGTAAGTTTTCCTACGATGATATCTCCATCAGTAGTTTGAACTGCAACTCCATCATTTTCAAGAAGAACATTGAAACCGATTACACAGGGATAAACATTCTCGAACTTTGTTTTATCAAAAAGATCTTGTGCGGTAAAACCATTTTGAAGTGAAACAATATGAGTATCTTTTGACAATGCATCCTCTAAATCTTTAACAAAAGCCAATGTAGGATTTGCTTTCAATGTTATGAAAAGCGCATCAGGTTTTACATTACCATTTTTTAAATCATCTACTGTGATAGCTTCTACTTTAGAACTAAAATCTCCTGTATAACTTTTGTATACTACAGGATTTTTCTTGAAGTACTCTTTATGTCTCTCTCTACCTAAAATGAAAACTTCTGTATCTTCTTGAGCAACACTAGCTGCTACTGCACAACCAATAGCACCTGGACCAACAACTACAATTTTCATATCTTTCACTCCACCTTCTTCATCCATTTTGGACCCTCTTTGAAAGCTTTCTTATTTATTTGCTTCAAGAGGATATTTCTTCCTAGATATTCCATAACATAATCTTCTGCTTTTCCAGTTGGTAATCCTAATTCTGGGAATGTGGTCAAAACAGAGAAAACAGCTACATTAACTGGTTTTAATTTTGATTTTACACTAGCTTCAAAGCCTAATGCATCAAAGATGTAAGTAGCAGAGGAATATTTCAATATCTCTTTATCAATATCATCACTTTCTGGAAACATTTCCAAACCAAGATCAGATGTTGTTCTTATATCGTATCTATTTGAGACTAAAACTTTAGGTTTAGCTTCTTTAGCTAAATATAGATATCGAAGAGTTTCTAGCTTTTCTAGACCTATTATAAAGTCAGTATCTTTAGCAGCAAAGAGAGGATTATCAGCTTCATTTATTCTTATAGAAGATTGAACTGATCCCCCTCTTTGAGACAAACCATGCTGCTCATTATAGCATACTTTCTTTCCTAACATAAAATTGGTGTTTGCTATTAACTTTGCAAGAGTTATAACTCCTTGACCACCTAAACCTACGATTGCAATATTTATTGGTTTATTTTCGTTACCACTCATTTCTTACACCTTCTTCTTCTTGCGAGGAATAATTGCAGTTTGAGGGCAAACTCCTACACAAATATTACATGCAGTGCACGTATCTTCTCTAATAACAATCTGACCATCCTTCTTTATGATTGAAGGACAAGAGAATTCAATAAAACATGTTCCACACATATTGCAGAGCTCTTCATCAACATATGGTGCTTCACCTAAATCCAAACTATGTCTGTAAAGCTCAACAACACATTCACCATTAAAAATTACAACTGAAGGTCCTTCATGAGCCATTGCTTCTCTAAATATCTTGGTATTTTCTTTTGTGTCTTCAACTCTTACTGATTTTACATATTCAACTCCTAAACCTCGAACTACCTGCTCAATATCTAGCTGTCTTTGATTTTTTGCTTTTTTCTCATCTGAGCTGGGAGTGGGTTGTCCTCCAGTCATAGCTGTAAGAGAGTTATTTAGAATCGCTACTGTAATGTTGTGATTATAAAGAACAGCGTCAATAAGAGGAGGAATACCTGCATGGAAGAATGTTCCATCTCCTATAACTGCTACTACAGGCTTATCATTTGTTAATGAGAATCCTATTGCTGTTCCTATGCTTGCTCCCATACATAGCCAGAAATCTCCTATATCTACAGGAAACACTTGTCCTAAGGCGTAACAGCCTATATCAGAAGGAATTATGTCTGTTTTCTTAGTTGCTCTCTTTATTGAATAGAACGCACCTCTATGACAGCAACCATCACATAAACGTGGAATTGTTCTGGGGATTAATTGATCTACTCTTCCAAAAACATGTGCATATGGAGATGGCACTGGAGGTTTAACCTTAAATATTTCTTCATTATTCGGATCTGTAGCAATCCTCTTGAAAGCTTCACTTAATACATCGGGTAAAATTCTATTTTCTTCAGGAATAGCAAGTTGTTCTTTCCCAAATACTTTCAAATTTAAGTTGTATTTACCAATTATACTTAATATTTCACTTTCTAGATAGCTTTCAAGTTCCTCAACGAAGTAGATGTATTTGTATTTCTTAAGAAATTCACCAATTTGTTTTTCATTTAAAGGATGAATTGCATTTATCTTCAAAATAGGAATGTCTAAATTATTGAGGTTTCTCATGTATTCAACCATTGGATAGATAGCACCTTGAGTGATGATCAATCTATCAGATATTGAATCTCCATATTTAAGCTCATTATTTCCTAAAAAGTCCTCATCCTCTTTTATTTGTTCAAGAATGGCATGCAAACCTTTGTGGAGAACATACCTTGCTGGAAGTGCATATCTTATATCCTTGAAGAAGTCACCATCTTTTGCTAACTTCTCTTCAACAACTTTCATCTTAACTTCTGCAGTATTTAATGAAGTAAAGCTTGTTAATCGAACTAAGATTATTGTGTTATACTTTTCAGATAATTCATAAGCTTGAACTATTGTGTCTTTAATTTCTTGAGAAGTTGAGGGTTCCAAAATTGGTAAGTGTGAGAATTTTCCCCAGAATCTAGAATCTTGTTCATTTTGACTAGACAAACATCCTGGGTCATCAACAACAACAACTACCATTCCTCCTATAACTCCAAAATATGCAAGAGCCATTAATGAATCTGAGGCAACATTCAATCCCACATGTTTCATTATTACAGCTGATCGAACACCAGAAAGTGCAGCTGCTCCTGCAATCTCAAAAGCTACTTTTTCATTGACTGAAAACTCAAAATAAAGCTGCCCTTTTTGATGCAACTTATACAATTGCATTTGAATTTCAGTGCTTGGAGTTCCCGGATAAGCAGTAGTTAAGCCAACTTTAGCTTCAAGTAAACCTTGAACAACTGCTCTGTTACCCATAAGTAACTGAACTTCTTCCCCCTCTCCTTCAACTACATCTATATCTGTTTTAGAATCTGCTGCTTTCATTGTCGTTAACCATTGTAATCGATATTATAGATAGTTATACTAGTTCTAAATTTATACTAGTAGAGATATCTCTATCTTGAACATGGTATTTTTAAAACTTTTGTGCGAAAAACTTAATTCAATAGTAGTTTTAATCAATTATTTTTTTAATTCCCCTATAATTTTCTTTAACTCCTCCTTCTTAGTCTCTATCTGGGGACTACTTTCAATCTCTTTCAGTATATTTAGAGCTTCTTCATAATATGATAATGCTCCCATCATATCTCCTCTTTCTTTAAGTAGTTCCCCTATGTGTTGGAGATTCATAAAGTGTATTCCTTTATGTTTCTGAGTAAAATTAGTTTTATCAACAGATTCCTCTTGAAATTCTTTCAAATAGTTAAGATTTTGCTGAAGAAATTCATTTGTAAACATTATATCATCATGTCCTGACAGTATAATAACGGGTTCCCTTTCCAGATATTCTTCTAGTGTAGCTATGTATTCAGGTATATCTAATATACGTATATAAGGTAGAGGAGTTTCAAGATTGTCTCCTACGAACAAAACTTCATCAATATGATCGAAACACGAAGCTGAGTCTTCAGTATGTCCAGGTGTATGATAAAACTCTACTCCTTCTTCTTCAAAAAATACCTTATCTTTAAAAACCACATTAGGTAAAGTAAGTTGAACATCACCTTTTTGATGATCTTTATAATCTTCTAAATCTTTTTCTCCGATATCTTCGATTTTATTTAAACACATTTCGTGAGACATTATTATAGAATCTTTGAAACATTGGTTTCCCCAAATGTGGTCATAGTCATGATGAGAATTAAATACTATTACAGGTTTAGGAAGAAAACCTTTTTTCTTGAGTTCTTTAATAACCTCATTCATGGGATCAGGTCCAAGGAACGTATCACAAATAAAAACGAATTTCTCGCCATTTATTACATAAATATTGGTCTTGTATGGATTATCAAAAGAAAATAGTAAACCTCTTGTTCCTATCTCTTTCATTTTCATAGAATCAATCTTTTAGACACCAATTACACTAATAAATGTTGGGAATTCGAAAAAAAAGCTAATATTGAGGAATGAAATCATCCTTTATTGAATCCCAGAAATCTTCTTGAGTTAAAGCTTCTCTTTCTTTTATAGATGTAAGGATTCTTTTTAATAGAGCATGATGCCGTAACTCATCACTTAATATGGCTTGTATAACTATTTTTTCTTGATCATTTTCTAATTCTGGAAGTATTTCTTTATAGGTTTCAATTGCTTTAGCTTCAAGTTCAATATGTTTTTCAATGTTCTCTGAAAGCTCATCTAGTTTTTCTTCTTCTATGAAAGGTTGAACAGAGGAAGTTATTGTTAAAAGAGCATTTAGCATTCCTGCATGTTTTTTCGAATCAAGTGCAATCGCAAGAATCAATTCTCTAACTAATTCATTCTTAACATCTTTAATTGAACTTTCTGCAGCTTCTACAATTTCTTTTTCTAAATTAATCTGGTTAACAAAAAACTCTATTTTTTCTTTGTCATTCATGAATTTTCACCTATAGATAAGAAACATACGGAACACAATCTAAAATATTTTAGGGTATCGAAGTTTCAACAATATTTTTAAGTTTGAAAATAGTTTTTAATGTGTTTTTCTTAAGAGAGTGGTAAAACATGAACAATGAAAAAACATTGATTTTAGTTACTCATGGTGTAATGATAAAAGAATTCAATCAGGATACCAATGACCTAGAATATACATATTTTGATCAAGAGTTTGCTAAGTGTAAAAATAAACTACTAAAACAAGTCAACAAAATTGAATATCTTAAGGATAAAGTGGTTGTTAAGGACTTGAAATGGTCTGAGTTCATGGATCCTACTTTAGAGGAATTGAAAGAGAAGTATGAGATGGGAGCTAGAAATCAGAAAAAATCGATCTTCTTTAAGAAATCTGTTCCTGGTTGGAGTGGAGTTAAATCCTTTCTATTTGATTGTTTTGGCTATCCTATAATGTACTTGTTATACAAAGAAAACAATGAGTCTCTGTTTGAAAAGGTTAATACTAAGTTTCTAGATGAGCTTAAGAAACATGCTTCAGAATTAGGAGGTAATGTTAATCTGATAATGTTTGCTCATAGTTTAGGAGCTATTATTACCTACTATTTTCTATCATATCTTCAAGATTCTAGAAATACTGCTTCCTTTAAGGAAACAAAAACCCCATTAGAAAGAGGAGAAACACTGAGATTTCTTTATACATTAGGAAATCCTTTACCTTTAGTAACTCTTCTATTCTCTAACCCAAAGTTTGGAAAACCAATTGAAGTTAATAAATGGGTGAATTTCTACAACAAAAGCGATTATATAGCCTATCCAATAGGTGTTATTAACGAAGAATATGCTAAAAGATGTGAGAATGCTAGAAAGAACGAATATCCAATGATTATTGATAAAGAGGTTTTCTCTGGAGGTATTCTAAAAGGTTGGAACCCTATGAGTCATGCTTGCTATTTTTCTGACAGGAACATAATAAAAGCCATTGTAGATGACCTTCAGAAATTCTATGCTTAAAACTTTTAAACCATCTTTCTAATATGCATAGTAATGGGAAAGCTCAAGGTAATCTTAATTATCTTACTAATAGTAGGTGCTGGTGTTGGTGCTACTGCTCTTTATTTCTTTTGGGGTAAGTTGACCTTCAATGCCGGAAATCGTTATCCTTCAAATCATCTTAATTATATGGATGTGATTTATGAAAACAGGTCTGATATTTATGCTTTTAATGAAGGTTATAGTGAGACTGATAGTTGCCCCTGGGGATTTAAACATCAAGGAATAGATTACTTCCTACTTAACAATACTAAAGTTCTTGCTGCAACACCTGGAAGAGTAGAAAAGATAGAATGGAAAGATTATGGAGAGGGAGTAGAGAATAGATTCCATGCCAGAATTTGGATCAGATTCAATAAAACTGTAGAAATTGGATATAATTTTGAACCCTGGACTACAACAGAAGTCGACAAAGATAAACAACTTGCTATGTTCAAGGTACAGGTTGGAGACTGGGTAGAAATAGGGCAAGAAATTGCAAGATTTCTATATGTTAATGGAGGGGCACATATTCATTTTGATGTTATTGAAGGAGGAGAAAGGAGCTGCCCCCAAAAATATTTCTCCACATCGGGATATACTGAGATAATGGAGATGATACATTCATATAATCCAGGATGGGAATTGTGCTATCCAGAAGATGGTTAAACATGGGAAAACTCAAAGTGATTCTAATCATTGTACTTATAGCAGGAGTAAGTTCTGGAGCAACAATATTATATCTATTCTGGGATAGAATAACTTTCAATCCAGGTGATCGTTATCTTTCAAATCATCTTAATTATATGGACGTAATTTATGAAAATAGGTCTGATGTTTATGCATTTGATGTAGGATATAGTGATTCAAATAGTTGCCCCTGGGGATTTAAACATCAAGGAATTCATTATTATCTCAAGAATAATTCAAGGGTAAATGCTGCTGCTCCTGGCAGAATTATTGCATCAAATTGGCGAGAATTTGATGGTGAAAGGAGGTACAAAGTTGGCATTAATATTCGATACAATTTAACTGTAGTCTTAAATTATAGTTTTGAATCGTGGTCACACAATGAAAAGGATTTAGAGATGCAACTTCAGATGATCAAAGTTAAAAAAGGGGACTGGGTTGAGCAAGGACAAGAAATAGCAAGATTTCTACTTGCAGATGAAGGAGCTCATATTCATTTTGAAGTAATAGAAGAAGGGGAAAGAAGCTGTCCAAAGAAATATTTTTCCGAAGAGGGATATAAAGAGATAATGGAAATGATTCATTCATTCCATCCAGATTGGAAATTGTGTTATCCAGGGGATGATTAAATGTCATCAGAAAATAACATATTTGAACTATCTAATGAACAAAAAAAAGCTGTAAGAGATTTATTAGATAAAGGAAAAAAAGATGTACCAGTTTTTTATGAGGAGGGAGTAAGTGAGAGTTTCTATGTCCCTGTAGAAGGAGGAGAGATTAGAGTTTTCCACTATAAACCTGAAAAACCAACTGTAAAGAAACCCTTTGTATTTGTCTCTGGTTTTTTTAGTCCACCTCAAATATGGAAAGATTTTCACATACCAAATCATAACACAACAGAATATTATTTTATAGAATCAAGAGAAAAAAAATCTAGTCGAATTGAGAGAGGAAGAAAAGCGAATTTCAAGATTGATCAGCTAGCTAAAGACATTAAGGTTGTCTTAGAACATATTGAAATTGATAAGAGAAAGTATAACATTGCAGGATCAAGTTACGGTGGAGCTATGATTCTACAAGGATTGATTAATAATTACTTCAACCCAGATGTTTCAATTCTCTATGATCCAATAATAAGATGGGATTACGCTAAATTTCTCACTTATGTTATTAATCCTATAACTCCTCCATTTGTTTTAGGGATAATAAGAATGATTTTAGCTCATACTTTCTTACCTGACCCTAAGAATGTCACTCAAAGAGATAAAATTCTGATTTTCATCAAGGAAGCTGAACCTTGGAAGTTTAGGAAGAGTTCAATGCATATTAGAGATTTTAACATTATCAATGAGTTGCCAAAAATCAAAAATAATGTTGTAATCTGCCATGGTCCTGCAGATAATTTACATAAAAGTGAAGAATATTATCACTATGTAAAATCAATTCCAAATTGTAAGCTTTTAATAACAGGAGTATCAGACGAAGAAAGAGAACATTTCTTTGGAATCATAGCAAATATCTTTTCAAGTTTTGAAGATATTGACTCAATTCCCCCTCCTTTAAAAATTTTTGAAATTCCTTTAGATTGAGAGTAGAGAGACTTTAATCTATGTTAATTAAACTAAATCGTATATGGTAAGGCTTATATACTATATGTGTTATAGTATTGGTAGAAAGGTAAATTACACACAATAAAAAGGTGAAAAAAAGTGTTCAGAAACATAAAAACATACCGTCCTGAAGCCTTGATTGGCTCAGAACAATTCCGATCCTATGTTGAGAGTTTTGAATCAGAGTTACTACGTGGTATTTCTACCTTGTCTGCATTATCTATTGTTAAACGTCATCTTAAAGACGGGATATATGGATATCAGTTGTTAAAAGAACTAGAAGCTGAAACAAAGAAGATATTAGTAATAGAGGAAGGCACACTTTATCCAATTCTTAGAAAACTGGAGAGAGACGGATTATTGACATCAGAAAGGAAAGAATCCGGTGGTCGTCCTCGCAAATATTACAAATTAACAGAGGAAGGAATCAGATTATACAATCACATGATGGGATTCTTTTCCAAGCTTCTTGAAGCAATTTCCCCTCTAATGGAAGTAGAAGTTAAACTTCCTGAAAAGAAATTTTTGTATTGCCCCAATTGTGCAAATAAAATTCCACAAGAGGAGGATATCAAGTTCTGCAACATATGCGGACTCAATATAGAAGGATTAGCAAAGTGAGGTAATGAAAATGAGTAAAAGAATTAGTGATGATGAACTTATTGATGAGTTCTTGTTAGTAAAACAATTCTTAGATGAAGTAACCAAAAAACTACCAATTTGGTTAAAGACTAATGCTGAAGAACTAAAGGATGTTCTAGAGGAATTAGAAAGTCACATTTGGGATAAGGCATCAGAACTTGCCCAGAGTGAAGACCCCCAAGTACAACATGTACGAGAGGCAATTGATCAAATGGGTAATCCCCGTAAGATTGCTAAAGAGTACAGAAAACGAGGTAAACCAAAATTCTATATCACTGAAGAATTATGGCCTTGGTACTATAAATCATTGATAATAGTTGGTGTTCTTGTTTTCTTTGTGAACTTAATAACAATGGCATTTACTGTTGGAAAAGGTCAAGCTGGACAAGTTATAGCACAAATGTTTGAAGGAATGTTTACTGGCTTTGCAATAGGATTTGCAGCAATAAGCTTAGTATTTGTTCAATTGTCTATGCATGGTTTTCTACCTAAAGATCTTAGAGTAGAAAGGATTACAGCAATAAAAGAACCAAAAATTAAGAAACCTGCTAAACCAAAGAAACCAAAACGAGTAATTTCAAGTCAAGGTGGTTTTCTTATTGAAGGGATTTTGGGATTGAGTTTTGGTTTTCTACTGATATTCTTCCCATTCTTTAACTATACACCCTACTATGTCTTTGATATGACACTTCTTGTTCCATGGATAAGATATTTTGGAGGAATACTGGTTATTTCAGGTTTCATTAGATTTTCTCAAGCTTTGATTGGAGATCATCTTCGACTTCAACAGTTATTCTTAGGATTGTATTTGGTTCCTCAAAGCTTAATCATAGCTCTATTCCTACAGCTACAATATAACACTGCTATACTCAAAGATCCACTATTAACTTCATTCCCTGGAGCAGACATTGGACTTTACATATTAATTGGAGTTGTTTTTGTATGTGTAGCAACAGCAATAGGAATGATTACAGAAATATCTAAAATAATCAGATTGGAGTTCAAAGGTTTCTCAGAAGAACAATTAAGAATTTCCTAAGTATTCTCTTTTTTTTCTTTTTTTTTAATACTTTAAACAAAATTAAATATCATTAACTTAGTATTTCTATTGAAAGTTATGTTCATCCCTATAACTGTTGGAACATTCATATTAGGTATTCTTGTTGAAATGGTTAAACGTTTAGGAGGACAATCAGCTGCTGATTTCCTTTACAAAAGAATAAAAAGTAAATTCAAGAAGAAACTCAACAAAGATATAGAGGAAGAACTAGTTACAGCAGAGAATTTAGAAGAATTTAGAGAAATTCTTAAGGAAGAACTTGGACCATATGGAGTTAAAGGTAAAGAAATTGATATCATGATTTTAAAGGGAGTTCAAAAGCTATCAAAAGATCATGATGTCATAATTAATAAGATTGATAGGATTGAAGGATTAATCATTAAGCTATCAACTAGCATTCTATATGAAGCACAAATAACCGGTTCAGAAGTACCAATTGAGATGAGTGAAAAACTTTTCGAGAGCTATTTGAGTGGTAATGAGAAATCAGAAGCACAAATCAATGAATATGTAAGTGATGGCCATTACTCTCCAGAACTTCCCAAAGTCTTGAATAAATATCAACCTTTTAGACAGATATATTCTCACGAGATATTACTTGTTGAAAGATTTCTTAGACATTTTGAGGAAGATGAAGATCAGATGAATAAATTAGCTATGTTGTCTGATTTATGGTCTATTCTTGGTTCTGAACATCTATCAAGTAATGTAATGATTAGCGAAATTATACTTGAAATTATTAGCGACAAAAAAGTATCAGAGGAATTAAGTTTAACAGATCTACTTAGATTTTTGCATCTACTCGATACATCTGATGCACTTGATCAAATTGATGTAGAAATAAAGAAAGAAGTTGAGAAATTATTTAAAAGTGAGATAGAAACAGCTCCATATTATTCGCAGCTAGAATTAGCCTATTTTCTCATGAAATTGGAAAATAAAGATGTTGAGATATTAAGTATAGTAGAAAAAGCTCTTAATGAACTCACAAGCCAGAAATATTCCGATAAATTTGTCAAAGAGAGTGTATCAATAAACAAGAAGATATTAGCTTACTTCCAAAACGAAACCAAAATTGACGTAAGAAATTCTACTAAAGCACTTCAAAGCCTTGTTAAGAGATTTGAAGTCAGAAAATTTGCAAAGAGCACAGTTCTTTTAGAAGGACAACTTACTCGAACTCTTTCTGAAACTAATTTAATTGCTTCAAATATTCCAGAATATCTGGATAAACAGACCCTAAAATCACTAAAACAAACAATAACAAATTTAACTGACACTCTTGTCCAAAATGTAGATAAAGAGACATTAAGTGAGAAAATTCGAACTTTAATATGGAAGATTATTGATAATTGTGTATATATTGTTAACAAAATGTCAGTTTTTAATACAAAACAAATTTTGGAAAACTTTGAGGTAGATCTTGCTAAAAAACAAGGAATTTATTCAGAAGATTGGGGTGAGTATCAAAGAAAATCTAATGAAGAAATTAAAGAAACTTTAAGAAAAATCAAGCTTTCCAAATCATTTTACCGAAAAGTGGAAACAGAAAAAAAATTATC
The DNA here is from genome assembly GCA_016839945.1 of Candidatus Heimdallarchaeota archaeon. GTDB lineage: Archaea > Asgardarchaeota > Heimdallarchaeia > Heimdallarchaeales > Heimdallarchaeaceae > UBA460. Next base: position 1,711 of record JAEOTE010000054.1, on the reverse strand, counting down.
CGAAATTAAGGAAATGCCTGAACCTCCAAAAGAAGTTAAGAAAAGAGAAATCATTAGGAAAGAAGAATCCTGAAATATTCTGTGAGTATTAGACTTCTAGATGCCAATTTCTTAATAATTTCATTTAAATAACACTCATACAACAATTATTTTAAAGTAAAATTCTGTTTTCGCTTCAGAGATGACTAAATCAACTAGCGCTTTGAGTGAATACATGGTTACTGAATATGAGAAAATAGCAGAAGAAAGCTATATTCAAATGTCAGATGGTTCAGAAGTGAAAATCTTACAAACTAAAGCTGAAAAAAATACATTCAATGGTTACACATTTTTATTAATTCCAGGTTGGGGAACAGTTGTTCCTGGTTGGGATGATATGTTGATGGAAGCTAGCAAAGACTTCAACATTCTTTATATTGAAAGCAGAGAGAAAGGATCTTTCAGACCTGCGAAAGGAAAGCGACTAAAAAACGATTTAGATAGAATGGGTTCAGATATCAAAGAAGTAGTTGAGTATCTAAAAATTCCCCAAGAGAAATTAGCAGTTATCACTTCTTCCTACAGTACTCTAATAATAGCAGATGTTTTGGCAAATAAAAAACTGGATCCCTTAATAACATTCCTTATAGGTCCTGTATATCAATTCAATATGCCACCAACAACCCGCTATATAATGCATGTTTTGCCTACTTTTTTGTTTTATTTTACAAAACCTATCTGGAGATGGTGGGTTAGGAAATTCAAAAGTGAAGATCCTGCACAGGCAGCGAAATATATCCGTGTCTTAGAAGAGGCTAATCCTAAGAAATGGAGAGCAGTTGCAAAAAGAACTTGCTTCATAAAAATTTGGGATTTATATGAAAAAATGGACAACAAAGTTGTTGTTCTTGGTATGGAAACTGATAAAATGCATACTGCCCAATTATCAAAACAAATACATGATAGAATTAAAAATTCAGAGTATTTTGAGATGGAAACTAACAAAGCAACTCATTCAGCTGAAATGACTAAGTTTGTTAGAAAATATTTGAAAATAGAAGATTGAAATTAGTAAACATGCTTTACTCTTTCTCCATTTTTGAAAACATAAAGAGTTCGTTGATCAAATTCTTTCCAATCTAAATCTTTGTTTAAAATAGCGGAGGATAAGATAGTGATTGGGCTTTCAAGATCTACAGTTTTTAATGAAAATTTAACTTGATAATCTTCTGCTTTTATGTACTCCTCAAACGGTGGTCTTAGTGTCGTATAATATAGAGACTTATACCCTGAATAAAATGCGTACATAATATCCCCATTTGAAAGAAGAAAATTTATTCCCCCTTGTTTGGAAAGCTCAATTGCTCTTTTTTCTATCACTTGCGCTAATTCTTTTCCTTCATCTTTTCGTCCTAAAATGCGAATGTCTTCCAGAATTGAGCAGAATGCAGCTTCTGAATCAGTGTCCCCAGTTGGTTTGAATACTTCAAAGCTATCAATAATCTGACGATAAATGCGTAAACGTCCATGGTGTGCAAATACCCACATTTTGTCATACAACTCTCTGTCAAAAGGATGAGTATTATCATAGGAAACATTCCCATGTGTAGCAATTCTTACATGTGAGATGAATGAATTTCCTTTAAATTCATGGGCTGTCAATGTTTTTGTATCAATTCTTAGAATTTTCTCCATATCAATTGACTGTTTAAATATCTGCCATTCTTTATTT
>JAEOTE010000053.1 GCA_016839945.1 Candidatus Heimdallarchaeota archaeon | reverse complement strand
TTTAGATTCAAGAGTTTGCCAAGGAAACAGTTATGGAAAACCTATAGGTTTTGGAGGAGTAGGTTCTGGATCTAGTTTTGCGAATAATTATTCTGCACTAAAAGCAATCAAACTTAAAATGAGAGTAATTGGAGAAAATTACACACCTGATACATCATATGAATTCTTTGGGAATAAGCTTACAATGCCAATAATGGGTGCTTCTGTTACTGGAGTTAATTCATTTGGAGGAGACAAAGTAATTACTGAACCAGAATTCTGCAAAGCAACTGTTCTTGGAGCAAAACAAGCTGGAACAATTGGTTGGCGAGGAGACACATATACATATGATTGGGATTTCATGCCTTGTTTTGAAGCTATTTGTAACTTAGCACAAGGTTGGGGAGTAAAAATCAGTAAACCAAGAGATCAAGAAACTCTCAAGAAAGTATTCAAGATGTATGAAGAAGGAGGAGCTATCGCAGTTGGTACAGATGTAGATGGTTGCGGAAGTACAATCATGGCAGCTAATGAAAAACCTGTTTTTCGAAAAACACCTGAAGACATAAAAGAATTAGTTGCTTCAACCAAGTTACCAGTTATAATCAAAGGAATTATGTCAGTTGAAGATGCTGTTGCTGTTACTGAAGCCGGAGCAGCTGCAATAGTAGTTTCTAATCATGGAGGAAGAGTTTTGGATCACACTCCTGGAACAGCTGAAGTACTACCTCCAATTGTGGATGCAGTAAAAGGTAAAACTAGAATTCTAGTTGATGGTGGAATTAGAACAGGTTATGATGTTCTGAAAATGCTTGCTATTGGAGCAGAAGCTGTACTAATAGGTAGAGATATTGTTCGATCAGCTGTTGGTGGAGGAGTTGAAGGAGTAAAAACTCTTTTTGAACTCTATCAAAAGACTCTTTCAAAAGCTATGAGAATGACTGAAGTTGCAACTCTGCAAGATATAACAAGAGATGTAATATATGGATAGAAGTTAAACCACTTCAAACATTTCTTTTATTTTTTCTATTGAAATAGCTTCAATTATTCTATCATCTCGACCTTTCATGGTTTTTGAAGAAAATAAGGAATTAAGAATTGCTTCTTCTGTAGCTTCTACTACAGCTTTTAATAAAGAGTTGAATAATTTCGTTGATTCATTTAATGTAGTTATTTGATACGCATCATCCTTCATGTCATGATTAATTTTATTTTCAGTTGAAAAAACGATAATAATATCACCTGAACCATATGATGCATAACTTCCTGTACGAGATAAACCCATAGGAGCTCGTTTAGCTAATCTATTGAGCTGTCTAGAATCTAATGGTGCATTGGTTGTTACGATTATAATAATTGAACCATCTTCTTTCTTTTCTTGATGTTCATCTGTATCTTCAGCTGATTCTTCATAATATTTCTTACCTAAGATAGTAAACTCTTTTTTATGTCCAAAATTAGACAAAACTAAAACTCCAACAATGTATTCAGAATCTGTAGTAGGAATTTTTCGTGAAGAGGTTCCAATACCAGCTTTTAATCTAAAAGCTGTCATGCCTGTACCTGCACCAACGCATCCTTCTTCAACATTTACACTAGCTGCTTTAATTGCTTTGAAAACATGCTCTTTCTTAACATGCCTTCCTTGCAAATCATTTAGATATCCGTCATTGCATTCTCCAACAACTACACCTATAGATGATGTTGAGATACCTATGTCAGGATTATCTTTCAAATGATAATCAATTAATGCATCAGCTACTATTGGAATGTTAAGTGTATTAGTTAATCCGATAAGAGATTCTATATACCCTAATTCATTCACTTGCACAAGACCAATTGTTTTTCCATACCCATTTAGAACGAAAGAACTTGCTCTTACTTTTTCTCTATAGACATTGCCTTCATGTGGTAAAATAACGGTTACTCCTGTACGAATTGGTCCTTTACCAGGTTGTAGTTTTCCCTCTCCTTCGATAATAGTGTAATGTCCTACTTTCACTCCTGGAACATCAGTAATTGAATTCAGCTTTCCAGTTTCCAGAGTACCCACTTTCAATCCTAAATCTCTAAGTCTACATCTCTCATCAGACATAGGATATAGAAAAATTTGTCATTCATAACTTTTAGGGTTTCAAGTATAGTAGAATGTTTCCAGTACCATCTTCGAGTAAATTTCTTGATACATAGCAACCATAGATTCTTTAGCTAAATCTTTTTCGAATTTCCTTTTCTTTCTGACTTCAGGTTTTCTAAATTCCCATATCCCTATAAAGAGCTGATAGAAGAATTTTAGCATGTAGAATAAACTCAGTGGTAATGCTAGAATGACTTTGAAAACAAAGAGGATGCTTTTCCATAACATACCAAAAGCTTCTTTTAATTCCTTCTTTGTTGATTCCTCTGTTTCAGCAGTTTTTTCTTCGGGAAAAACTACCTTGAATAAACCTGTTTGAATTTCTGTGAATCTTGAACTAATGAATATACCAGCTCTTTTAGTCCAACCTTTTGAAAAAATCTCTTTAAAATTGCGTCCAATATGCTTTCCATATGAGATAAAAATATCAAAAAATTCTATAAAGGGGACAGCAAAACCATATGAAACGTTTTTTAGTTTAATTCCTAATCTTTTGAAGAATTTAGGTCTAGTGAAATGATCTATAATATATCTTTGTGCACCTAATGCTAAAGAAAAAGCAATTTGATTATATTCTAAATCACTAAAAGGCATATCATATTTACTTTCAACTGCTAGTACACCCTTCAAAGCACCAGTAAGAAGAATTGAACTATAGAAAGGTTTTGAAACAAATTTATCTTGAAGTTTCTGAGTAACAAAACCAAAGGTGGTTCTAGCTTCTTTGTAAGATAGATTATTTCGCTCAGCAAATAGGGCTAAACCTGGTTCTTTTTTCCATGGAAAAAGAGACGTTTCTTTCTGCCATATTTCTAAAGCAAAAGCTCGAGAAATTGAATCCTCTACTTGCGTCATGTCCAACCTATCTTCTATCGTTGAGGAAAGTAATTTTTTATAAACTGCTTGGGTTTTTTCAGAAAGAGATGTCGGATTGAGATTAAGAACATTAGTGAATCTCTTTCTTAAATCGCTTAAGTCACCCATTAAATCAATCTTAAATTCTTCATACGTCTCAGGTGATATTGGAGGGGCATCGAAAAACGAAAAACTCGCCTTGCTTGCTAGATACGGCAAGGCAAACAAATCCTCTAATCTTTGAAAATAAGATCCCCATCTGTATGCCCCCATTCTAACCATTCTCAAACTAGATTTATGAAAGAGGGCATATATTGGACCGAAAACTGTTGCTATGAAACTCAACATACCCATGACTGTTGAACAAATAATAGCTATAACTGTTATTACTAACCATAAAGCTCTCTCACTTAATGTTTGAAACCATGGAACTCTACTAACTATTTCATCAAGTAGAACATCGAAACTAGCAGTTTGACTTTGGATGATAAGTAAAGAAGCAACAATAACTAAAGCTAGAATCAAAACATGATCATAAGTTTCACCGACTCCTCGTTGAATAGGATAGGCTTTGTTGATACGATCCTCAACAATTATCATTTCATCAAATTCTTCTTCAACTTTAATTAACTCAATCTTCTCGTGGCTAGAGAAGAGATTTGAAACATAGACTAAATATTTTCGCCAAAGATTCAAAATAGGAACAAGTTCTCTTAATCCTCGAGGGATAAGAGTCTCATACAACATGAAGAAAAATTTAGCAAGAACAACTATTAGGTATAGCAAGATACCAATAACCCACATAAAAGGGAGAAGCATGGATTTGAGTATTTTAGTAAAACTAATAGTCATTATTTCAGTTTATTTTAAGAGGGGGAGATTTTTAATTTTTTGCTATTATCTAAATGATTTTTTTCGACCCAGAATAATGGCATTGTCTCAACTAAGATCTACAAAATTACAACATTTATCAAAAAATTAATGATAAAAATTAGAATAGAAATTAATATTTGATTCGAGGATCAATGAAGGCATACGTGATATCCGTAAGTAGTCTAAAAACGAGAAAGAGCAAAGGAAAGATGGTATTAGAAGCCATCATAAGGGGGTAGTCACGAAATAGTGCGCCTTCAAGGAATACTGTTCCCAAACCTGGCCATCCGAAGACTCTTTCTATCATAACAGAACCAACAATCATGTATGGAAGATTAAGACCAACAAGAGTAACTATTGGAAGAAGACCATTTCTGAAAGCATGTTTGTAAATTACTGCTCTTCTATCTAATCCTTTTGCTTTTGCAGTGACTACGTAATCTTGTCGCAATATTTCTAGCAGTTGAGATCTAATTAATCTAGCCATGAAGACTAAGCTTCCTAATGTTAAAGCAAGTGTTGGTAGGATAAGATATTTGTAAAAATTCCCGTTGGTAATTAAAGGAGTCTTAAATGCATCCTTGTTTGCTACTCCTGTGAATTTGAACATATAGAAGGACATTAACATTAACAACTTAGCTAGCCAGAAAAGAGGTAATGAGTATCCAAGTAACATTGCTACAGTTAAACTTCTGTCCCAGAAAGAGTTTTGTCTAGTTGCTGAGATTACTCCAATAGCAGTTGATAAGAGTAGAGAAAATAAAAATGATATTAGATTGAGGGTTATTGTATAAACAGCTTTCTCAGCTATTATCTGCGATATTGACCTTCCTTCCCCTGCTTGTTGATAGTACCAGCTTTTTCCAAAATCAAGATGTAATAAATTATTTACAAAATCTATATATCTTTCAAACCAAGGAATTGTGTATAGATCTTTGCTTAACAGGCCCATTTCTATAGCTTCCTTGTTATACGCATTATTGTAACATTCCACCGTATTACACTGAATCAGTCCCAATCTTACAATTACAGGATCACCTGGAGCTGTTTGAATTATTGTGAAATTTAATAGTGTAATACCTAACATAACTGGGATGATATAAAGAAATCTTTTAACAATAAATCCTTTCAGAGACATAATATCACAGGATTATATATGCATAGTTTATAAAATCAAGAATTTAAATAGATTTCGTAGAAAAGAGAAGAAAATATGTATATCAATATTTTATTCGAGGATCGATGAAAACACAAATTATTTGAGAGATACAACTAAGTGACAAAATGAAATATGCAATATAAAACTAAAAATAAAGAGATTACTAATAAGTACTATAATTCCTTATTTTTTGATCTTCTAATTATAAAAAATGTAAGTAAAGTAAGAGGGACAATAATCTGTAAAAACGTAAAATTAGTAAAGGAAGCATCCCGATAGTGTGGTTTCCTCAAAGGATAGATATCTTTTGAGTTAGATGGACCAGCAATTTGATATTCATCAACATTTTTCTTCAAATCGTTCCAATAATTTCCCATCTTTAATTGTTCATTATACCAATAAGTTTCATTGTTTTTACTATCGTAGCATTGTGATTCTTCAAAAATATAGTTATCTATAAATGAATTGGAATATATTACACAATGAGATGCTTCAGCCAACACGATACCCCCTCCAAAAAAGAGTTCACCTATACTTTCATGACCATTCTCTTTGAAAACATTTTCAGAAATTATGGAATTAGAGACCTTTCTCATTGATATGCCTCTTATAGTACAAGAAGAGATTGTATTATTATCTATAATAACGCTATTAGAATCTGTTATAGACATGCCCCTATAACAACCGGTAATTTGACATTTAGTAATGGATATTGCATGTGAATTTTTAAACGTAATTCCATCTGTACTATCCATTGTCGTTTCTGAAATATAAATAGATGAACAATTTATACCTGAAACACCTACAGAATTATTTGTTATTGCTAAATTAGAAACACCCTCTAAGTTTATTCGATTATAATCCGAGTTAGAAGAAATTATTTTGTTTATACCAATACACGAGGAAACATTAATTAGGCGCACAGCGGGTCCATAAACATTGATAAAACAGTTTTCAATTTTAAAATATTTGTCAGTATTTGCAATTCTAATACCATATTGAGGATTGCCAGAATATCCCCCTAAAAAAGGAGTATTGTCTTCTGAAGTAATATTTAAATCTTTAATAATAAACGGCCTTTCTTCTGTGCCTTCACCTTCAAAAGAATAATTATGCCAATCATAAAGATAATCACCTATGAGTATTGATTCAGAATCATTGAGAGCGTTGCTTTGGTTTAAGGAGTTAATTTCAGTTTGAGTCAATTTAACTGATTGACAAAGGATTATCAGTAAAAGTATTGAAGTGAAAAGAAGAGAGACTGCTTTTATATTTTTCATAAGAATCAGTAAGTTTCTAATAAACAATTATAGAAAATTGATATAGAAAAATTTTTCGCAAGCCTAAGATAAAATAAGAAAATATGTATATCAATATTTTATTCGAGGATCTATGAACACATAAGTAACATCCGTAAGCAGACGCGCCACTAAGAATAAGAATGGGAAGATCGTGTTCGTAGCCATCATAAGAGGGTAGTCTCTGAATAGAGCTCCTTGCAGAAATATCGTTCCTAGCCCAGGCCACCCATAAATTGTCTCTACCATCACACTTCCGCTTAGTAATCCTGGTAGTGAGTTTCCTACTATCGTTACAATTGGTAACAATCCGTTTCTGAAGGCATGTTTGTAAATTACTCCTCTTTTTGGTACTCCTTTTGCCTTTGCCGTTGTTACATAATCTTGTCTTAGTATTTCCAATAATTGTGATCGCATTAATCTCGCCATAAACACAAGATGTCCTAGAGTCAACGCTAATGTTGGCAAAATCAAGTATTTGTAGAAATTTGGATTTAAAACTAATGGTTTAACAAATGCGTCCTTATTTGTTACTCCTGTAAAATTGAATAGATTGTATGAGACATACATTAACAACTTTGCGATCCAGAAAAGAGGCATACTATATCCGAGTAACATTGCTACTGTTAGACTTCTATCCCAGAATGATCTCATTCTTGTTGCTGATACTACACCTATTGCAGTTGAAAGAACAAGCGATAGTATAAAGGATATTAAGTTTAGGATAACTGTATAAGGTGCATGAGTTTTTAGCAGTTCCGTAATTTCTACTCCTTGTCCTGCTTGTTCATAATACCAGCTTCTTCCAAAGTCTAGATGTAATAAATTGCTAACAAAATCAATATATCTTTCAAACCATGGAACTGTGTATAGATCTTTGCTTAACAGACCCATTTCTATTGCTTCTCTGTTGTACGCATTATTGTAACATTCTACTGTATTACACTGAATTAATCCTAATCTTACAATAACGGGATCACCTGGACTTACATTTATCATTGTAAAATTCATTAAAGTTATACCTAACATAAGAGGAACAATATAAAGAACTCTTCTGATAATGAATCCTCTTAAAGACATGGTATCCCTTCTTATTGATTAATCATTGAAGTCCTTAAAACCTTTGTGTTTTAACTTTTATGCAGATATTATACTCTCTAGTAAGTTTTTTGAATAAGTTCTGTTTTCTTATTTTTATGCAATATAATGAAAACCACTTTCAAGGTTTAAAAAACTATAAAATATATTACCAATCTTGGGTTCCTGAAAAACCAAAAGCTATTGTTCAAATTGTTCATGGCGGTGTAGAACACATTGGAAGATATAAGCACCTTGTGGACTATCTTACTTCATCAGGAATTGCTGTTTATGGAAATGATCATCGTGGTAATGGAAAAAGTGAAGGAAGAAGAAATCATATTGGAAGTTTTGATGAATTTGTTGAAGATTGTTATCAATTAACAAAAATAATCAAAAAAGAGCAAAAAGGAAAACCACTATTCCTTGTTGGACACTCCATGGGTTCTTTAGTAAGTCAACGATACGCAATAAAATATCAGAAAGAGCTGAAAGGATTAGTTTTATCAGGATCTGGAACTGGAGTACCTCTCCCAAAACCACTTGAATTATTAGCTCGTGTTATGGTTAAAATTTGGCCAACTTTTATGGGATCAGCAGGCATCATTCCAGAGGAACTTTCATCTGACCCAGAATCAGTTGAAGATTATATTAATGATCCTTTAATAAATTACAAAAAAGCTACTGCATCATATGGATATGCTTTCGTTAAACATTATCCTGAAATTAAAGACAAAATTGGAGCAATCAAAATTCCTGTTTTAATTCAGAAAGGAGAATTAGATAAATTAGTTATCAATATAGATGAGCTAATAGATGATCTTAAAAACACAGACTTAACAGTTAAGATTTATCCTGATGGATGGCATGAGATGTATACTGAAACCAAAGAAAAACGAGATGAAGCTTTCGCAGATTTAGAAAAATGGATTAATTCTCATCTATGAGGTTTTTTGGTTTCACTCATCTTCTGGACTGGAGTATTCTTTGATTAGTAATCCATCTCCGGCATGAATCTTTGCATCATCTTTTGGGAAGAAGAAATATTGTCCTTTCTTTCTTACAGCTAAGATTTGCATAAAATCATCAAGGTATTCTGCTTCTTTTACTGATTTCCCAATATATGGAGAATCTTTAGTTACATGGATATAATCTAGAGCTTCAGATGAATAATCAATAACTTCTTCTAGTAATTCATAGGGCTTGTGTCTTGGTGATACTCCAAAAGCGATTTTGATAGCTGCATCAGCTATCTCTTCAAAGGAATCTGCCATCCATAGATAAGCCATTAAAGTTTTCTTTCCAATTAAATCTTGTTTGTATAACCTTAGAACCTCTTCAATTAATTGAAACTGCAAGTTATCTATTTTGTCTTCTGTTATAAGTATAAGATTGTTTAATTGTTTTAGATCTTCTAATGCATACAAGTAAGCGAGATCAACAACTAATTCTGCAGTTTCTTTCATTGTCACTAGCAGATCTTGATGATATTTGAGTTTTGTATCAGGTTCAACATCATTTTGTTCTATTATCTCAATTCGAGCTTGTTCTACTGTGCTTATTTCTCCCTTTGCTAATCTAATAAATTGGTTAACATTTGGTAAAGGTCCTCTGAAAATGAGCAAGTCTCCAGATTTCATTACTTCATCATAAGTGGTTAACAATCCATCTTCTGGTCTTATTATTCCGACTATATCAATACCAATCATATCGTGCAAATCAGCTGAAAGCTCTGATTCTCCACAGAGAGTAGAAGAACCTTCTAATGTAATCAAATCTACTAGTTGATCCATATGTTGTTGAATTTTCTTAATTTCATCTTCTACCTCATAACCCATCAACACCAAAGAAGCCATATCCGCAGCTGAATCTGAGATTATGTTACTTGCTTCTCCAATTATATAGTAAATTCTGAGTTGTTCTGCAAGACTTTGGCTTTTTATTGATAATGAGAGATGATCAAGAAGTTTTTTGTAGAGTTCATCTATTTTCTCCTCAATCACTAAAACCTGTTCAGCTACAAGTTTATCAGTATAAAGTAATGAGGCGAAAGCTAAATCTACGCATATTTCTGAGAGCGTTTTCATTTCAATTAGAATTTCTTTAACACTAGTTGGTTCAGTTTCGTTCATTGATAATCTAGCACTCTTATAAACAACCTTTCTAATCAGATAAATATCAACTTTTCGCTTTAATCCAAAAGTTATTTGAGAAAAGTTAAGAATGACTAGTTTTACAAATGGTCATGAATACCAATTCTAGGATTGAACAAAAGCAAACTAGTTCAAAAAAAGAAAAAATCCTAGATTGGTTAAGTTTTGGTAGAAATGAGTTTTTCATAATTTTCAGTATGTTTTTCTTCAGCATCGCTAATGCAAATTTCATACCTTATGCACCAATTTGGTTGAAACAGCTGTTTGATGTAGAATCCTTTGTTGTATTAGGTCTTACAAATGTTATTTGGAATTCCATGCTAGCAGTTGGAACATTATTATGGGGATTTTTTGCTGATAAACTTGGTACAAAGAAATTTATTATCGGTGGTTTGATCGCTATGGGACTTATGTATATTAGTCTAATCTTCTCAATGAGTCCTGTCTATTTTCTTGTTATTATCTTAATTGGATATTTTTTTGGTTCTGCGCAACAAGCAAATTATTATGCTTTAGCTACGGTATCAACTAATAAATCAAAAGAAATGATATTAGGAAAAATATCTGCTATTATGAGTTTTGCTTGGATTATAATGAGTCCTATCTCTGGAACAATTCATGATTTGGCTGGAGACAATGCTATGATGATCCAATTAATTATCGCTATTATCTCAATTTCAATTGCATTGATCTTAATTTTCTTTGCTAAAGAAACAAGAACTGAAGATGTAGTAGAAAAGAACAAAGCAGTTAAATCATCAACTCCTATTTCCATTTATCCAATCTTTTTTGGTTTAATTTTAATTTGGGCTTTCTTCATGCAAGCAACGATGAGTGGATTTTGGGCTTATAGTTCAATCTATTTCATTGAAACGCTTAATGTTAAAGCAGTCCATTTTTCATTTTTCTTAATTGCTACTACGGCTATTGCTATTCCAGTTTCTATCTTCTTGGGAAATATAAAATCAGATAAAAAGATCAGCCAAATTGCTATAGTTTACCTTCTTATACAAGCTATATACTTTCTCTTTATGTCAATATTCTACACAAATGCTATTTTGAATTTAATTCTTTATAGCATCCCTATGTATCCTTTCTACAGTGTTTCAGTTTATACACTAATCGCAAATTATTCAAATAAAGAAAGAAGAGCAGCAGCATATGGCATCTTTAGCTTTGTTGGAATCACTGGAGTAGTTGCAGGAATTCTACTATTAGGAGTTCTAGCAGATAATTCTCCCTTAGGGATTTTTGTTATGTTAAGATACACTTTTCTTTTTGCAGTTATATCTGTTATATTTGCAATAGCTATATTTTTCCTTATTCGAAGAAGAAAAGAGAAAGATTAAGGAACATTTTTATGAGAATATAAACTTAGTAAAGCAGTAACTGAACAGAAAAAGTGACCGATTTGTGACCATCAGTTTCAAAAATAGTGACCAATCAATATATTATTAGAAAAACTGAGGTGAAACAAATTGGATTTCAATGAACTTGGTGATAAATTGAGTGAAAAAATAGAAAAAGAGATTAAGAAAACTAAGAAAAAGTCTTCTTCTGATGCTGAAGAAATAAGAGAGATTCTAGGTGTTGTTTCTACACAAGTCCCAGACTTACTGAAGAACATATTTGGATCAATATATGATCCATCAATCGCTGAAAACTATGGAAAAGGAATTGGATCTCTTTACAAAGAACTTCAAGAACAAGGACTACCTGAAGATATGGTTAGAGAAATTGTTTTGAATTTTTCCAAATCATTTGATGTTTTGGGTTCTGCTATGAAAAACATACCCCAAAATATTGACAAAGAAATAAAATTGAAGACAAAGAAAGACGAAGAAGAAGATGACTAAAAAATACCAATAGGTGGAATGTATGACTAAAACCTTATGGGCGATTTTTTGGTCGACGCTATATATTACTTACTTGGGGGTTATATTCCCCTATCTCTTCCTATATCTAATTATTTCAGGATCTACAAAAAAATCTAGAAATATGATAATAATTAGAAGAAATTTAAAGCAATTTGGGATTCCAAGAGATTTCAGAAGAGAAATCGCAAAATCATATGGTAATGGATTAAGCTTGAGAAACTTGGTGAAACTATCTTCTTTTGGGGATTCTCCAAAAGAGATGATAAAAGAAGCTATTAAAATAAATGTAAAGAAATAAATAATCTAAGTCCAGGAATAAGACTTAAATGATTCTCTAAGTGGATATGTATGTCTGAAGATGAAACATTAGAAAACAGGATAACAGAATTAGAAGAGAAAATTAATTATGTTATACTTCAAATAAATAATCTTCAGCATAGGGTTTCTGATTCTAATCCTGAACTCAAAGAAATGATGAATCTTTTACAAATCCTAACATCCACTCTACAGATTACTAAAGCTCCTTTTACTATGTTATCTCAAACTCTTTCTATGAAAGACAGAATACTTGAACTGAATCCAGATATCAAATTTGATGAAATCTCAAAAGCAATTATATCAGCTTTAGAAAGAAAGGAGAGATTAAACATTTCACAATTAACTGAACAAGTAAGAAAAGAAAGGGGTTCAGCTTCAAGAAGAATTGTCAGAGAGAGGGTTGAGAAACTAATATCTTTAGAAATAATCAGAGAAATTGACACAGGATATGGAAGACAGTTAGAACTAATTCCTTTAGAGGAAAAAAAAGAAGAAAAATAACTATTTTTAGAAAAAAAAAGAGAAGAATTATCTTCTCTTAAAGTAGTAAGAAACTCTTACAACTGCAACAGCTAATATTGGCAGTATAACTGCTGCAATCCAGGAAGAAGCTGTTTCAGCTACTCCAGATTCATCTGTTCCAAGAGAGGGATCATAAATGATACTGTCAGCATGTTCAAAGCTTAAAAATATTTGTAGTATTCCATCTCCAGTGCTTGAATACGAAGCATTCACGCTTCCATATCTATATTGTGATTCAGTTGTGTTTCGAATTCTGGATTGATTTGCATATCCAAAGAAAGCTCCATTTCCATTTTTTTCAAACTGAAGTTTCTGTTTTATTTGATTCTTTTCAACAAGTTTTTGTTCATTGTCTGTTGTATCTACTGAAGTATCAATAACTTGATTGTTTTGATTCTTACATTGACTTCCTTTATCAGGAGTAATATCAAATCGAAGTGCTAAAAGACTATCAACTTCTTGCCATGGCCAACCATTAATGTAGATATCGAATTTAAATTCGGCTCCACCAATTAATTCGTAACCATCAATTATTTGATCTTCTAAATATAGATGCATAGCGATAGTAATATCTAATTCATCATAGATAGCTCCGATAATAGTATCTGATGTAAAATTAAAATGTGCAGCTGTAGTTACTCCACCAGTTTCTTCAACATCAAAACCACTGAATATCCATTGAATACTTGACAATGAGAGAGGGGGAAATCCTACAAGAGATTCGTTGTATTGAAAAACACCATCCTCATTGAGATCATAATATTCATGAATCTGTTTGAACATTACATTAACACTATACCCTGATACTTGTTTATAATGAAATGTTGGAATGTTTCCCATAGTATTTACACTAACAGTGACATTAGCAGTCTCAATTTTTGCTATACCATTCTTATATTCATAAGTTATTCCTTGTTCAGGAGCTGCTTGAATTTGCATGCTTGCGAACAAGAGAATAACAAAGGTCAATCCAATTAATACTTGTTTTGCTTTCATATTTTTCGCCAATATTCAAAACTCTCTGCAAATTTAATACGTGTTTATTTATTCTTCTAAATTCATGAACTTTAAAATTTTAAAGTAGATAAAGGGTTAAAATTATATATTATGGTTTTTGTGAATACTCATGAATACTATGATTGGAGATGATGAACATACTCAAAAAATGAAAGTTCTATCAAATCCAATCAGGCAAAAGATTCTTAAAACAATTTCAGATCAAGGATCAATTTCTTTTTCTGTGTTAAAAGAAGAACTAGAAATGACAGATGGAAACTTATTTTATCATTTAAAAAGCTTAGATAAATTTATCCAAAAGGATCAACAAAATTTCTATCAGCTGAATGAAGAAGGAAAATCAATTGTTTATTCAATTTTCCATGAAGAAGCTATTCCAGCAGTTGAACAAAAGAAAGTAACCTGGTTTTTAGATAAAATAACTTTTCCGAATATATTCTATTATTTCTTTGGTGATCCTTTAAGAAGTCTAATAGAATTGAATATTCTGTTGATTATAACAGCATGGCTGTTTGGTGTTTCTAACTCATATTTCAGCTCAATTGAAAGTATGTTCTTGGGAGGTCCTATAATTAATGCCATTATCTCATTTGTTCATTGGTACATTTATTTGTTACTTATTTTCGCAATATTGAAAATACTCAGATATGAAACTAATTTCAAAGAATTATGGACTGGTGTTTTTGTAGGTATCATTCCCTATATCATCTATTTAATACCTGCTGGAATCCTTTATTATACAAATACAGCTACAGATAATTGGATTGGAATAATCCTTAATATTGTGTTCATTATTAGTAAAATATACTCAACAATTTTAGTAGCTCAAGGAATCAATCTTTCATCTGATTGTAAAAAATATCAAGCATTAATACTAGCAGGTATTCTCATCTTGATGGATTACATCTACTTTATGGTGGCTTTATGAAAAATAATGAATTGAACTTTAAAAAAATAAATAGGAAATATAAAAACAGATAGAAAGAATATAGTATATAGAAGTGAAAAAAATGAATGGAAGAGATAAAATCACAATAGTTATGGTTTTACTGATTTTATCTGGGATTCCAATTGCTACTTTAATTACAGTCAGAGACTATAATCAAATTATTACACAGTTTAATGATTTTATTAATGATCCTTTTGAATGGAATGAAATAAATGAGGGTACATTAAAACTCTATTTCTCTGGTTATACTGTTGATAATTCTAGTCCAATTTTATCATTGACTTCTGAATCAACTCCTCCATATGATGTTTATAATTTGTTATTATATGTTAATTACATAACAATTAGAGTTCAAGGTGAAAGTACTGTAATAGATTTAATACAAGAACCTATCATTATTGACCTAAAAGCTCTAAATAATACTGTTGAGTTATTTGATGCCATTGATTTACCAGAAGGAGTATATTCAGCTGTTCATTTCTACTATGATAGTGAAATTATTGCTGATACTAGTCAAGGAAACAAAACATTTAATGCTCAAGGAAGTGATTTCTTCACAATCCCATTCTTCCAAAGTATGACCAATAATTCTCAAGCACAATTAAGAATTAATAATCATCAAGAAACAGAACTACTTCTCTCTTTTCAAATGCAGATTAGATGGCAAACTAATATTATCTTTCCACATATCTCTGGATATCTTTCTTTTTGAAATAGAGTATTTTTTATACTTTATTTCCAAACTGATTTCATTACTCGTTTATAATTATCTTCAGATAATTTCTCTAATTCTTTTTTTGTATATCCATTTTCTTCAAGGTATTCTAGTAATATTGGAAAATAACTTACATCTTTTACAACATCAGGAACAGTTGCTCCATCATAATCTGATCCAAAACTTACATGATTTATTCCAGCTAATTCTACAATCTTATCGATATGATTTTTTATTGTTTCTAACGTTATCTCATCTTGCTTTTCCTTTGATATTAGGAAACTTTTAACAAAATTAACTCCTATTGTTCCATTAATATCTCTAATAGCTTCTATCTGTTCATCTTTCAAATTTCTTATGTGATCGCACAAAGAATATGCATTACTATGTGATGCAATAAGTGGTTTAGAAGCTGTATTGATAACATCCCAAAATGATTTCTCGTTTAAATGACTAATGTCTACTATAATCCCTAGGGCTTCCATCTCTTTTACTAATTCTTTTCCTTCAGCTGACAGACCTCTTTCAGGATCTTTTCCCACTCCTGTGGCAAACTTATTAAGATTAGACCAACTTAAACCCATACTTCGTAATCCCAATCGATAGTAATTTCTTAAATTATGAAATTCAGAATCTATCCCACCTGATCCTTCAAAATGTAGTATTGCTCCAACTTTGTTATCTTTTTTACATTGATCTAAATCTTCAATTTTCTTTATCTGAAATAACGCATTTTCTGGAGCATTTACAAGCTTGAACCAATCATCTACTCCTCTCGATAAAACATAATCACTAACTGCTGGATATATTGCAAAGAAGGCTGCTAAAACATTTCCTTTTTTTAGTCTTGGAAGATCTACATGACCTATTTCCGATTCTTCACTGAATTGTCTTTGCTGTCTTCTTAATGTATATAAAACATCAGTATGCCCATCTATAATCATAATTTATCTGAAAAAGTATGCAATAAAAGCCTTTAGGATAAATCTTTAGTTTTTGTTTCTGATGCTATTTTGATAATAAATTCAGTCTTTTCAGGATAACAAGAACAGATAATGTGGTTAAAGGATCAAATTCTTCACCATCTTCTGATGTCCATCTTCCATCTCCCATCTGTCTTGGTAATATTATCTGTAACAATTTTTCTACTAAATTATGTTTTTCCAATCCTGTATGTATGAAGCTTTCAATCATCCATACTAGTGATGATGATGGATAATTTTGAAGTTGGAGAGTATTCAATAATTCTCTTCCTCTTGCAGAAATTGGGTCATCTTCACTTTTCTTACTTATGAATACTGGGATACTGTTCCATAATGCGTGAGGGTAGCTCCTGAAACCTTTTTCATTGTCCCATTTTTTTAGAAGAAAATCCATCCCTTTGATTATTGAATCTTCAGCTTGAGTTTTCTTTGATCCAAGTAGGAAATTTATTGCAATTGCTGTACAATATATCTGGTTAGATTCGAATCCTGTACTTTCCCACATAGCACATTCCAATTTATTTATTTCTGGAGGTTCCTCAAAAAGTCCATCTTCATGTTGTCGTCCGATTAAAAATTCAACTGCTTTATCTAATTCTTCACTGATAAGTTCATGCAAATTAAGTAGAAGTAAATCCTTGAAAAACATAATAGTTGAACCAATAGTACTTATTGCACCTTGCTGGAATCTGTAAGGTATCCCTCCGTCTTCATTTTGCATCTTTAATTGTTCTTTTAGCATCGATTTTGCTTCTTTTTTTTCATCAAGGATAAAATGAAGCTTGTATTTCTCTACATCTTTAGTTTTTTTTCTAACAAAATCTATAGCTTTTTCAAAATCAAAGCTAGAATCATTCATCAATTATAGTTGTATAAAATATTACTTAAACCTTGTGAGAAATAAGTAAATAAAAAGGACTATTTTGAGTTTTCCAATTGTTCTAAAACGTCTTCAGCAGCGTCATATTCAGCAATTTTAACTCTTCTTCCTTCTCCTATACTAGTATATTCTTTGTTTTTATATTGGAGAGTACATTCAACTTGATAGATTGGATCATGATCAAATCCTTCTCTCCCTACAACTTTATAGCTTGGTAAATCTAGTCTTCTTTTCTGACAGAACTCTTGTAGTCTATTTTTAGGATTGTCTTCACATACTGCTCTTTTTAGTAGTTTACTTCTTTCTTCTTTGTTTGGTAATTTCTCCTTAAATGATTCCAGTTTGCTTGAGAAGAATTTATTGAAAAAATCTCTTGTAGTTTCAATGTCATTTGATAAATATAAAGCCCCTGAAATAGCTTCTAAGCAATCTTCAATATCTGTTCTTGTAACTTCATATTTTGGTTCTCTCAACAGATGATCTTGAAGTTTCAGAGAGTTTCCAATTTCAGCTAATGAATCAGTTTGAACCACAAGTGAACGAAGTTTTGAAAGAACGCCTACATCTTCTTGGATATTATGATAAAGCCATTCTGCTGTCAAAACATCTAATATTGCGTCACCTAAAAACTCTAATCTCTCAAAATTTTCTTTATCTGGATATATGTTGTTATAATTTGGATGAGTTAAAGCTTCTTCTAGTAAAGATTTCTTAACTTTCCAATCAAAGAATATTCCTTTTTCTAAATCTATCATGAGGAATCACTTGAGTTAATATTCCATCAAAGCTAGAGTTTTTAAATCTAATTCAATAGAACATCAATAATGAAATTTGAAAATCCCATAAAGGAATTTGATTGGCTATTAGGAAAATGGGAAGGGGAAACTGAAAATGAAGATGGAAAATTTGAATCTTCCATTTCTTTTGCTTTATATGGTTCAGAAATCATAAAATATGAGCAATCAATCACTCATGAAAAATCTTCAAAGATCATAGAAATTGGTTATTTCTTTTTTGATAAAATCAATGAGAAATTGAACAACATTATTATCAATGAAGAAGGATATATTGAAAAAAGCCTTATTTCGAGTTCAGAAGAGAAAAATCTTTTCATAATTAGAAGTGTTTTTGATTTTGGTTTCAATCTTCCACCAAACATGAAAATTATTCGAGAAATTAAGCAAACAGAAGAAGAAGATGAACTAGAAGTTACTATTAAGATGGGTAAAGACGAAAAAATTATTTCAAGTTCAATTTATTCTCGCAAGTGATTGGAAAATTACTTAAGAATTTTTGCTAGAAACTTTTGATAATAACATAAAAGATATTAGTGATTATAGATAAAAATAAGCTTAGATTCACTTGCCTAGGGAATACAAGATATACTACTGTGAGAAAGTCACTGATGAGGTGTCGGAACATGTTGAGAGGATGCTTAAAGATGTTTTTGACATACAATTCAGGTCAGTAGGAGTACGTATACCAAGGCAAAATGCTTGGGATGTAAATGTCAAAGCATTCAATGCTAAAACACTTCTAAACAATGTATTAAGAGATGGAATAACTTATTTTCTTTGGCTAATAGAAGAACCTTTAGCAGCTGATGATAAACATGTTTTTGGATATGCTGAGTCTTCAAAAGGATCAATTGTATCAACTTCAAAGATGGCGACTAGAACACTTGCAGCAAAGGAAGTTGCATATCAAGTTGGATTGGTTCTAGGATTGAATGCATGCAGAGAGGACTGTGTTATGCGATATTCAGATAACTTTGAGACTTTGATTAAGAAATCTTCGACTTTCTGCAATACATGTAGAATTAAGTTCAATAGATTAAAAGTAAGATATATGTAGAAACAATCATTTTGTTTTTGTTTTCTCTTTAAATTCCAAATATTCTTGAAAAAACATATCATAAGCTATTTCTACTTCATCATGTTTAACTCTCTCTTTATCCTTCCAAATCACAAGATCTTTCCAAGTTTGTAATAATGATGCTATATTTCTATTTGGTAATTTACTTCTAGTTTTTAGTAATTGAAAGTATTTTTTGGATAATTTCTGAAAATTTATGGAACCTTTAATTTCAATTCCAGGACATGAAAAATCTAGTTCTATGATAATTTCCTTTTCACTTAAATCTGATATTAGTAGAGGATAGGATTTACAATTCAAAGGTGATATATTATGGATCAAACAGCTATTATTTTTCAGATTCTGAAAAACACATAAACCATTCTTTTGTTTCAAAGCAAACAAGTAATCAAAATTGTTAGTCTTTGTATCTTCAAAAGCTAGAACAGGTCTACTAAAATCTTGAATTTGTAAGCTTTTTTTCATCGATATATTTTCAATTTCATGATAGGAGAGAGTTGGTAAATTGCAAGGAAAACATATGCGATTCTCAAATGTAAAACATTTTTTTTCCTCATCTTCTTCCATAATATTAGGTATAGGATTTACAGAATAATGGCTTGGGAGTTCACAAAGGTTGCATCTTTTACATTTCAGCTTAACTGTTGAAGGAATATTCCAAACAAATTTAGTCTCATTTACCTGAATTTCTTTTCTTTCTAAATAAATCATTTCTGTTTGAATAATGATATTCTTCTCATAAGAAATAGCTCTGATTTTTTCACAGATATTATCAACATCTTCATTTCTAATCATAGATCTAAATCTATATACTAAGTTATTCTTAGGTTTTAATTTCAGGATTTCTGATATTTCCTGTTGCATTTTTTTCTTAACTTCATTATTCTTGAAAAATATAACTAGTTCATCTTGGCATCCTATTTGTGTACCATATATTATACGAACTAGAATTTCTCCTTCTAAAGGTAGAGAAACTGAATTCCAATAAGCATCTATAATTGTTTTATCTGATAAAAAACCAAGTCCTATAGATATTCCTTCTTCTAGTAGTTTCTCATTAACACTACGTAAGATAAAAGGAGAATAATGGAATTCTTGGGGTAGCGGTTTTTTTTTCGTAAGTAGAAGCTTGAGATCTTCTTCAGCTTTTTTTTCGATATCCCCAAAGAGTAAATGACGGGATACCATAGTAAATATATCTAGTTTGAATCCTAAAAACTTTAGTACTTACTTTATTATACAAGTATTGAAAAGGAGACAACAATGGGAATTCTCTCAGATCTCAACAGCTCATATAGATTAATCAATGAGCAGAATAAACTAACAAATTTTAGAGGTCATAAACTCTTACTCAAGAATTTCCAGAAACTTAGTGAATTTATTTTACTAAAAAAAGCAGAATACTATGGATTTATAGATAGTACTCATTCAATTTCTGAAAAGAAAGAGATACTAAATCAATCTTTTCCATCATTTTTTACTGATTTCCAAGACTTTGATTTCAGAAAGATTTCCAAAAAAATAGATTCTTTTATAGAAAGTTCAGCTCAATATGAATTAAGAGATTATTTAGGAGAGTTATATCAAAAGGTTCTCTCTTCTTCAAAAAAACAAGATAAAGGGATTGTTTTTACTCCTATCTCCGTAATTGATTATATTTTGTCACAATTGGAATATCCTCTTTATGAGAACCAAAAGAGCGAAAACAATCTTATAGATTTAGCATGTGGATCAGGATTATTTCTAACCAGAGCAGCTCAAAGAATGTATGATAGTGAGAAGAAGAAAAATCAAACTCCTGGGGAAATAATATCAAAAATTTCTGACAAGATTTATGGATTTGATATAGATCCTATTGCAATATACTTATCGAAAGTAAACATCATTAATACATTGTTTGATTGTTTTAAATCCGATTTTCCATTAGAACATAAAATGAAATTTAATATCTACAAAACAAACTCCCTTGTTACAGATAGTACCAACGAAGAGAAGTATATCAAAGAAGCAAAAAGAAAGAAGTATGATTTTGTAGTTGGCAATCCTCCATATATAGAATCAAAAAAAATGGATAAAAAAACTAAAACAATATGTAAAAGATATTTCCCTGAGGAAGCTAAAGGATCTTTTGATATCTATGCATGCTTCTTATCTCTTGGCGCTGAAATGATGTCAGAAAAAGGAAAATTAGGATTTATAATTCCTAACAAATTTCTAATATCAAAGTATGCTAGAGTATTAAGAGAACGATTTTTAGCTAGAAATCTTATCAATCAAATCGTAGATTTAGCACATCAACGAGTTTTTCGACCAGCTGTTTATCCTATTATTCTTATTTTGAAAAAGGAATTACAAAAAAATAACTACATTGATTTATTTCCAGATGTTCAAATAGAAGATTTATCTTCATTGAATTTGGAAGACAAAAAGGAAACTGTGTCAATTGATCTTTTTAACAAGATGAAGAACAAAACTTTGTATTTCCCAAGAAAGAAAGTAGAATTCCTTGAAAGAGTGTTTAGTTTATCAGATTACACTCTCGGTGATTTAATCCGTTTTCGTTGGTCAATTTCTTTTCACCGAAAAGGAATTAGAGAGATGTTTGTTAGCTCTAAACCTACTGGGAAGAATCCGGTGAAGTTCATAGGTGGTAAACCTTTTGGAGGAAATAGAGAAATTGAAAGGTATAAACTCATCTGGGATGGAGATTGGATTGACTATGATAGAGAAAAAGCCAAGAAATTGAATAATAATTTTCCCGATTATGAATACTTCAAATCTAAGAAGATAATTATCTGTCAAAATGCATTAAGAATCAGGGCAACTATTGATACAGAAGGATATGTGAGTAAAGATATTTTCTTGTTAGGTCATTTAACAGAAAAAGGAAAATCTCTAAATCTTTCTTTGGAATTTATTCTAGCTCTACTAAATAGTGAATTCTACAGTTTCTTGTACAGTGTAATTTTCTCAGGGACAGAAATTTTAGGAAATTACTTACATTATCTTCCAATGTTTCTTCATGATCTACCAGTGAAGATACCTAGTCAAGAAACAAAAGAAGAGCTAGAAAAACTATCTAAGATGATGTTAAAAGAATCAAAAGATGAGACCGAAATAGATGATAGTATAGATAATTTAATTTATCAAAATTATATCTGTTCTAAAATAGAGATAGAACTTATTCAAGATTATATTAAGAACATACTGTATAAATAAAATCTTTCTCGAAAAATGAAAATATCATGATACTGATGTGAAAATGATGCCTAAAGATAAGCAAGTTAAGAAACCTAACAACGACTTATCTTGGCCAATCAGATTCCTTATCAGTTTCATTGCAGGCTTTTTCACACTAGTTTCGATTATAGGCAGATTTGGATTGATACTTTTTGACATCTTTTTTCCTCGTAGTTTGAGAGAATTAGTTCCTGTTCTTCAAATGTACAGAAAATATGCTTTAACAGCTTCTAATTTATTCGCTGGGAAGAAATCAAAAGAAATTGTTGAAGTAGCACAAGAACTTGATGAATTAGTTCTAAGAGAACAAAGAATGATAAAAGCATATCCTCTCCGAAGAGGTTTTGGAGAAGTAATAAATCTAGCTGTAACTCCAATTGTTTTTATTGGAATACCTACTGCTATTGGTAGAATTTATGGTATTGAGTATATTGATTTACTAGGTTTAATCAAAGACGCTACTGGATTGCCTGAATTTTGGACTATTTCATTATTTGGTACGGGACTTCTTTTAGCTTCATGGTTAGCAACAATTTTTGGTCCAATTTATTCTCTATTTCATGAAAGTAGTTCAATCATGATGAAATACAAAGGTTACAGATGGGCTGCGATTTATCAAGGTTTAGAAAATCTTTTTTCCATTCCTTATCATGTTGCAAAGAGTAGTTTTACACTTTTTGATTCACCTCCTATATCAACCGAAACGTTTCAAGACTTCAAACTAGAAATAGTCGATGAATTGGATACAATGAAAAAGAGAGTTCAGAGCTTAATTGCATTAGATTCGCAATATGTTCCTGAAAGATCAAAAGAACGCCTTGAACATTTATTAAATCAAGCAGAATTACCTTTAAGTGATTTGGATATCTCTGAGATCAAAGAAGAAACAGCTAGAACGTTTGCTCTTCTAATTTGGGAGAAGGAGTCTTCAATCTTTCCTTGGAAGAGAGGTCGAGCTAGTGAGAAATTTGCTAAAAACTACAATATGAATGAAAAAGAAGCAAAGAAATCTTTTGAATTAATTATTAAAAAACTTGAGGAAGAGTTCTTAAGTTATGATCTCTATTCTTCAGTAGTTATAACTGGAGCCCTTAAAGGTATCGCGAAACAAGAAAAGAAATACAAACAATTAATGTCTGATATAGAGTATAATAAATTGGCAATTTCTCTAGCATTGGGTGCTCAACAATATATTAAAGATAAATACAGTCCTATTCCTTGGTATAAGAAATTTTCAAGAAATCTTTTTACATCATTAATTGCTCCATTTGTTCCTTCTGTTGTTTTAATACAAGCTATTATTTCATATTTTATTCATGTCTTTGTAACAATTTTTAAAACAATTTTCTCTTTTAGAATACTAAAAATTGGAAGATTTGTTAGTCAAAGATTTGGAGAAATAAGTAACACCTTTTCAACAACATATATTTCAGTTAAAAAAAGAGGAAAGGAGCTAAACTTAAAACAAGATTTTGGTTTAGATTTAAAGAAATTGTCAATTAGAGCAGGTAAAGTCTTACTTAAGCTTATCTTATTCATACCTCTTTTACTTTGGTCTTTTTTCAAGTCTATTTACAACATAATCAAAAGAATATGGACAAGAGTAAGTGAAGAAGAAAAAATGAAAAGAGATTTTGAAAGAGAATTAGCAACTGAATCTCTCGTTTCAATGTATCAAGAAATCTATGAAAAAATGCTACTTTCAGATTTATTGGTATCATGATGTACTCTCAGCGACACTTTCACAATATTAAAATTGAATATTGTAGAAAGTAAACTTATGTCAGCTTCGGAAAAAAATTCTGAAGAACTTAAAGAAGAAGCAACAAAGGAAGAAGGAGTAACAGAGGAAGAAGCTGACAAAGAGAAAAAGATGTTACCCAAAGCAGCTAGATTTTCATTCAATTTTCTTTCTGTTATTTTCACTACCCTATCTATTTTAGCAAAATTCATCTTAGTTCTTTTCGATATTTTTATTCCCCAAGCATTGAGGGAATACGTTCCTTTTCTACAAATGTTAAGACAAACAACTCTTTCTGTATCTGAATTATTCGCTGGAAAGAAATCCAAAGAAGTCATGGAAGTTTCAAAAGAACTTGATGAATTGGTTATCAATCAACAGAAGGTAAAGAAAGCTTATCCATTAAGAAGAGGAATTGGACAGGCAATAAGTATGGGGATTTCTCCAATACTTATTATTCTAGTTCCTACAATAATCTGGGGAGAATCTTTGATATTAATTATACAAGGGTGGTTTCCAGCTTTACCAAGAATAGTCATTATTTTAATGATAGGTACCATTATGTTGCTCCTTTCTTTTATTTCTACAATATTTGGTCCTATCTATGTAATATTTCATGAAACAAGTAAAAATATGCTAAGATTAGGAGCATACAGATGGGCTGCAGTATTTCAGGATCTTGAAAACTTTTTCTCACTCCCATATTATGCTGTTCGTTCGTCTTTCAGTTTTTTTGACGCACCTCCAATTTCTTCTGAAACCTTTGAGGAATTTAAAATAGAACTTTTAGAAGAAGCTGAAACAATAAAAGGAAAAGTTCAAGGTTTGCTGGCTATGGATGTTAAAGAAGTTCCAGATAGATCAAAAGAAATGTTAGAGATACTATTAAGAAAAGCAGAAATACCTTTAGAGAAACTTGACTTGACAAAAATAACTCAAAAAACTTCAAGAACATTCGCTTTATTGATATGGAGTAAAGAATCATCTGTTTTGCCATGGAGGAGAGACGAAGCACTAGAAAGATTCGCATTAAATAATAAATTAACAGAAGAAAAAGCTGAAAATGCTCTTCAAGATATTGTTCTGAAGGTAAAAAATGAAGAGATTGATGAGTATATATTGAAAGTCATGATGATAAATGGTGCATTGAAAGGAATAGCAAAACAAGAGAAAAAGTATAAACAAATAATGACTGATATTGAATACAATAAATTAGCGATTTCATTAGCTTTAGGAGCTCAACAATATTTAATTGATATTTTCAAGAATCTCCCAACATGGGTGTTAATCTTGAAAGGGATTGGTGTCTCTATTGTAGCATTTTTAATGCCATTCTTTTTGGTTTTTTTTGCCTTGATTCTTTACATTAAACACATAATTTTTACCCTAGTTAAGACAATTTTCTCAAAGAAAACTTTAACAATTCCACGATTAATCAGAAAAAGATTTCGAGAAATTAATACAGCTTTTACTGATACATACTTCTCTGTAGTTGAAAAAGGAAAGAAATTCAATCTCAAGAAAGATATGGATATAGATTTTGGTAAATTCTTTTTGAAATTAGGTAAAGTTTTGTTAAAAATAATCCTTTTCGTTCCTCTTCTACTCTGGTCATTCTTAAAATCTTTATATAAAAGAATCCACAAACTATGGGAGAGAAGAAAACCAGAAAACAAACTAAAGAGGATGTTTGAAAAAGAAATAGCTACTGAATCCCTAGTATCTATGTACCAAGAAATATATGATAAATTCATTGTATCTGAAGTTGTTTTATCCTGATTTTGCTACCACATTTTAGGTAACTACACCCACAAACTTAAAACTGTGTAGTCAAATACGACTGTCGTATAAATGACATAGTGATTTCATGAGTGAAGAAGATAATCTAAAAATGCAAAAATTTGGTCCAGCTTTTGTTTCACTAGCTAATGCAGCAAGAGCTTTTGATGCTCCAGTAAGATACCCACTAATCTTCTCATCACCTGGAGTAGTGTTTCCTTTAGAGAATACTCTTCCAATGGTTATGCCAAGAGGATCATCTTTCATTGCTTTAATTGAACATTTCTTTGGTATGATGATTCTTCTACCAATTTTAATCATTAGAAGAGGTTTTCGTAAAATCCTTGCTCCCTTAAAAAATTTCACAAGAAAAGATTGGTTGTCATTGATGTATATATCCTTTGGTGGATCTGCTTTAGGTTTATTCTTCTATCTAATATCCTTTGGTTTAGGAAATCCTACAATAGCCATTTTAATTCAAAAAGCTCAACCTTTAGTCACTCTATTGTTTGCTTATGTACT